>JANOFL010000351.1:0-6310 GCA_031405895.1 Planctomycetota bacterium
GCTTGCGTTCAACAACATCGTCCGAGGAGTGACGCCGTGCCTTCAAGCTCGGCACGCCGACATCGTACGCCACCTCACCACATATTTTGGTTGCGGCCATCGGCCGCGCTAGGAGATCACCGGAGACTCCGCCTTCATGCAGTCGAGAACGAGCTGCCAGCGCGCGTCCATCACCGTCAGCTCGACCGCCTCGGCGTCGGACACTCCGGTATACGCCTGCAAAAGCACGACCATGCACAGGAGTGCAGGCGGCGGCGGCTCACTGCCTGCGCGGGTCGTGCGGACCATACCCTCCAGCTCCTCCTGGAAGGCATCGTCGAAGGGCTCGCACCGATGCAGCCGCAGGAAGGCAAAGAGCTTCTTGTTCCGGACGAGTCGCTTCATCACGAACTCCTCCCTTCGGGTCATCGATGCATTCGGGGTCCAGCGCGTCACGGTCCTCCTCAGGGAGGCGCGTGAGCCTCCGCGAGGCGCAGAAGATCACAGCGTGATCCCGCTGTCGACCCTCATGTAATTTCTCAAAAAGTGGTAGCGAGATGCCCTCACCCCCGGCCCCTCTCCCGCAAGGTGGGCGAGGGGAGGTGCACGCTTCGCCCGCGAAAGTCGCACATTTTCTTCTCCCTCTCCCACACGAGTGGGAGAGGGCCAGGGTGAGGGCGCGCGGGCCCTCTCCCACACGAGTGGGAGGGCCGGGGTGAGGGTACCGAAAGGTAAGGAGTGGCTTCCCCTTCATTCCAGACAACCTGCATGCCGCCACCTTCGGGTTCGGGCGACTGATGCTGGTTCAGCAACAGTGAGAACTGCTGGTCCGGGACCGCTGCGTCCGGAACAAACGTGGTCGCCATCTGGGGCGCGCTGACCTCGGCGTCGCTTTCGCTGACCATCGCGATCCAGTCCTCCTCGATTTTGACCACCGGGTCTTCACCCGGTCCACCCTGAGCCTCGGTAACGGCGGGCATCAGGAACGCGATTGCAGCCGCGAAGGGCGCGAAAACTGATCGACGAATTTTGAGGCAACGGCTCAGGCGCATGATCGGCTCCAATGGCAAGGGCAGGGACGGCAAACCGGGCGGGAAAGGAATCGGAACTCGCAGTCGAAACGGAGGCGTCGCAATGAAAAGCTAGTCCGGATTCGTCCTCGGTGGCGGAGAGAATCTGGAGAATCCTCTCCGATTCCAGGAAAGTTCCGCCCGGGCAGGAAACAGGAGCCTTCGACAGAACCGGAAGAACTGTCATGATTGCACCCAGCCCAAGTCCCCGGAGACCGCCTGACCGGGTGGTGCGCGGCGAAAGGGAGGCTCCGGCCAGCTTCGAAACGTTGGTCGATACGAGATTTCGCCCGCACAACCGGCGCAGGTATCGGAAATGTGGCGATTCTGGATTGATGCCGGGGGCACGTTTACGGACTGGCTGGCGCGCGACCCGGATGGAGGGATGAGCTGGGGCAAAGTCCTCAGCAGCGGTGTGACGCGGGGAACCCGCCTCGAAATCGCTGGGGCAGACGAGTTCAGGCTCCCGGAGCTGGCCGGAACGACCGACGGGCTCTGGTCGGGGTACCGGTTCCGGCTGTGGAACAGGGAAGGCACCTCTTCCGTCGATGCGAAGGTTGTCAGTTTCCACGGTTCGAGTGGAACGCTTCGGCTGGACGGACCAGTGGGAGAATCGGCATCGATTCTGTCAGCTGGTTGGGAGCTGCTGAGCCCTGAGCCGGCCGCCATCTTCGCGATCCGGAAGCGACTGAACTTGCGGCTGGACAATTCCCTGCCGCGGATCGAGCTTTTTCTCGGTACGACCCGGGGCACCAACGCCCTGCTTGCCCGGACCGGGGCCCGTACGGCGCTGGTGACGACGCGGGGCTTTGAGGATCTGCTCCGGATCGGAACGCAGGACCGGCCCAGGCTGTTCGACTTGCACGTTGTCCGGCCCGAGCCGCTGTTCGAGCGGGTGGTCGGGCTGGATGAACGGTTGGCTGCGGATGGCACGGTGCTTCGGCCGCTTGACCGCGGAGAGGTCGTGTCGCGGCTGGAGGAACTGCGGGCGACGGGCATCGGCTCGCTCGCGGTTTGCCTGTTGCACGGATTCCGCCACACGCGCCACGAACGGCTCGTCGGCGACGTGGCGCAGGAACTGGGCTTTGCAGAGATCAGCCTGTCGGGCACCGTCGCGCCGCAGATCCGGATGGTCCCGCGCGGTGAAACGACTGTGCTCGATGCATACCTCAATCCAGTTATCCGGACCTGGTGTGACGAGGTCCTCGCCCGACTGGGACCGGAGAGCCGGCTGCACCTGATGACCAGCGGCGGCACGCTGGTTGGGCGCAAGCGGTTTACGGGCAAGGACAGTGTGCTGTCGGGACCGGCAGGTGGCGTGGTCGGCTTTGCCCGCGCGGCGGAAGCGGCAGGTTTCCGCCAGTCGATTGGCTTTGACATGGGTGGCACGAGTACCGATGTCGCGCGTTTTGGCGGCACCTTCGAACGCGAGTATGAAACGCGCAAGGCCAACGTCCGGATCGTCACGCCGGTGATGGCCATTGAGACGGTTGCGGCGGGCGGCGGCTCGATCTGCCGTTTCGACGGTGTCCGGTTGCGGGTCGGACCAGAAAGCGCCGGTGCGGACCCAGGCCCAGCCTGTTATGGAGCCGGCGGACCGTTGACCCTCACCGACCTGAACCTGTTGCTGGGCCGGATCAGCGCCAGCCAGTTTCCTTTCCGGCTGGATCGCGACGCGGCGCAGCGCCGGCTCGATGCCTTGTGTGGCGACGTGCGGCAAGCCACCGGCCAGCCCGAACCGGCCGAGTCGATCGCCGGCGGGCTGCTGGATATCGCCAACCAGTCGATGGCCCTCGCGATTGGCAACGTCAGCGTCCGCAAGGGCTTCGACCCGCGCGAACATGTCCTCGTGGCCTTCGGCGGAGCTGGTCCTCAGCACGCGACGGCCGTCGCCGACCGGCTCGGCCTCCAGCAGGTCCTCGTCCATCCACTTTGCAGCATGTTGAGCGCGGTTGGGATCAGCCAGTCGGAACGATCGGCGCATGCGACCAGGCCTGTGCTGCGGCCGTTGCCGGACGTTCAGCCCGAACTCAATCAGCTGTTCGCGGCGGTGTGCGGCGACGCCTTTGCCAAGCTCGCTGATGACGGCCTGGAACGCGGTCAGTCGGTCGCGATGAAGAAGCGGCTCGACCTGCGTTATGCCGGTACTGAAACGTCGATCACTGTGGATTCCCCTGATGATCAGGATTGGGAAAAGTCGTTCACCGATGCGCACCGGCAACTCTACGGCTATGTCCAGGACCGGCCGGTCGAAGTCGTGGCGGTCCGCGCAGAGGCAGTCCTGCCACCCGGCGGCGCGGACGAATCTGGCGGAAAACTGGCGTCCGGTTCGTTGCATCCAGGCCGGGAATCCGTTTCCCCGTTCTCCGGCGCGGCACCCGGCCACGGGCAGCTCTGGATCCGCGACCATGCGGGACAAATGCGTCCGGTGACCGTCGACGTACACGACTGGGCCGGATTGAAGTCCGGCAACGAATTTGCCGGCCCGTTGCTGGTGGCCAGCGACACGACGACGGTGGTAGTTGAACCAGGCTGGCAGTTGCGGCTGTTGCCCGACCGGCAGCTGTTGCTGAAGCGAGAAGGCAAATCTGGAGCGACGTCCGCCGGAGAAGCCGGCCAGAGCTCACCCGTTCGTCACGGATCAGCTGATCCGGTGCAACTCGAAATCTTCAACCAGCAGTTTGTCGCAATCGCGCGGCAGATGGGGACCACGCTGCAGCGCACGGCGATCAGCGTCAACATTCGCGACCGGCTCGATTTTTCCTGTGCGGTTTTTTCGGCGGCAGGCGAGCTGGTGGTCAATGCGCCGCACATTCCCGTGCATCTGGGATCGATGGGCGAAACTGTCCGGGCCGTGATGGCCGCCAACCCGCACCTCCGCGCCGGCGATGTGATCGTCACCAACCACCCTTATCGCGGCGGCTCACACCTGCCCGACGTCACCGTTGTGACGCCGGTGTTTGCCCCGCCGGAGGCTGGCGTGTCCAAAAGTGAGCCTGAGGCGCTAGCCGATAACGCCAACTCAGCCATAACCTCACACCCCAGGGAATCGGCTAGCGCCTCAGGCTCAAAAGAATTCGTCGTTTCAACAGGGCAACCGGAAGCCGGGTTTGATTGCGGAAGTCGACCTGACTTCTGGGTCGCCAGCCGCGGACACCACGCCGAAATAGGCGGCCGGACGCCGGGGTCGATGCCGCCCGATGCGACCTGCCTTGCCGATGAAGGGGTTCTGCTGGACAACGTGCTGGCGGTCGAGGCCGGGCAAGAGCGGCTGGACCGGATCGAGCGCCTGTTGCAGGAAAACCGCTGGCCCTCCCGCAATCCGGCCGACAACCTCGCCGACCTGCGTGCGCAGATCGCCGCCAACCAGATCGGGGTGCGCGAACTGCGGCGGTTGGCCAGGGAATCCTCGCTGGACACCGTCCAGTGGATGATGGCCGAAGTCAGGGCGGCGGCCGGTCGGCTGGTCGAACGGCGGCTGGAGCAGATTCCGGACGGAGATTATGCGTTTGCCGACCAGCTCGACAGTGGCGCGCGAATCCAGGTCACGATCGGGAAACGGGCCAAACGGCTGCGGATTGATTTCACCGGCACCGACCCGGTTCAGCCGGACAATCTGAATGCCAATCGGGGCATCGTGTCGGCCGCCGTGATGTACGTCGTCCGCTGCCTGCTGGACGAAGACATTCCGCTCAACGACGGGCTGCTGGAGCCGGTGGAGATAGTGTTGCCGGAGGACTGTCTGTTGAATCCATTGCCTGGTCCTGATGCCGACCATTGCCCGGCGATCGTCGGCGGCAATGTAGAGACCAGCCAGCGGGTGGTGGACGTGCTGCTCGGGGCGCTTGGACTCGCCGCGGCCAGCCAGGGAACGATGAACAACTGGCTGATGGGCGGGGCCGGGTTCGGCTACTACGAGACGCTGGGTGGTGGAACTGGCGCGACCCCTGCCGGCCCGGGTGCCGACGCGGTCCATTCGCACATGTCCAATACCCGGCTGACCGACCCCGAGGTGCTGGAAACCCGCTATCCGGTCCGGCTGCTGGAATGCGCGATCCGGCGGGGCAGTGGCGGCGACGGGCATCACCGCGGGGGGGACGGAATGGTCCGGACCATGGAATTCCTCCAGCCGTTGACCGTTTCCCTTTTGACCGGCCGCCGGACAACCCGGCCCTATGGAATGGCGGAGGGTGAGCCGGGCCAATCCGGCGTGAACCGGCTGATCCGCGGCGATGGCCGGATGGAAACGCTGCCCTTTCGGGTGGCGGTCGAAGTCCAGCCCGGCGACCGGTTAACGATCGAAACGCCGGGCGGTGGAGGGTGGGGCCCTGTTCCACCAGGCCGGATCGACCCGGGCAAACGCATTCTGTGATTCACCAGGCGGTTCTGGTACAAACTCCTGCGCCGCGGGAACGGTGGTTTCCTGGCCTGAAGAAAAATTGAGCCTGAGGCGCTAGCCGATAACGACAACTGCTCCATCAATGGTTGTTTAAGGGAATCGGCTAGCGCCTCAGGCTCAAGCAACCGGACATTTTCATCAGGCCAGTGGTTCCCTGCCATTGAGACAAGCGTGAGGACCGGACGGCAACATGCGGATTGGCATCTTTGGTGGCTCGTTCGATCCGGTCCATCTCGGGCATCTGATCATCGCCGAACAGTGTCGCGAGCAGGCGCGGCTGGAACAGGTCTGGTTCGTGCCATCCGCGACCGCGCCCCACAAGCCGTCGGGTGCCATTGCGACGCCACGGCAGCGGCGCGAAATGCTTGAACTGGCCATTGCCGGGCATGAGGCCTTCCGCGTGTCGCCGCAGGAAACCGACCGCGGGGGGACCAGTTACACCGTGGAGACCCTCCGCGCAATCCGCGATCAGCAGCCTGGTGACGAGCTGTTTCTGATCATCGGCGGGGACTCGCTGGCCGAACTCGGTGCCTGGCGCGATCCGGGTGAAATCTGCCGGCTGGCCACTCCGCTGGTCTACACCCGGCCCGGAAGTGGAGCCAGTCTGGAGCTGCTCGCCCAGTGGTGCGACCCGGCCCGGATGAAGGAAATCGCCGCCGCACAGGTCGAATCCCTGCTGGTAGCGATCAGCAGTACGCAAGTCCGCGAACGGAGCCGGCTGGGGCGGTCGATCCGCTACCTTGTGCCGCGCGCTGTGGAGCTGTACTTGCGATCAGCCGGCATTTATGGACCGGCCGGCCGGGATTGAATCCAGCGCGAGAAAGACAAAGTACCCCATGCTGCAATACATCGATTTTGTGCC
>JANOFL010000162.1:0-12179 GCA_031405895.1 Planctomycetota bacterium
GTTACGGGCAGATGTTTTCCTTCCGCCTGCCTAACTGGCACATTACATGTGCCGTCCGCGCCGGTTTTCATTCCTTCGCTGACGGCACATGGAATTTGCCTGCTGCTTTCGACGCCAGCACCCCTTAGCCGACGCCCCGCGTCTTCTCCGCGCAGGCAATCCTGGCAAGCCAGGCGAACTCAACCAGTCCTGACGGCTGCTGTCAGAATGGTCAACCTCTCCCGGCGTCGCGCCAGTTTTGGGGCCGCTTGCACGGCTTGTTCCGATGAAACCCACTGCAAAGGGGTTGCCGCCTGCTGTCAAGCAGTCAGGCGGATAAATCGAAGCCGAGTCTGGTCTAAAACGCCATCATGCCGCTGCTGGAACGGGGAAAACGGATGGTTGCGGCGGGCCTGTTGGCCCTCTTCGGCCTGTCGCCGGCCTTCGCCGACCAGCCCGCCAGCAGTCGTCGCACGCCGCTCGTCGAAGCCGTTGCGGGGTGCCGCGATTCGGTTGTCAATCTGCGTGGCCGAAAGCCCGCCGCAGAACCACTGGTTCCGGCCGGCACCGAAGAGTCCCGCCACGTCAACGGAATGGGTACCGGAGTCGTGATCGACTCGCGCGGCTATGTCCTCACCAACTACCATGTCGTTCAGGATGTCGAGAACATTCAGGTCTCGACCCGTGACAACCAGCAATGCTGGGCCACACTGATCGCCCATGATCCCGTCACAGACCTGGCCTTGATCAAGATCAGCCTGCGCCAGCCCCTTCCCGAAATCAGGCTGGGGCGCTCGTCCGACCTGATGCTGGCCGAAACCGTCGCCGCGGTGGGCAACGCCTACGGCTACGAACATACGGTCACCACTGGCATCATCAGCCACCTCGACCGGACGGTGCAGGTCAACGACCACCAGATTTACGAACACCTGATCCAGACCGACGCCCCGATCAATCCCGGCAACAGCGGTGGCCCGCTGCTGAATCTCGACGGCGAAATGATTGGCGTCAATGTGGCTGTCCGGGTGGGAGCCCAGGGGATTGCCTTCGCAATTCCGGTTGACCGGGCGATCGACGTGGCCGGCCGGTTGATCGACCAGCACACGCGGCAGGCCGTCGCGCATGGACTGGAGGTCGAAACCCGTTACGAAAGCACCGGCCCGGTGGCTGTCGTGCGCCATGTCGATGCGGGTTCGCCCGCGGCGACGGCGGGGTTGCTGGCCGGCGACGTGATTGCAACTTCGGCCCAAACCGAAATCCTGCGCGCCGCGGACTTTTACCGCTCGCTGCTCGAGCGCAAGCCGGGCGAGGCACTGGCCCTGCGCGTCCGCCGCTCAGGCCAGACTGCCCTGGCCGAAGTCCGGCTCGATCTTGCGTCACCCCGGTCGGGTGCGTCGACTGCGGTTGCCACTGTGGATGGACTCTCCTGGCAGACGATTGGCCTTCGGCTCGCGATTGCGAACGATGCGATGATGGCTGGCCGTCATTCCGACTACCAACGTGGGCTGCAGGTCCTGGAAGTTCGCGCCAACAGTCCGGCTGCGGCCGAAGGCATCCGCCCTGGCGACATACTCGTCGCCATGCACGGCTGGAAAACAGAAACCGTTGACAATCTCGACTACATCCTCAACCAGGACGAAATCCGCAACCGCAAAGAGTTCCGGTTCTACATCCTGCGGGATCGCGAACCGTTCTTTGGCCAGATGCGTGTCGCTGAACGCTGAGGACCGATCAAGGCGTCAGGAGCTGCCCGCGCCAGGTAATCGATTGAGCCGGTTCCATGCCACGGGCTGCTGCCATGCGGCCATGCCGCCGGCTTGCGAGACTGGACGCAGGGCCCTCCTTGACCCGCCAGCCCTGGCTGGACCGCCCGCCGGTCCAGCCAGGGCTTTTTTTTGCGCGCACCCCTGGTGACCAAGCCCTCTACTCGTGACAAGGCTCCCGCCTTGTCACGCACTGACCAGAGGTTCCGCCTCCTCTTTCCGCCGCCTTGCCAGCCTCTCCCACCCAATTCCGCCTTTGGAGCCACGCCCCGCATCGGCTAGATTGACACCTGATTCTCCGGTTCCGCCGCCCGCAATCCCATGCCGCTCAAAAACCTCGTCATTCTCGCCCTCGCGGCGATTGTCTCGCTGACCTGTTACTTTGCCGCCGCGCGAAACCGGTACGCCAACCTGTTCGCCGAGATTGTCGAACTGGTCGACCGGGAGCACCTTCAGAAACCTGGCCGTGACGAGCTGTTCGACGACGCGATTAACGGCATGCTCAGCGACCTTGATGAGCACAGTGTCTATCTTGCCGACCGCGAGCTGCGGATGTTCGATGAAAACATCGAGCAGGAGTTCGGCGGCGTCGGCATGTACGTCGAGGCCGACCCGGAATCGGGTTACCTGATGGTGACGGTTCCAATGCCGGATACGCCGGCGTTTCGTGCCGGTCTTCGCGCCCGCGACCTGATTACGGCCATCGACGGCGAGAGCACTCACGGCCGCACCCGCCCGGACTGCATCGAGCAGATGCGGGGTCAGGTCGGCACCAGCGTTCGCCTTGACATTCGCAAGACTTCGGGCGAGACGGCTGAACTGAGCCTCTTGCGCGAAGACATCCCGGTTTCATCCGTCTTCGGCGACACGACCAACCCCGACGGAACCCGGAATTATGTGCTCGCCGAGTACCCCCGGCTGGGCTACCTGCGAATCGACCAGTTTGGAATCCGGACGGTGGACGAGTTCCGCACTGCCCTGACTGTGATTGCCGGTTCGATTGACGGCCTGGTCATCGACCTGCGCCAGAATTCGGGCGGCCCGCTGAGCGCTGCGGTCGACATCTGCGACATGTTTCTCGACGACGGCAAGACCATTGTCGAGACTCGCGGGCGGGACCGCAAACTGGTCAGCCGACATGTCGCCCAGGCCGGTATGCTCACCCCGGCCGACATGCCGGTCGCCGTCCTCGTCAACCGCAACTCGGCCAGCGCCAGCGAGATCGTGGCGGCTTGCCTGCAGGACCATGGCCGGGCCGTGATTATTGGCGAACGGTCCTACGGCAAAGGCACTGTCCAGAACGTCTACAATCTTCAACGCGACCGGAGCGCCGTGAAGCTGACCACGGCCAACTACTGGCCGCCCAGCGGACGGTGCATTGACAAACACGATCCGACCGCCGAAGCGACGGGCATCTGGGGCGTGCCACCGAGCCCCGGATTTGGCATCGAGATGACGGAAGAAGAGGTCCTCGCCCTCTTCCGGCAGCGGCAGTTGCGTGAAATCTCGGGCTTGATTGGCGACGAGGCAGGTCTGCGAGCGGGACCGGCCGGAGACCCCGCCGCGGACGCCGGCGAACAGCCATCCGAAGACACCCTGCAACTGCCGCTGATCGATCGGCCCCTGCAACGCGCCATCCAGTGGTTGAAAGAACAGCCCGCGCCCGGCACGCCACTGGCCGCCCCAGTTGCATCGCGCGCGTCGTAGTGGGTGCAGTCCCTGACCGCAATCGCTCCGGCGAGCGGCAGGGCGTCAGCCCTCCGTGTCCATCGCAGTACACTGCATCAGCCCCCAATCGCTTGACGACTTGCTCTCCAGGTCAATCAGGTCAACCGGGTCAATCGCGTCAGTCTGGTCTTTAACCCTCCGGTCCACCGCAACGCCTCAAACTCCGCATGGACGCCGACCCCCGCCAGTTTCTCGACCAGCTCCTGACCAGCCCTGGTGTCTCCGGCTACGAGCAGCCCGTCCAGGCCGTCGTCCGCGAGTACGCTTCCGGCTTCGCCCAGCCGGTTGAAACCGATGTCCACGGCAACGTCTTCGCGGGCATCAACCCCGAAGGAAAAGTCCGGATCATGCTGGCCGGGCATTGCGACCAGATCGGATTGCTGGTCTCGTGGATCGACGATGCAGGCTTTCTGTTCTTCCAGACCGTCGGCGGCTGGGACCCGCAACAGCTGGTCGGCCAGGCCGTGGATGTCTGGACCGCGGGCGGACCGGTTCCCGGCGTGATCGGGCGCAAGCCGATCCATCTGCTCGACGAAAACGAACGCAAACAGGTTGCCAGCCTGAAATCGATGTGGATCGATATTGGCTCCCGTTCGCGCGACGAAGCCGCCAGTCGTGTCCGCGTGGGCGACAGCGTGACGCTGCCTTTGCAATCGCGCGAGCTGGCCAACTCCCTGCTGGCTGGCCCGGCGCTCGACAACCGCTGCGGTGTCTGGGTCGTGATGGAAGCCCTCCGCCGGTCCGCGCTGTTGACGCCCACCGCTGCGATTTGGGCCGTCTCGACGGTTCAGGAAGAAATCGGCCTCCGCGGCGCGCAAACGGCGGCCTATCACCTTGCCCCGCAGATCGGGATCGCCGTCGACGTGACCCATGCCACCGACTTTCCCGATTCCGACCGCAAGCAGCAGGGGCAGATCAAGCTCGGTGGCGGTCCCGTGATCCAGCGCGGTCCCAATGTCAACCCGCGCATCGCTGACCGGCTTTTTGAACTGGCGGCAGAAAAAGACATTCCGGTCCAGCTCGCCGCACTCGGCCGGGCGGCATCCAACGACAGCAATGTGCTGCAGATTTCACGTAGCGGCGTGGCGACCGGCATCGTCGCCATCCCCAACCGCTATATGCACAGCGGCGTGGAAACGGTCTCCCTCGACGACCTTGAACACGCCGCCAACCTCCTCGCGGCCTTCTGCGCCAGCATCACAGCCGACCAGTCCTTCGTGCCGTAAGGCGACCGGCAGGCGAGAAGTGCCCGGTTTTGTGAGCCGTTGGCGCTAGCCTCGGGTTCTTCACGATGCGGTTTCTTCACGATGCGTGCCACCCGACGCTAGCGCGTTCGGCTCACAGGAAAACTCTCACCTGCCGCTCGCCCGACCCCCTCGGCTGCGAACTCCGCCGACCTCCTTCAGCGCACCGAAAACGCTCCACCGCCCAATCCGCTACCGCTAAATCCGCCACCGCCACGTACGTCCTCGGGCGAAATGGGCGCGAACCGTTCGATCCGCGTCTGCGTTCCCCGCGATTCGGGCAAGGCCACTGCCGTGCTGATGCCGGCAAAGTCCTGCGACCTTCGGTTGCCCGACATTCCCGCTGTATCTGCGCGGCCTGCTGGATAGCCGCTAATGGAGGTCAACTGGCTGAATAGGTTTCTGACCTTCAAATGGCTGGTCCACGGGGCGGAAATGGTTAACAGTTGCCGCCGGCCCATGCGATAGGGAATCAGCATCTGGTCACCATTGCCGATTGAGGACCATGCATCGTTGTCGACGGTTTGCTGCACAAGACCGATTAGCTGCATGGCATCCGGGCCG
This sequence comes from Planctomycetota bacterium, assembly GCA_031405895.1. Classification (GTDB taxonomy): domain Bacteria; phylum Planctomycetota; class Planctomycetia; order Pirellulales; family Pirellulaceae; genus BJ22. The sequence continues at coordinate 5,279 of JANOFL010000162.1, forward strand.
GCACTGATTCCGGACACGTCATACGTCAGGGTGATGAAGTACTCCGGATCATCCTGAACGTCTTTGGAAATGATCCTGGCATGAGTGGGGAACAGCTGGAGGCAGGCGTTGAACTCGCCCAGCCCGGCGTCCAGGCGGTCGATGAGACGTGATTCCGCCATGGGGAGGCAGATGTCGGTTGACTCGTCGAGAGTATCGAAAATTGCAGACTGGTCCAGCGCGACCGGCAGCCTCAACTCCCGCAACCGGACGAGCAGCTCGCTGGCCTTGATTGGCCGCTCGTCGATTTCCGGTTGGGGGACGGCGAGAACAGCCTCCATTTGCTGCATGGCGGCCGAAAGGACGACCGGGACCCGTTCGGCGGCGATGATCGTGGTCGAGGCGGAAAATTCACCTGACCACGAATGGCTTGCAAGGGGCAGGTCCACGCTGGTGGACTGGGCGGAAGACTCTGAATCAGCGGCGGAGAGAACGACCGCGGTCAGGAAAAAGATTGTGTGGACACACGGAGGGCTGACGCCCTGCCGCTCGCCGGGAAGCAGCTTCCGCATCGTCGACTCTCTGGTTTTGTCGCGCCCCGCGACTATCATAACCCGATGAACCGCGTGGGGCAGGCACCCGGTCTGAATTCAGGGAACTTGAAGCCATGCCCATTGCTTTGACCAGCGCTCCACGACGAATCCTTGCCGCCCTGATTCTGGCTTTCAGCATGCAATCGGGCGAAGCCGCGTCCGCCCTGCAGCAACCGCCAGAGCCTGTTGATTCTGCTCCAGTGCGGTCAATCGTGCTGTTCAACTCCGGGGCTGGCCAGTTCACCCATGCCGCGAGAGTCTCGGGTACTTCATCCCTGACGCTCCCCGTCCCGGTCGCCAGGACCAACGATTTGCTGAAAAGCCTCGCGTTCTCGGACAGTTCGGGCGGACGGGTCAGCGGCGTGCGCTACCGAACCAGCCGCGACCAGCTCGACAAAGACGCTGACTTGATTCGCGATCCGTTGACGCTCGCCCAGTTCCTCCAGTCGCAACGCGGCCAGCTGGTCAGCTTTGGCACTGAGTCCAACGCGGTAACCGGCCGGATTCTCGGCGTCGAGTACCGGACCAAAGGCGATGAGACCATCGAGACCCTTGTCATCGTTGCGGACAACGGCATTCAGTCCCGCCCCGTCAGCGAACTGGATGGGCTGAAGTTTGTCGATCCCGCTGTCGCCGACCAACTGTCCAGCGGGCTGACCGGCCTGGCTCGTGACGACACCTCCGCGGTCAACGAGATCGAGATCGAGTTCGCCGGCGAGGGCGAGCGTGAGGTCCGCTTCCGCTACATCGTCGACACACCGGTCTGGAAAATGAGCTGGCGGCTGGCGATCGACGAGGGCAAGGGATCACTTCAGGGTTGGGCCCATATCGACAACGACACGGGTGCCGACTGGAACGACGTTCAGCTGGAACTCCGCAGCGGCCGGCCGTTCCTGTTCAGCGCCTCCGTGTTCGAGCCGGTGACCGCCCGACGGCCGGACCTCGGGATCAGTGTGTTCGAGATTCCCAAAGACACGGCTATGCTGCTGAGCGGGTCAGCGAGATCCGGACTCGCAATGCCCGAGTCGAAACAAAACTCTGGTGGCGTGGGAGGCGGCGGGTTTGGGGGAGGAGGAATGGGTGGTGCGGCCGGTAGTGGTGGAATCTCCGAAGACGACTTCACCCCACTGAACGACCTGATTCGAAGGACAATTGACAATGATGCTTACGTGCCGGGGTTCGTCCCCGATTTGTCGCTGATTGTGTCAAACACTCAGGAAGTTCTGGACATCGACACTGCCTTCCATGAGGGTGCCCAGACTGCAATTACTTCGCAGACCATAATCCTCGCCGTCAAAGAGCCTGTTTCCATCGCCGCTGGCCATTCGTCGATGGTTCCCGTTTTCAGGGCCGAAAGTGACGCCCGCGAAAAAACGATTCTTGCAATGAGCCTGACGGACTTTGAGTCGGCCACCACGTTGCGGCCGACCCGGGCCTATGAGTTGCCGGCGATTGAAACGGCCCAGCTAATTGCCGGACCGGTGGCCGTATTTAGGGATGGAGTGTTTTCGGGCGATTGCGTTCTGCGGCGTCCCGCGTCCGGCCAGCCGCTGGTGCTGGAGTTTGGCCGCAACGTCGACCTGATTGTGAATGGCCGCGCGATGGACCAGGCCGCCGAACTGGTTTCCGCGAAACGTGAAGACAAAAAAATCAGGGTGACAAAAAGAATCACGCGTAAAGTGCGCATGTCGCTGCGAAACGTCAGCAAGGATAGTTGCGTTCTCGACCTCGAAATTGACGGCTTGGAAGGCTGGTCATGCACCGGCGAAGGCCTGAAACAGGTAGGTGGCACGCTGGTGGGTGAAGTCGAACTGGCCGCGGGCAGTTCGAAAGAGCAGGAGATTGCACTCGTTCAGGAAGAGGTTTCCGGGGCGACGGTTTCCGGCGTGGCCGGGCTTTGGGTCGCATCGGGAGAAAAGCTGAAGCTGGATGAATCGCTCAAGGCCCCTGTGGTGGAATTTAACAGTCTTTCCAAATCGATCAGCCGGCTCTTGACCGACGGCAACTCGCTCGAGTCCGCGCTGCAAGCCCAAATCAAGGAACAGGCCCGGCTGACCAGCCAGCTGGATGCGGCGGGAACGGAATCCGAACTGGGCAAGCTGCTCGCCGACCGGATTCTGGCGGGCGAGCAGACGATTGCCGACTTGCGCGGCCGGATCAGCGGCTTGACTGCCGAACGAAGAAGCCTCGAAGAGAAACGGGCGGCGCTGGAAAACCAGTAGGCCTTTTGTCTTTTTAGCGGCAGGGCGCAAGCCCTCCGGCCGCGCGCCAAAAAGCTCAGTGATTCAGTGCCGATGATCGCGCCACGAAATGGGCTTCCAGCGCGGCTTTGTCCGGAATCGTGGCGACACACAGGGGATCTTCGTGTCGTCACGCCAACTCCTGCGCCGCCGGAGGGCTTACGCCCTGCCGCTACATGAGACTGCCGGCTTGGTATCATTCAAGCCGGAAAACCACTCACAAGAACTGTTGGAGCACACAGACGTATGGACTACCGCAAAGAGGTCGACAAGGCCACCGAAGATGTAGATTTCGAGACCGCGAAATACACGGTCGAGCTGGACACAAGCGAAGGGCTGATCCGGCTGGACTTGGCACCGGAAGTCGCCCCCGGCCATTGCCTGAACATGATCGGCCTGGCCCGTTGCGGGTTCTATGACAACCTGGTGTTCCACCGGATCATCAAGGGCTTCATGATCCAGGGGGGATGTCCAAGTGGTACGGGAACGGGCGGACCCGGCTACAACATCGATGCCGAGTTCAACGCCAAGCCCCACGTCGCGGGCGTGCTCTCCATGGCTCGCAGCAGCAGCCCCAACTCGGCCGGCAGCCAGTTTTACGTCTGCCTCGATGCCCACAAGCACCTCGACCGGAACTACACGGCCTTTGGGAACACAGCCGATGCAGCCAGCCTGGAGGTTGTGAAGAAAATCGGCGTGGTGGAAACTGATGGTTCCGACCGGCCGCGAAAACCGGTCACGATCCGCAAGGCGACGGTCAAGGTCACCGAGCTGTGAGCACTGCTTGGCACGGGTTGGCCTGACGAGGCGGAGCCTCGAAGACAGCGCGTTCCACGGCGGAGCCGTGGAACGGGAAGCAAATGGTACGAATAGTACTAAAGATTGGCCGGAACCGTTGAGGGTCTTGAATCAGCCGCGACCGCCCGTCCGCTCCATCTCCATGAACCGGCCCGCGCTCAATCCGGTCATCAACCAGCTGCTGCAGGTCGTCGGCCCGGCGCTGATCGGCCTGATGGTCGGCAGCATCGTCTGGTTTCTGATCGAAATCTTCTACCGCGGGCCGCACAACGGACGGCTCTGCTGGATTTTTGGACTGTTCTCGGCCGCGGCCGTGCTGGTCAGCCGGATTTCGATCGAATCAGGTCGCGAGCGGTCCTGGATCTTCGCGGTGCCGCTGGCCGGGGCCACGATCTTCGTCGCCGCAACGCTGATCCAGGGCGGTTTTCTCTGGCTGCCGATGCTGGTCGCGTTCGTGCTGTTCGTGCTCTGGGCCGCCGACCGGCTGACATGGGATTGCACAGTGATCGACCGCAGCCGCGATGCTTCGGCGGTCGGGTTGATGGAATTGGCGAAACGGAAGCTGGGGTGGGGGAAGGCAGGGGCCGAGGAGAAGCGGGATAGGGAACAGGAACAGGAGCACGAGCACGAGCATGAGCACGAAAAAGACAGTCAAGGCGAAGAGTCGAAATACACTGCGAGCGACGCAAGGGCAGGAAACCTGTTTCTTTCGCTACTGGGTCTGCGCAGGGGCCGCAACACGCCAGGGCTCTGGACGATGGGATTCGCCGGAGCGGCGCTGCTGGTATTCGGGTTTGGCCAGCTGTTCGTGATCCGCGACGCCGAGTGGGGATATGGCTGGGTCGCGTTGCTGTTTGGAGTCTTTCTCGGCTCGACCATCGCGCTGTTGACGCTGACCAGCTTGCTCGGACTGGAGCGCTACCTGCTCGGACGGCAACTTGAATTGCCGCCCGGACTGGCGCGACGCTGGATGACCGTGGGCCTGACGCTTGCCGCGCTCGTTGCCATGATCACGTTTCTGGTGCCCAAGCCCAACCTCAGTGGCCGGCTGGAATCGGCCGCGGCCTGGCTGACCAGTCGCAGCCGCGATCCGTCGAGCATGGCCTTTGGCAAGGATGGGGTGAACCAGGGGGCCGACGCCCGCTCGACGACCAACGAAAAAACAGAAGGCCAACCCGCGGGCTCAAATCCGCCGGACAACGCACCCCATCGCGCGGGAAAACCTGACGAGTCAGGTGCTGGACAACCCGCTGGCAGTCAGCCTCCTGGCGGCAATCAACCGGGTGGCAATCAATCTGGAGGATCGCAACCGGGTGGCAACAAACCGGGTGGAAGGCAACCGGGTGGGTCGCAACCGGGTGGGTCGCAACCGGGTGGCAATCAACCGGGCGGACAGCAGTCAGGGAGCAGCCAGTCGAATAACCAGCAACAAGATTCTTCTCCATCGTCTGACGGTCAAGCTGGCTCGAACAGCGATCCGGGTGGACAAAAGCCGGCATCCGGGAATCGCGAACAGGGTCAGAACAGTCCTGCCGCGGACACCAGCGAAGGTCAACCACCGCAATCCGGGGCGGGAGACAATGCCGGCCCGCAGGGCGGCAAAGGAAACAGCGATCAAAAGGCGGCTGACGACAAGACAGATCCAGGCGACAAGCAAACCGAAAACGAAAACCCGTTGAACAAACAGGACGACGATGGTTCAGGTCAGAAAGATCGCGAGCCGCGCCGGGAGAACGGTAGCAACGCCGCGGGTTCCCCGCATCCCGAGCCGCCCAAAAACCGTGGAAACGCCGCGGGCGGTCGTCCCGAACAGGCAGCACCCGAGGCTCAACCGTCTCCCGCCAGCCAGGGGTCGGGCTGGCTGTCGAGCGCGGCTGGTTTCATGGCGCGCTGGATCGCTATCCTGTGCGGCCTTCTGGCACTGGCCGTGGCTGGATGGCTGTTCCGCGAGGAGATCCGCAGGTTTCTGGTCGACCTGCGCGCCTGGTGGGAATCGCTGTTTGCACCCAAGGAACAGGCCGCCACCGGATCACGAGCACGGGCAGCGACTTCGGCAATTCTGGCGCAGCGGAGCTTCCTGAGCCTTTCCAATCCGTTCCGCGATGGACGGCACCAGCAGTTGCCTGCCGCCGACCTGGCGCGCGAATCGTTCGAGGCCCTGGAGACACTGGCAGGGGAACTCGGCGCGGGCCGGCCGGAGGACTCGACGCCACACGAGTTTGCCGAGGCAGTGGCGGGAAATCACTCGCGGCTGGCGACGGCGGCGCGGCAACTGGCGGCTGTCTACAATGCCGTGGCCTATGGCTCGGGCCGGCTGACGGCCAGCCAACTGGGCCAGCTCCGCGAGGCGTGGCAACAAATGGAACAGTTCGCGGCGAGCGGAGTCCAGCGCCAGCCCCAGCCAGCCGGGTGATCCGTTCCGAAGGCCAGCAGGAAAGATTGATGACGACCTCCAAAGGCTTCCAGCCCCTTTCCGGTTACCGCCGTTACGGCGAAGCCGAAATGCAGGCCCGGGCCGACCAGTTTCTGGCTCTCGTCCGTCGCCGCAGGACGGTCCGCGATTTTTCCACCGAGCCGGTCGACCGGCGGCTGATCGAAACCTGCCTGCTGGCCGCCGGCTCAGCACCAAGCGGGGCCAATCTTCAGCCCTGGCACTTCAGCGTGGTCGGTGATCCGGCGATCAAGAAACAGATTCGCGAAGCGGCCGAGATCGAAGAGCGCGAGTTCTACAGCGGACGGGCACCGCAAGCGTGGCTCGATGCGCTTGCACCGCTGGGTACCGACTCGAACAAGCCGTTTCTTGAAATGGCTCCGTGGCTGATTGTGATCTTTGCCCGTGCGAGCGAACCGCAGCCAGACGGCGCGCTGGCCAAGACTTACTACGCAACCGAATCGGCCGGGATCGCCACGGGTATCCTGATCACGGCCCTGCACAGCGCCGGCCTCGCGACGTTGACCCACACCCCCAGCCCGATGAAATTCCTCAACACCATTCTCGGCCGCCCGCGCGAGGAACGTCCCTTTGTGCTGCTCGTTGCCGGCTATCCGGCGGCTGACGCTCAAGTCCCGGTGATTGGAAAGAAGACGTTCGGCGCGATCGCGTCGTTTCATTGAAAACGGCAAGGCTGTTGGAACAACTGCGGAGAAAAAACGAAGAAGAGCAATTGTCCCAATTGCTCTTCTTCGTTTTTTATCCGCAGTTGTTCCAACAGCCTTTCCGTTTTCAATGAAACGACGCGAACGCCCCGAACGTCTTCTTTCCAATCACCCGGACATGAGCGTCAGCCGCCG
>JANOFL010000189.1:0-4018 GCA_031405895.1 Planctomycetota bacterium
CACTGCGACGAATGTCCGCTACCCGGACAGCGACCGCGGTCCCCCTTCTGGCGACGCTCAAACAACTCCGAGGACTGTTCCATGTTCGCCCTGTCCGGTTCCGGATCGCGTGCTCTCCCGTCAGTCCTGTTTTCCGGTCTGGCCCTGACCTTGGGATTGTGCCGGCCTGGTCCGGTTCTCGCGCAGAGCAACCTGCCCAAGGACCAACAGGCCCAGATCGCCGCCGAAATCGACCTGTCCCGCCTCCGCGCCAGCCCGCTGGGCAAGTTTCTCACGGCCCGGGATCTGGTCAACGGAACACCGCTCGGGATGGGCGAGTTCGGTGAAATGGAGCTGGACAAGTTCGACAAAGTCCGGATCTTCGTCCGCTTGCCAGAGAGCACGGCCGACATCGAGTTTGGCATGGAGCCCGGAGATGACCTGCCCATGGAGTTCATGATTGAAGTCATCACCAGCGAAGCGCGGTCGTTCGAGTCGTTTCGGGAGACGGTTGTCGACGATTCGGAAAAGGATGTGGTCGAAGGCGAGGACTACTGGCGGCCCGAAAATGGGCCGGGAAACGTGGCGGCCGTTTTTCCTGCCGACGGCAAATCTTTTCTCGTGGGCACGGACGCGTTCCTGAAAAACCGCAACGCGACTGTCGCCTCCGACCGGCTGCTCGATCTCTGGAAGCCCCTGCCAGCCTCGATCCTGCGGCTGGCTTGCGATCTCGAGGAAAGCAGGGATCTGCTGGAAGAAGTCCAGGGCTTTGCAAGCATGGCCGCTCCACCCGAAATGCAGCCGCTGGTCGACGCATTGCCTGAACTCAGCTCGCTGACTGTCGCACTCGACGTCAACTCGGCTGAACTGCTGAAGTTGATCGCTACTGGCCGCACAGCCGAATCGGCCAAGGCCATTCGCGGCCTGGCTGAAATGCTGAAAGGTCTCTTTCAGCAGGGAGCCGAGCAGGCTGGCGGCGGTCCCCCAGCGATGCAGGGCGCGGCCGTTCTGATGCAGGAGATCGCCGGCCATTCGTCGATTGGTGAAGCCGCCAACGGCGCAACACTTACGATCAAAGCCCCTGCCGACTTTGCCGGCAAGATCGAGCGCGACGTGATGCCAGGCATCGAGGCGGCACGCACTTCGGTGCGGGAAATTAACGACGTCAAGCAGGTGCTGCTCTCGCTGCACAACTTCATCGACGCCAATAGCCAATTCCCCCAGGCCGTGGCTGCCGACCCCAACGGACTCAGCTGGCGGGTCCATGTGCTGCCGTACCTCGAACAGCAGGCCCTTTTCGAAACTGCTGCCCTCGACGAACCATGGGACAGTGCGACGAATAAAAAGCTCGCTTCGGCGATTCCTGCCACCCTTGGAACGGGTGGTGAAGGCACGAAGATCTGCGGCGTCCGCCATGACAAGCAACCGTCCGCCTTCGCGGACATCACTGACGGGACCTCCAACACCATTGCCGTTGTGGTGATGGGCGAACCCCGGCCGTGGACCCGCAACAACGATCCGACAATCGACGAGGTCATGGCTTACGTCGATTCAATGGACGACGTTGGCGGCGTCGTGGTGGGCTTGTACGACGGCTCGGTTCGCACGCTGCCGGCCAGCATCGAACCTGAAACCCTTCGGGCGATGCTCACCCCGGCAGGCGGCGAGGTCGTGAATTTCTGATTTCGGCCGCGGGCAAGGAACTGGCCGCTATGCTTGAAGCTTAAATCTCAGATTTGAGATTTGAGATTGTACGAATCCGTACAGGTGCCAGGAACCACTGGTTGACGGTGCTGGCGAATTGGTGCTGATGCGTTGCGGAATAACGGGCTGGAAGCCTGGCCCACTTCAGGACTTGCTCCCGTCCTTTTTTCCCGACTGGTTCAGGAACGGGATGGGGCGGAGTTCGACCTGTTTGACCGATTGCAGGTAGTCGAGCACCGGGACTGCCTTGTCACCTCCGACCTGGGCATGAAAGTGGAGTGTAAAGCCGTGGGGGCCTTTCGCGTCGATCAGGGCGGGTTGAAGCGTCAGCATTGAACGGACGACTTCCAGCTGGCCCATCATCGCAGCGCAGAACAGGTCGGGCCGGGCTCCCCGTTCCAGCAACAGTGTCACGATGTCGTCGCGGCCCATATGCGAGGCCCCGCCCAGCCCGCTTTCCCAGTCGCCGGCACCCCAGTCGATCGTCGCGTTGATCAGGGCCGGTTCGCGTTCAAGCAGCTGGCGGACCTGTTCCAGTTCCGAGTGGGCGAAGATCACGAAGTCCTGGACCAGCTGGCGGTTGAGCTGGGGCTTCTTCCAGGAGGGTTTGAATCCGGGAGCCGGATAGTCGCGTTCAAAAGGTGCCTCGACGGGACCGGCGGCCGGTTCCTGCTTCGTTTCACCACCCACCGCCGGTTCCTGAACGCCGATTCGAGTCGCGACGAGCATTGCGGCACCGCTTGCGAAAGCAAAGTTCCGGCGGCTGAGGGCTTTCGATGAACTGGCCATTTCGCGTAATCTCCTGAGCGGGTTCGCGTTGCCCCGCGAGGGGCCGGTTTCTACGATAGGGGTGCGTTCGCCGACCGGCTGGCACCTGACAGCCCGTTGAAAAAGGTGTCTGACCCTCTCCGACCCGTCACATTCGTCGCGTTTGGAACGGGTCTCAAAAGGGTCAGACCCCTTTTTCAACGGGCTGCTGAATGTCCAACAGACGTTTGACCCCTCAAGAGCATGACAGTCCCCGCACTGGCTGGCAAGAATGGCCCAGCCACCTCGTTTGCCGGGATCGATGTCGGCGGGACCAACGTCAAGCTCGGGGTCGTTGATCCGGCCGGCAAAGTCATCGCGTCGGCTTCGTTTCCTACACGACAGGAGCGTGGCCCGGAGTATGCGTTTGAAGAAGCGCGCAAGGCACTCGATGGGCTTTGTGGCCAGCAGGGAATCGAGCTGGCGGCCTGCGGACTGGGCACGCCTGGCTCAATGGATATTCCCCGGGGCTTGATCCTCGAGCCGTCCAATCTGCCGGGCTGGCGGCACTACCCGGTTCGCGACCGGCTTGCTGAAGTCCTCGGCCTGCCCGTGACCTATTCCAACGATGCCAACGCCGCGGCCTATGGCGAGTATTGGTGCGGTGCCGGGCGGGAGGCGCGAAGTCTGGTTTTCTTCACGCTGGGAACCGGCGTCGGCGGCGGAATCATCGTGGGTGACGTGGCGATCGAGGGAGCCCACAGCCTTGCTGCCGAACTGGGCCATGTCACAGTTGACTCCAGCGCCACGGCGCGACGCTGCTCCTGCGGTCAGCGCGGCCATCTGGAAGCCTACGCCAGTGCCACCGCGCTGGTTGAACGCTGCCGCGAGCAGCTAGCCGCCAGTTCCCGAAATTCGAGCTTGCGATTGGCCGATTCGCGCGAATTGACAGCCCGCGCAATTTCTGATGCGGCGGCCAAGGGGGATGAATTGGCCCGGGAGCTGGTGTTGGAAACGGCCGACTGGCTGGCGCCGGGCATCGCCCTGACGGCGCATGTGATCGACCCGGAGCTTTATATGCTGGGTGGCGCGATGAATTTTGGCGGTGAAAAAACAGCGCTGGGCTGCGAGTTTCTCGAGCGGGTGCGGCAAAAAGCGGCCGCGCTGGTATTCCCCGAAATCGCCCGCCAACTGAGAATTGGGTTTGCGACTCTGGGGGCCGATTCGGGCTGGATCGGGGCAGCCGGTCTGGCCTGCCGCGAATGGAAGCGGCGGGGAACGCCGGTGACGGGTTGAGTGGCGGTATTGGACGCTCGCGTCTGCTAGCGCCCCATTATTCTGACGGACAAAGCGGGAGCTTTGTCACCACGGCGTGGCAACGAAGCTCCCGCTTTGTTGGTCAGCGCCGGATTTCCCGGTCCTGAATCGAGCCATGATTCTTTCAGACAAAGCGGAATCTTTGTCACCACGGCGTGGCAACGAAGCTCCCGCTTTGTTGGTCAGCGCCGGATTTCCCGTTCCCGAATCGAGCCATTATCCTTTCAGACAAAGCGGGAGCTTTGTCACCACGGCGTGGCAACGAAGCTGC
>JANOFL010000203.1:0-18189 GCA_031405895.1 Planctomycetota bacterium
TGAGCCTGAGGCGCTAGCCGATTCCCTTGGGTGTGAGTTAATGGTTGAATCAGCGTTCTCGGCTAGCGCCTCAGGCTCACTTTTTATCAGCCCCCCCGAGCGGGCAATCCAGCCGGGCCGGGCTGAGTTCAGCCGCGGCCCATCCGTTACGACATTTCCACGCGGTTCCCGGCCGTAAGTGGGTGACCAGATTGCCCGCGCCGGAGCCCACCGCATTCCAACAACAGTCAACCTGCTGAATGAACGAATCCACAGAATCTAATCCGGGTGCCGACCCGGCCGACATCGAACGCCAGCTCTGGCAGTTCGTCAACCGCCCCGATTTTCGCCCTTCCAAGCCGCGTTACATCGGTGAACGACTGGACTTTGACGCTGATCAGCGCGCCGAACTGCGGCGTGCGGTCAAGCGGCTGGTCAAACAGGGGCGGCTTGAATGGGGACCACGACACCTGATCCAGCTGCCCGGTGGAACGCCGGCAACGAAGGCAGCTCGTCGTCCGCCGAAAAGAGTCCACGTTGACGCAGGCACTCCGCCGCGAAAAGCACCGCGTGATGCACCGCGCGATGAGTCGCATCCTCCAGCCCGCGCCCGCAAGGACGAAGTGACCGGGATCTACCGGAAGACGGCAGCCGGTTATGGATTTGTCAATCCCGACGGCAGTCCGGCCGGGGACCGTTCACAGGACCTCTTCGTGCCCATTGGCCAGTCGCTCGACGCGGTCGACCGTGACCGGGTGCGGGTTCGTGTCCGGCGCGGCCGTTCCGGTGCCCGCCTTCGACTGACCGGTGAAGTGATTGAGGTGGTGGAGCGGAAGCGGCACCGTTTCGTGGGAACCCTCGTCCGGCAGGGGCGCCGCGACCTGGTGGAAGTCGACGGCGGCGTATTCAGCCGGCCGGTGCCGGTCGGCGATGCCAGCGCCGCCAATGCCCGCCCGGGCGACACGGTTGTGATCGAAGTCGTCCGCTTTCCTTCGGCCGATGTCGCGGGCGAAGCCGTGATTGCCGAACTGCTTGGCCCGCGCGGCCAGCCCGGTGTCGACACGCTGACGATCATTCACCAGTTTGGCTTGCCTGGCGAGTTTCCACCCGAGGTCGTTGACGACGCCCGGCGGCAAACCGAGAAATTCACCGAAGCCATTCCGGAGAACCGGGTTGACCTGACCGGCGAGACGATCATCACGATCGACCCTGTGACGGCGCGGGACTTTGACGACGCGATTTCGCTGGTCAGCCAGCCCGGCGGGAACTGGCGACTGGGGGTCCACATCGCGGATGTATCGCATTTCGTGCCGCCGGGAACGGCGCTCGATGACGAGGCACTTGCCCGCGGCAACTCGGTTTATCTGCCTGACCGCGTGATTCCGATGCTGCCCGAGACGATCTCGAACGGCCTGGCCAGCCTTCAGCCTGGCCGCGTGCGGTACACCATGAGCGTTTTCCTGACCGTGGACGCGACGGGGCGCGTCCTCGCAGCCGAATGGTGCCGCGGCGCGATTCGCAGCGCCTGGCGGTTCAATTACGGAGAGATCGACGAATACCTGGCCGCCGACCAGCCATGGCGGGAAAAATTGCCGGCTGACGTCTTCCGGCTGGTTCGCGACATGCATTCGCTGGCGATGACCATGCGGAAGCGGCGAATGGACCGCGGCGCGATCGACCTGGTGCTGCCCGAAGTCGCGATCGATCTCGACGAGAACGGCCATGTCAGCGGTGCCCACGTCGAACTCAACACCGAGAGTCACCAGCTGATCGAGGAGTTCATGCTCTCGGCCAACGAGGCCGTCGCCCAGAAGCTGGTCGACCTCGCCCACCTGCCACTGCGGCGGATTCATGAACGGCCAAGCGAGCGCAGGCTGAAGGAGCTGACGGAGTTCATCCGGCATCTCGGGATCGAATGCGGCGACCTGCAGGACCGCTTTGAAATTCGCCGCGTGGTTGAACTGGCCCGCAACCTTCCCATCCGCCCGGCTGTCCACATGTCGGTTCTGCGCAGCATGCAGAAGGCGGTTTACAGTCCCAAGGACGAAGGGCATTACGCCCTGGGCAGCGATGCCTACTGCCATTTCACGTCGCCGATCCGTCGCTATCCCGACCTCGTGATTCACCGGATGGTCGGCGCAATTCTCGACGGGAAAAATCCGCGGGCCGATTTCGACTACCTCGCCCGTACCGGGCAACAGTGCAGCGAGACGGAGCAGCGGGCCGAACAGGCCGAACGCGAACTGATCAAGCTGAAGCTGATCAACTACCTGGCGCAGCGGATCGGCACGGAAATGCCTGCGGTCATCACAGGTGTCGAATCGTGGGGCGTCTTCGTCCAGGGAACCGAACTGCCGGCGGAAGGCCTCGTTCCGGTCAATCGCCTGCCGCTGGACCAGTACACCCATGATCCCCAGGCCCGGACGATGATGGGCCGGCAGAAAGACAACCAGTTCCGGCTGGGCGATCTGGTCCGGGTCCGGGTGGAAGTCGCCGACCCCAACCGGCGGGAGTTGACCTTTTCACTGGTGACTGCCAGTGAGGGAAGCACTTCCTCGTCGCAACCACGTCGGGCCGGACAGTTCGGAAACCGGAAACCACCTGCGCCCGAGGCTGGCCGCAATGCAGGGATACAGCCACGCAGCGGATTGGCCGGCGGGCCGAAAAACGGTCCCGCCCGTCGCAACCGTCCGTAGAAACGCCGTTTCGGCTGAGGTGATCCTGAATCAGTTGGCGGGAGGATTGAACTGGAGCAGGAACATGCCGTTTTGCCGGTCGCTGACTACAATCACGCCGCTATTGAAAAAGGGATAGCAGGACCACGCACCATTGAAGTCCAGCGAATTGCTTTGACCGTAGGTGTCAAAGAAGCCGTCTTCCCGTAGGGTTCCCGCTGCCGGATTCACGAGCTTGAGAATCCGCAGGCCGCTGGTGTAATTGGCCTGATAGGCGTACTGGCCCTTGATGTACTGGTTGTGGTCAATGGTCGTCTCGGTGCCGCTGTGGTGCCCGATGTAAACCGGCGCGTCGAGGTTCTGGACATTCCAGATCCGGGTCCGGGTCGGGAACGGTCCAGCCTGCAGCTCATCCAGCTCGTCGTCCATCAGGAAGTACTTCTGATCCGGAGTGAGCCAGCCCTGATGGCTGTAACGGGACCCCGCGTAAGGTGTACGGGAAACCATGACCGGGTTCGCCTTGTTGGTGACGTCGACAATCGTCAACGTGTCTTCATTGCTGCTGAACGCGATTTCGCGTCCCCGATAGCCATTGGGATAGCCCTGGGGTGCCTGGGTGTCCGGACCGGTATAGCCCACCACCTGAGTGTCGTGGGTGTAACCATCCTCCGCGAAAACACCTGCCAGGACCGGCATGACGCCCTGTTTGAGATCAAGCATGATCAGTCCGCCCGACGAGTTCAGGCTGGGTGATCCGACGACATAGGCAAATCCTGACCGCCCGTTGAGCGCAATGTTGTGGGCCCGTCCGAGTCCGGTGTAATGTGCATCGGCTGTGAAGGTCTGAGGTGCGTTGGTGACGTTAAGCAATCGTGTCAGATTGAAAACCTGAACGCCGTGCGACGAGTTGGAGGAACCATCCGCAACGATATAGGCATAGTTCCGGAAAACTTTCATGTCGCGCCAAGCTTCGTTTCCTCCCGCACCGGGAAGGGTTCCGAGATACAACGGTGCCTTCGGGTCTGAAACTTCAAAGAACTTGGTGGAGTTTGTCAGGCCGAAAATCACAAATTCACGGCCCGATGCAGGATGGGTCCAGCCCCAGCAGTCATTGCCCAACACGCCCGACTGGGTTACGCCCATATCGCCCAGCGTCACATTGGCCAGCAGCGTGACATTCTGGGATCCACCAAAAGAATCCGGGCCACCTGCGGGCGGCGAATTTTCCGGCGAGTTGCACCCGCACATGCAGCCAGAATCACAGGGCCCCTTGCAGTTGCAGTTGTGCTGGGCGGAAACCGCCGATACCAAGGCCAGACAAGCCAGCCAGACAGCAAGTATCAAACGCATGGCGACCATCCCTCTCTGTTCGGATCGAGCGCAAAACCACGGAGTGTGCTCTTAGTCTGGCTTGCCAGGCGTCAGTCAGCAAGCCCCGCCGGAGACGTCGATCTTCAGCGATTGCGGTTTTGGCCGCCGCGTGGCAATTCGTCCGGCAACAATTCGGCAGGCGTCGCACCAAAACCGGTCAGAAAACCGGCCTCAAAATCCGGGGCTTCAGCCATCCGGTCGTGGACCCGTCGCAGATTGCCCGAGCTGGCCAGGGTCTGGCGGAGGAACCAGTAGCTCGCCAGGGCGGCCGTGGACTCCGGAGTCGAAACATCCCGGACCTTGCCTGGGGCCGACAGCTGAGTGGCCGTGGCCGCGGCTGACGTCTGCCAGCCGCGAAGCGTTTCGTTCTTCTCCAGCGATCTTTCGGCGATCAACCGACCCATCCCGTCCGCAAACCAGCGCGGCACGCCGCCCGTCAACGAGGCCACCTGAACCGACGAAAGGTTGGCGGCCAGCAGCGCGTCGAGGAGGTCGTCTTCTGTTTCGCCGTTGACCAGCACCGCGACCCACGCGTCGACGGCGTCGTACTGCCAGCTGGCCGGGCTGCCGGAACCGCTTTCGCGGCCGAGAACCATCCGGCCAAACTCGCCGAAGTCGTATTGCCGGCCGAGTGCAAAGACGGTCACCTTGCCATGGACCAGCGGCTGGCCGTCCGGAGTTTCAAGCGTTTCGCGAAGCGCCGCTGTCACGGCGCGGAGCCGCTCCCGCACCCGGTTGCGGACTGGTTCGGGCATTCCAGACACCAGCTGGAAGTCGTTTTCCTCAACGATCGTGGGCTGCTCGCCGGGAAAAACCAGCTGCCAGCTGGCGATCGCCAGTTCGCGCCGACGCGCTGCCAGTCCGGCATCATCCATGCCGCGGGCCTCGGCCAGTGCCGCGAGCGTGCCGACGGGAGTTCCCGGATCATCGCCATCAAACGTCGCCCCTTCCGAGATCCAGGTTTCAATCAGGCGGATCTGTTCGTCGGGCAAGGGTGGCGCGGCCTGTGGCATCCGCTGGCCATCGGCTGTGCCACGGAGCTTTTTCACCAGCAGCGAGGTTGCCCCATCACCGGCCGCGATGGTGCCACCGCGGTCGCCTCCGCGCAACAGGGTCGTGATCGTCGAAAGGTCGAGATTGCCCCGTGGCCGTTCGGCTTCGACATGGCAGCCCCGGCAGTTTTCCACCAGGATCGGCGCGATGTCCCCCGAGAAACTGACGGTTTCGTTTCCCGTCGGCCGTGCGACTTCGGTCATTGCCGGTCCCGCTGCGCCGGCAGCTTCAGCTCCCGCCAGCATCGCCAGTCCGGCGTTCGCGTCGCCCTCGAACGCCGCACCGGCGGCAATCCATTCGCGGATTTTCGCGATGTCTTCGTCCGGAACGCGGTTAGCCGCGTCGGGCGGCATTTCGCCGTTGTCGAGCACCTGGACCAGCCGGCTGTTGACCGGCTGACCCGCTTCCACCTGGCCGCTGTCCATGAGCGCCATGTAGGTCGCCATGCTGAACTGTCCGCGACTGTTGCGGACATGACAGCCACCGCAACGCGTGTTGAGGATCGGGGCGATATCGCGGGCGAAGTCGGGGACTGTTCCGCTGCCCGTTTTCAGCGCCGGCAGCTCGGCCGGTTGAAGCTGTTGCGCCTCAAGTGTTGCCCGGGCGGCAGCCAGTTTGTCCAGCTCGGGCTGCAGGGACTCCATCAACAGGGGTGGAATCAGCTCGTCCTTGACCGCGGCGATTTTCTCCACGGCCGCGTCGTGAAACTTGAGCGCCTGCGGGTAGCGGTCTTTCGCAAGGTAGTTCTCCATTTTTTCAACGTCGCCGGCGACCGCCTTCAGAAACTTCGCCTGCGGTTTGGAGAGTTCCTCCTCCTGGGCAGTTGCCGGGCGCGTTAAAAGGCAAGCGGCAACCAGCACGACAGCGAGCAGGCGGTGACGGCCAGGTTTCATGACGCGCTCCTTGAGGAAACCGAAACTGCCCTGTCGGCCAACGCCCGCCAGGCCCTGTTGGACTGTCAACAGTGAAATGATGGATTGAACTGGTTGAAGCCTGAAGCGCAAGCGAAGACGCGGCGGACCTTCCTTCGCTTGCGCTTCAGGCTTCAATTTCTCAAGACACTGTCGACAGTCCACTACTTTACCAGCTGCAACGCGACAACAAGCACGACGAGCAGCACCAGAAACATCAGCCCGACCACTCCGGCAATCAGCCAAACGGATTTTCCGCGGACCCGTACGGCATTCGACGAACGGCTGACTACCGCGCCGACCGCAGGCAAGCCGGACGCGCGGGGTATTGCGCCGCGGCCGGAATTCCCGGTATTGACTTGCGGAACCGCACCATTCAGAACGGCTGCTCCGCCCCGCAATGGGATGCCAGCCAATTGCTCACGAGGCGGTGAAGGCCTGGGCCGATCCAGTTCCGGCTTGCCATGGGGCCGGCCATTGCGGGAATCGCCCGGGACCTTGCCCGTCTCCGGCGGGATGGGCAGAGAATCTGGCCGGCCGCGCGGGTTGCCGGTTCCAACCAGCCCCTGCGCGGCTCCAGCCGGTGCCAGGGCTTTCTGCTCCAGCTGTTTTCCCGCCGCTACGGCAGTTCGCAGGCCCGCCCGGATCGCGCGGACTTCGGCCATCAGTTCCTTGCACGACTGGACGCGGTCTTCGCGCGATTTTCGCATCAACACCTGACAAAGCTCGGCGAGCACGGCCGGGCAATCGGCGCGCAGGACGTTGACCAGCGGTGCCGGCCGCGACTGGTGGGCTGCGATCCGCTGGGCAATCGTTCCGTCGGGAAAGGGAGGCTGGCCGGTGAGCAGAAAATAAAGCGTGCAACCAAGGCTGTAGATGTCGGCCCGCGGATCGACTTCGTGGCTGTTGATGGCCTGCTCCGGCGCGAGATAGTCAGCCGTCCCCATCACCCGTTCGTTGTGCACGTTCGTGAGCGACTCGACGCCCTCCGACATCAACGCGAGGCCGAGGTCCAGCACCTTGACCGTGCCGTCCGGTCCGGCCAGCAGGTTCGACGGCTTCACATCGCGATGCACGATTTTTCGTTCGTGAGCGTGTTTGAGTCCGCTGGCGGCCTGCAGGACACAATCGAGAGACTGCTCGAACGACAAAGGCCCATCACGGCAGACCAGTTCCTGGAGATCAGTTCCCTCGACGTACTCCATGACCATGAAGTGGATGTCGTCTTCGTGGTCGAGGTCGTAGATGCGGACGATGTTGGGGTGGTTGAGCGAGGCGGCCGCCCGGCCTTCGCGGTAGAACCGGTCGAGGTAGCTCTTGTCAGAAACCCGCTGGCGGGGCAGGACCTTGATGGCGCGACGGTGCTGGCTGAGCCGGTGTTCGGCGAGGTAGACCGTGCTCATGCCGCCGGTGCCCAGCAGCTTCAGCAGCCGGTAAGCACCGAGGAAAAAACCCTTGTGCTTGCCCTCCAGCAGTTTGTCGCGCTGCCATCCGGTGATCAGTCCACCGTTAACCAGGTGTTCCGCAATCTGGGGCAGGCGCAGGGGCACGCCTTCATTCGCGGCACTCAGGGTGGCCAGCGACTTCTTCAGCGTCGCTGGTTCAACGAGGCCACTTTGTTTGAGCAGATCAAGAAAAGTCCGTGGACCGATCTCTGCCATTGAGCCATGCTCCTCGTTGCTTGCGGTTGGGCAAATCGCTCTCTGCGCGACTGCCCAGCGTTTTCAGCCGCGCCACTCCGGCTCCGGAGCGGCGCGACCCTGGTTCCTGTCGATGACTGTGAGGCAGATCGAGCGCCGGAAGTTGGCGGGCACAGCCATCGTGGCCCGGACGGATCAACGCCCGGACCGACCCCATTGTCTGACTGGCCCGGCCGGACGTCAATCTTCGCGGCTCAACCGGCGATAGAATCAGGCTCTTCGATCCCGGCCAGCCCTGCCGATTCGCTACCACCGCCCCCGCCCGAGCCTTGTCCCGCAATCCGCCCAGCGTCGTCATTCTCGGGGGTGGCGTGATCGGATTGAGCATCGCCCGGGAGCTGCTTCAACGGGGATGTCGCGTAACCGTAGTTGACCGGGGCCAGCCGGTCGGGCAGTCATCGTGGGCCGGTGCCGGAATTTTGGCGTCCGGTCACGCCAAAGCGTCGGTCCATCCGCTCGACCGGATGGCCGGCGTGGCGAACCGGCTGCACGAACAATGGGCCCGCGAACTGCTGGCGGAGACCGGAATCGACAATGGATTCCGGAACTGTGGCGGTGTCTATCTGGCACTGACGCCAGGTGAGTCAGTTTCGTTGCGCGGGCAAATGGCGGAATGGTCGAGCGAGCAGATCGGATCAGTTTCGCTGGACGGGCCAGAACTGAAGAGCTCTCTAGGACCCGAATTCCAGCCCATGCCCGAACCGCTGGCTGCCTGGCGGGTTCCAGGTGAATCGCAAGTCCGCCCGCCGCGCCATCTCGCAGCGCTGACGGCCGCAGTCAAGCTTGCTGGCGGCCGGATTCTCCAGGTCGAAGGCTCTCCGGAAACGTCGGTCGCGCCCATCGTGACGGGCAACCGGGTCCGCGCGGTCTGCGTCAACGGTGAACAACTGGACTGCGACTGGTTCTGCCTCGCGGCTGGAGCATGGAGCGGCGCGCTGGCGGAGCAACTGGGCTGGAGCTTGCCCCTGGTACCGGTGCGCGGCCAGATGGTCCTGTTTCGATGTGCCGGCCAGTTCTTTCAGCCAATCGTCAACGCCGGTTCACGCTACCTGGTTCCCCGCGATGACGGGCATGTCCTCGCTGGTTCTACGATGGAAGAGGCCGGCTTTGATCCGTCCACGACCGCCGAAGCTGTCGCCAGCCTGACAGGATTCGCTTCCCGACTCTTTCCGGCCCTGGATTCCAGCCGGATCGTCCGCAGCTGGGCTGGTTTGCGCCCCGCGACTTTCGACGGGATGCCCTGTATTGGCTTCATACCCGGATTCGAGAACGCCCTGGTGGCGACGGGGCACCTGCGGTCGGGCCTGCAGCTCTCGACCGCGACAGCTGTGATGATCGCGGACCTTGTCGAAGGCCGGCCTGTCGAAGAAAACTGGCGTTCGCTGTTCAGTCCGTCCCGCCGCCTTGATCGGCCGGTCTGACTGTCAAACGCCAGACGCGAACCACATTGCGACCGGCCTGTTCAAGCTGGACGGCACGCACGGTCCAGCCCGCCGCCGAGCCAAGTTCCACCAGTTCCTCGATGGCGTCTCTCGCAGTCGCGTCGTCACTTCGCAGGACCAGATAGCCAAACCGGCTTTGGCGGAGCAGACCGAAATCATCCGTCGTGAACCGCGGTCTTCCCAACGTGGTACGCGGCCAGACCCGCATACCCCAAGGACGGTTGATGCTGAAGATCGGAAAACGAAAGTACTCCTCGCGACTGGGCAAAGGGCCCGGCAATGAAAGCTGCGTTCCTTGTTCGATTTTGGAAGGCGATGGGCGCAGCAAGCTGTCTTCCATCAGGTTGGAAAGGAGAAAAACAGGCCGCTCGATGCCAAGCCCATCAGCGTCCATATCGGGAACTCCGGCCTGATTTCCGGCCTGGTAACTGTCCCGGAACAGCAAGTCTTCAACCGTGGCCCAGTTCTCAAACCGCATTCCGGGGTGGTGCCCAAACAGCTCAACCCCCGCCCCGGTTCCCCGCATCGTCCGCCAGCCGGTTTCAGGCGATCCGCAAAATGGCAGAGGGATATGGGCAAAGATCAAAAAGATGCAGGCCGGCAGAATCCATTCCATCCGCTCCCGTGCGGCAGCTCCTGTCAGTAATCCCAGCGCCACCGGCACCAGCCCCCAGGCTGCGGCTTGATATCGGGGCAAGGCGAGGGGAGCCAAACCGCTCCAGTGGCATACCTGAACGAGCAGCGCGACCAACGTCGCCAGCAGCGTCAGGAAGGCGGCCTGACCAGCTGCATCTTTCGCACCTGGGTCTTGCCGCCAACCTCTTCCAGCCAGCCCGATGACCGTCGCGGAAATCACGAACAGTCCAATAGGCAAACCAAGTCCCAGCAACGCTGCAACAGGCTGGGCAATGCTGGCCCACAGGTCCCGGTTGGCAACCGTTTGGCTCAGGGAAGGCCAATGCAGGGCGAGCAACGCCAGGCTGCCGATCAAAGGCAGGGCCGCCACCAGTGTCGACTTTCGCTCCGCGAAAGACCGCTCCTTTCGCGGAGCGAAAGGCGACATTCGACATTGCCGGCCATCAGCACCCTGGCCGGCTGACAGTGGCCAGCGCCAAAGCCAGCCGATGCGGACCGCAACCGCAATCAAACCCGCCACGACCAGCAGCGCGCCTGCCGGATGCAGCATGACGACCGCCCACGAAGCCAGAAACAGGACTGTCAGTCGCACGACGAGAACGCCGCAGCTCTGCCAACACCACCACAGCGCGATGGCTTGCAACAGGCCCAGCAAGGCCAGGCATTCATACGGCCGGGCCTCGGTGCAGTAGAAATGCTGGACTTCATCGACGGCCAGAAGCAATCCGGTCAGGGCCGCACCCGCCACGGACCTGGTCTTGAACCAGACGAACATGCCGCCGGCCAGGATCAGCAATCCTCCGGCAATCAGCGAGAGTCCGCGAAATCCCAGCCGCTCGCCGGAAAACCAGACCGGACACTCCCGGTTGAGCAGATACTGGATCCAGAAGTAGAGCGGGGTCTGGTTACCGGCCGCTGCTCGCGGGCTGACGTCGCTCCAGCCGGATACCAAATCCGCACCCGACGTCCAGACCGTGTGCAGTTCGTCCAGCCAGAGGGGGTCGTTAAGGGCGACTTCGCACCGCAGACTGAGGACCAGTCCAGCCAGCGCGGTGAGGACCAGCAACGTGCTGACTCCCCACACGAGCGGGCGGCACAGGTCCGCCAGGCCCTGCGCGCCACGGCCGGCGGCAGTTTTGTTCGCCCACTCTTCGGCCGGCCCGTCAGCAACCATAATTGGCAACCGTGGATTGTCGGAAACAGGGCGGGAGAGATCGCATCGCGGTGGCCGCGCTGCGGTGGTGGGGGGCGCCAGTCAAGATGGGTGAAAAGACCGCCAAGTTCAAGACCGACGCAGCCGATCGCCGCCGCTTCGCCGCGCGGCTGCTCAACGATGTCCGGGCCATCGAGCTCATGGTCGCCCATGGACTCTTTGAGTCCGGCGTTCGCAAGATCGGTGCCGAACAGGAATTCTGCGTCGTTGATGCCAACTTCCGGCCGTCGATCCTGGGACCGGAAGTTCTCGCCGCGATCAATGAGTCGCACTTCACCACCGAAGTCGCCCGTTACACGCTGGAGGCCAACCTCGACCCGCTGCCGCTCAAGGGCGAAGCCTTTTCCCAGATGGAAAAGCAGCTCAACCGGCTGCTCGCCCACGCCGCCCGCGTCGCCGCCCAGTTTGACGCGAAAATCGTCCTCGCCGGCATCCTGCCCTCGATCGGCATGTCGGAGCTTGAACAGCGGTTCATGAGCCCGGCCCCGCGTTACGCCCAGATCCAGGAGCGGATCAGGGAACTCCGCGGCGGCGGCGACATCGAGCTGTCGATCCAGGGGATCGATGACCTGATGCTGCGGCACGACAACATCCTCTTCGAGGCCTGCAATACCAGCTTCCAGGTCCATCTCCAGATCGATCCCGAAGATTTCGTCGACAGTTACAACTGGGCCCAGGCGATTTCCGGCCCGGTGCTTTCCCTCGCCACCAACTCGCCGCTTTTATTCGGCCGCGAACTCTGGGCCGAAACGCGGATCGCGCTGTTCAAGCAAAGCGTCGATACCCGGACGCGCGATCTCGGCCTGCGCCAACGTCAGGCGCGAGTCTATTTCGGCTCTCGCTGGCTGCGACACAGCCTCGCCGAAATCTTCCAGGAAGACATCATGCGCTACCCGCTCTTCCTCAGCACCGATGTCGAGGACAGCCTCGAAGTGCTGAAAGCGGGACGCGTCCCAACGCTCAAGGCCCTTGCACTCCACAACGGCACGATCTGGAAATGGAACCGCCCCTGCTTTGGCTCCAGCGGCGAAAAGGCCCACCTCCGGCTGGAGAACCGTTACCTCCCCGCCGGACCGTCAACCGTCGATGAAATGGCGACGGCCGCGTTCTGGGTTGGACTGATGTGCTCCATGCCCGGTGAGTTCCGTCAAATCTGGAAACGGATGGACTTTCTCGAGGCCAAGGACAATTTCCTCAAGGCCGCCGAACACGGTCTCGAAGTCGAAATGACCTGGCTGGGGCAGACTTGCTCCGCCGCGCAGCTGGTTCTCAACTACTTCCTGCCGATGGCCGAAGCGGGACTGAAAAAGCACGATGTGAGTCCGCTCGACATCGACCGTTACCTCGGCATCATCCGGGCCCGGGCCGAAAAGCGGATGACGGGCTCGCGCTGGCTGAAGAACGCCTGGCGGATGGCCGATCCGGAACTGGAACAGCTGCAAAAACAGACCGCCCTGACCGCCGCGCTTTGGGAACACCAGCGCTCCGGCAAACCAGTCACCGAATGGCCGCAAGAACCGGTCGCGGCGCTCCAACAAGGCTCGATTGCGGGAGAACGGGTCGATCTGTTGATGGCAACCGACCTGATCACCGTCTCCGAAGACGACCTGCTCGAAATGGTCGCCCGGATCATGGAATGGCGCGGGGTCCGGCATGTGCCGGTCGAGAACGAGCAGGGCGAACTGTCGGGCATCGTGACCGCGACCGATCTCGCCGAATTTTGCACCCAGCACAATTGCCGCGACGTCTCGGAAATCTGGACGCCGACGGGCAGCGAGCTGCGGGTCTCGCAGCTGGTGGTCAAGGATCCGGTTGTGATCGGACCCGACACCACTGCTGGCCGCGCCCGGCAGATCATGATCGAAAACAGGATCGGCTGCCTGCCCATCATCCGAAACCAGAAGCTGGTGGGCCTGATCACCAAACAGGACATCCTGCGTCTGGAAAGAAAGGCCCTCCTCCGCGGGGAGTGAACCGGACCCGACTGACCGGATTGACACCTCTGGCATGTTACTCGTTCCACGGCTCCCGCCGTGGAATCCCGGCGCGCCGGGAACCAAAGGCTCCGCCTTCCAGGACCATCCCGAAACCAGAGTCTGCCAGCGTGCAATGAGGCAGAGCCTCGGGTCATTGCGTTCCCGGGCAGGAGCCCGGGAACGAGTAAACGCCAGCGCGGACGAGGCAGAGCCTCGGGTCAGTGCGGTCCCGGGCGGGAGCCCGGGACCGAGCCGGGCTCTGCCGCTGATCCCCGCCCCGCCGAAAACCATGCCTTCACCCCCTCCCCTGCGTCAACAAGTTGCGCTGACCCGCCCGGCCTGTCCCGTTAGACTTGACCGATTGCACCCTGCCTGACCCGCAGGCCATCGCCGCACTCCGCCAGCCGCAAACCGTGAACGCTCCCCACCCCCGCAATGCGACTGGTACGGCTGGCAGCGCGACTGCACCGGCCGACTCGCGGGCAATCCAGCGAGCCGGAAGCGTAAGCGACGGTCTTTCCAAAGACACCCTGGCTGCCCTGGCCGACTCGCGCGTGATCCGGGTTCGCAGCGAAGCCCTGGACCGTGAAATCGAGACCAGCCGTCTGATGGGTGACCTCGGGCCGCGGGGTGGAGTCACGGTCGTGGTCACGGCGGGCATGCACGGCAACGAGCCGTCAGGAGTCTTCGCCGTCCACGATCTGTTCGAGCAGCTGCTTGCGTCTGGTGCCGAACTGACGGGCCGGCTGGTTGGCCTGGCCGGCAACCTCGCGGCTCTCTCCCGCGGAGTCCGCCAGGTCGACCGGGACCTGAATCGGGTCTGGACCGGGCCCGAAATCGCCCGCCTTCTGGATGACCCGGCTGCGGCCCGCCGCGAATCCTCCGAAGCCACCGAAGCCCTCGAACTCCACTCCGCCATCCGCGCGCTGCTCGGTTCCGGCCCGGGACCGTTTTACTTCATCGACCTGCACACCACATCGAGCGTCACCAGCCCGTTCATTCCGTTCGACGACACGCTCAAGAACCGCGATTTCGTCCGGCACTTTCCCGTCGCTGGCGTGCTCGGGATCGAAGAGTACCTCTCCGGCACGCTGCTCAGCTACCTGACCCGTTTCAACATCGTCACGCTCGGTTACGAAGCCGGCCAGCACGTCGACCCCCAGTCGGTGGCCGCGCACATCGCGTTGCTCTGGCTGGCGCTCGACCACGCGGGCTGTCTTGGCCCCAGCCACGGCATCGACATGGCTGCCCAGCGGAAGCTGTTGCAATCCCGCGCCGACGACCTGTCCGGTTTCTTCGAAGTCCGCTATCGCTATGGCATCGGCCCGGAAGAGCAGTTCCGGATGAAGCCCGGCTTCCGCAACTTCGCTCCGGTCCAGAAAAACAGTCATCTCGCCGACAACCAGCACGGCCCGATCCGGGCCAAGCTCGGCGGCCGGATTCTGATGCCGCTTTATCAATCAACCGGCAGCGACGGTTTTTTCCTCGTCCGCCAGATCGCGCCGTTCTGGCTGAACCTGTCGCGTCGCCTCCGCCGCGGCCGCTATGAGCGCTGGCTGGCCCTGCTCCCCGGCGTGCGGATCGCGCCCGACGACCCCGAATCGCTGGAAGTCGACACCCGTGTGGCCCGCTTTCTCGCCACGCAGATCTTTCACCTTCTCGGCTACCGCCGCCACCGCGCCGAAGGCCGCATCATCCGCTGGTCAAGACGCGAAATCTGACGTCGGCAAGCGCCGACCCGGTTGATGCCTGTTTTGAGAAGAGAAGTTTAGCGCAGAGACGGAGAGGCGCGGAGCCGCAAGGGAAAGCAACTTTCTCTTTCCGGTTCTCTTTGCGCCTTCGCGACTCAGCGTCTCTGCGTCGACTATTCTTTCCCGCGTCAGCTGTCTTCCAGACCGTTCACCACCCGGTGGAAGCCGTCCTTCACGTAACGTTCCCCAAAGTTGATCACAAGTCCGAGCTTGAGCGCCCGCAATCGAAGGTAAGTCAAGGTCTGGGCTTCAAAGACCTCGTTGTAGCGAGAGGTTGCCTTGCACTCGATGATGACTTTCCCGTTGACCAGCAAATCCAGCCGCAGCGGAGTGCTCAACACCTGCCCTTTGTAGTGAATCGGCACCTCAAGCTGCCGCTGCACTGTCAGCCCCGCCGCGCCAAGTTCCCACGCCAGCGCTTCTTCGTACACGCCCTCAAGCAAGCCCGGCCCACCCAATGTCCGATGGACTTCAATGGCTGCGTTCAGGACGATCTTGCTGATTTCGTTTTCGTGCATGGCACAACCCTTCAGAAAGTACAAGAAACAGGAAAACCAACCGCGGAAACGTTCGACGATCACGGACGATCGCTGAATTGCGCATGTCGCCGACTTTGCGTCATTGCGCCTCGGCGACTCTGCGCTAACTTCGTTTCGGGAGGCCGGTCGTGCTGGCAAGACTCCAAGCTCATCAGCCGGACTTCATTCGTTCCGGTTATCCTCCCGCCACTGCTGGACCCGCTCCCAGAAGAGCTGTGTGAACTCGCCGACTTCATGGGCCGGAAAGAGGGTCTCGACCTTGAGCCGGATCGCTTCGCGGGCCTGGGGACTGCCGAAAAAGTCCCACGCGACTTCATCGACCCGTTGCAGCTGGGTCGCGCAGAAATCGCGGAAGCGGTCCGTCTCCAGCCGCTCGTGACCGATCCGGGCGTAGCCGGCCAGCCGCCGCTCGAAGCTGCTCTCGCGGGCCAGCACGTCGTAGTACGGCTCCCAGTCCAGCGTCTTGCGGAAGCGTTTCTTTGTCGCGGCGACGTACAGCGACCACTTCACGTTGGCGATCACCAGCCACGGAAAGTGATAATGCAGCGAAGTAACCTGCGAATCGGGGCAGGCGTTGGCGAAGTCGATCAGGTACCACTGGCCATCCTTGCGGAGGGCCTCGCAGGAATTGAAGTCCCAGCCGAAGAAAGTGTTGATCGTCAACGTCATGTCGCGCAGCGTCTGGGCCTCGGCTTCGGACAGGAAATCGCGCCGCATCTCGTAGCGGTCGTGCAGCGGCGCGCCCGGATCATAGCTGACGAAATGGAACTGCGGACCAATCCCGATGCAGCGGACGAAGAGGTCAAACCCCTCGACGCTCTTTTGCAGGTGCATCAGGTTGTTGCCGCTCGATTCGTAGGCTTGCCGCAAGGCCGCTTCGTCGGCGATCCGGCTGACCCCGCGCCAGGCCCCGCCGTCGTAGGGCTTCATGTAGAGCGGATAGCCGACCTGGCGGCCGATCGCACCGAGGTCGAACATCCGGGCATACCGCTGCAGCGTCACATCGAGGTCGGGCTTGGTCTCGTAAGACTTGGGCGGGACCATCCAGGTCTCGGGGATCGGCAGCCCCAGCTGTGCCATCGCGCAATAGGTCGACTGCTTCTCCATCGACTGGATCGACCAGGGATTGTTGAAGACGTACAGGTTGTCCATCAGGAGCGCTTTTTTGATCCACTCGCGACTGGTGTGGTACCAGTGCGTGACGCGATCCATCACCACGTCGTATTTGCACGGCTGGCGGATGTTGAAAGGCTCGATCGTGACCCGCTCGGTGGCGAAGCGGAGCGTTTGCCCCTGATGCTCAACCCGCAAATCGAGCCGGCGGAGAATCTCCTCATAACACATCGGCCAGCAGAGATCGGCACCCAGCGAAAGGCCAATGTGGCGGACGGTTTCAGGCACGGGTGCCTCCAGCAAACAGCAGGTTGGGGGTGGGCTGATAAAACGGCGAATTCTTGTGAGCCGAAGGCGCTAGCCTCGGGTTCTTCGCGGAACCCGGACACTGGCGCGTACCGGCTCACGAAGGCCAACCCTAATCTTTGCCTGTGACAAAGCCCTAGCCGATTCTTTTGGTTTTGAGTTCGCGTACTCGGCTAGCGCCTCAGGCTCACTTTCTATCAGCCCAGGTTGGGGGCCCACGGGCCGGGCCAGACTATTCGTAGAAAAACCAGAGCGGGATCGGGAAGAGCCAGGTCAGGCCGCTGCGGAGGCGGTCGCGCCAGTTTTCCCAGTTGTGGCCATCGCGGGCTTCCACGAATTTTACTTCGATCCCGTGGCTTTGCAGCAAGGGGACCAGCGACCGGTTCTCGTAGATCAGGCTCTCGTAAACACCGCAGCTGACATAGATCCGTTTCGCCGGCTGGCCGACATTGTCGCGGAGACGGTTCATGAACTCGACGACCGGATCAAAGACCCGTCCGCGCTGGTGCTGCCCAATGTCGGTGAAGGCGAACGAACCAGACTGCAGCAGGAGCATGTCAAAGGTTTTCGGGTAATACCACGCCGTCGAGAGCGACGCGACACCGCCAAAACTGGCTCCGGCGAGGCACCTGGCCGAGGCTTCACTGATCACCGGGTAGCGTTTTTCGACTTCCGGCAGCAGCTCCTCGACGACAAACGCAGCGTGTCGCCGGTCACCCGCGTACTCGCGCAGCCGCTGGTGCGGGTTGAGCAGCACGACCACCAGCGGCGGAATCTCCCAGCGGTCGGTCAGGTTGTCCAGCACCGCACCCAGGCGGCTGTAGCGCATGTAGTCATCGCCGTCGTGGACCAGCAACAGCCGGTGCCGCCGGTTGGGGCGATAGCGGGTCGGCAGGTAGACGCGGACGTCGC
Organism: Planctomycetota bacterium; assembly: GCA_031405895.1. Lineage (GTDB taxonomy): Bacteria > Planctomycetota > Planctomycetia > Pirellulales > Pirellulaceae > BJ22. The sequence goes on from JANOFL010000203.1 coordinate 17,578, forward strand.
GCGATTCGCCGAAAGACTTGCTCTGCATCCGCCAGGTTTCGAGCGTCCCCTGCGGAACACCGGGCTGGACTTGCGACCACTCAGGCTCTTCGTAGCCAGGCATCACCACGACGGAATTGCCGCCAAACGGATCGTGGGCGACCCGCGGGTTGAGCGGATCGTGTAACCAGGATTCGTGCCCGCCATTTCGGACGCCAATCTTGTACTCGACCCGTGACTTGAGCGGCAGCTCCATCGTCAGCTGCCACCACGACGTCCGAGCGAGTGGCAGGAAGGGAATCTTCGCTCCAAGACCGAAAACCCAGTGCTGGAGAAAGACGGCTTCGGCCGCGCCACGAAAAAGAAACGTGACCCGGTTGCCATCCACGAAGGGAATGGTTTGCCCGGTCACCAAAGCGTCAACCGCCGAATCGCCCCGCAGCGCGGCGGCCTCCAGCTCAGGCCAGGCCGTTGGGGTGGCAGTCGGCGTCACAGTTTCCACTCCCTGACGTGAGCGACCGGCAGGGTCTGACGCCGAATGGCGCAGTCTTCGGAGCGATTCGGGGTCTGACCCTCTCTCTTGCCGCCGACCGGCAGGGTCTGACGCCGAATGGCGCAGTCTTCGGAGCGATT
>JANOFL010000354.1:0-14626 GCA_031405895.1 Planctomycetota bacterium
GGCACAAAACCGGAAAAGAAAACAGAAAGAACGAGCACGAGCACCGCTTCGCTGACCACGAGCAGGAGCAGGAGCACGAGCAGGAGCAGGAAGCCTGCACTGGAGCGGGTGAGGGTTCCTGGTCGGAACAAGAAAAAAGACCCGCGCCAGGGGTCGGATGGCGCGGGTCCCGTGACCGGCCGGATGGCGGATGCCGCCCGGCCGGTTTGTACGAATTCATCCAGCCGGATCAGGATCGCGGCAGTTCGCCTCCATCACCTTCGGTCCCGTCGTCACGGTCGCCACCGCGGCGGGGGCGGCTTTCACGCAGCCGGTTCAGTTCTTCGGCCTGGCGCGAAAGCTGTTCGCGGGAGCCTTCGACCTGGGCCCGAAACTCCTCCATCTGGGCGCGGAGTTCCTCAGCCGCTTTCTGCAGTTCTTCCCGCATTTCAGCCGCCGCTTCCTCGAACTCCGCGCGCATGTTCTGCATCGCCTCTTCGATTTCGGCCTTCAGTTCCGGATTGTTGGCGAGGTCCTGGGCTTCCAGCATCAGGGCCGGGCCGAGCTGTTGCAGATCGCCGAGCTGGGCCTTGAGAGCATTCATGTCGGGGAGGACCTGAAAGTTGAAGTTGCCTTCGCCTTCAGGTGCCATCTGAAACTGCATGTGGCCGAGCTGTTCCATGTCCCGTTCGGCCGGCTGGACCTTGACGTGCTCTTCGTCCCCGTCCCGGAGCAGGGTCAGCGTAAGGTGATTGCCTTCTTCGCCAGCCTTCTGCACCACTTCGACCAGTTCCGCGGCCTCGGTCAGTTCGGTGTCGTCGGCCAGCAGGAGCACGTCACCGGACTCGATCCCCGCCTCGGCGGCGGGTGAATCTTCTGTGACTTCACGGACGATCAGCCCGGAAGCTTCTTCCAGCTCCAGTTCGCCGGCTGTTTCCTCATCGACGGCTTCGCACATCACGCCGATGAAGTATTTGCCAACCACCACATCGAGACTGGCGAGTCCTTCCTGACCGCCACCCAGCACACCCAGGGGCGCTGCCGGGGCCGGGATCATCCGCATCCGGCCCTGCAGTGGTCCACGACGGAACTGGAACTGCGGCATGTCCTCCATGTCAATCACGCCGTCGAACTCGATTTCGGTCTTCTCGCCATCGGGGCCGACGATGATCGCCTTGCCGACCGACTTGGACTGCTTTTCGCCGTCATGCTCTTCCTCGGTGGTCGAGCTGCTGATGGTGAGGCCGTGGGCACCCGAGATGTCAAACTCCTGGCGTTTGCCTTCGTTGTCGATCACCACCAGCTTGCCGTCTTCCACCCGGACCTGGGTCGCGCTGCGGACAGCCTGGTCGCTTTCTTCCCCGTCCTGGTCGTCGTCTTCATCCTGATCCTGTTTGTCAACCACGACGACGCGGGCCTTGCGGGCCGGCTGCTTCTCTTCCTGCTTGTCGCCGTCCTGGGCCTGGGCCGCAGGCACCGTGATGCCAAGGACCAGCATCAACAGCCAGACCATGTTCGTTTTCATGTTTTCCTGATCTCCTGAAGCGGACTGCCGGATACGGTTGGGTCGCGGACCAGGGAGCCGGCACCGGACCCGGCCGCGACAGTGGCGGAAATTCGGTTTACTGGCCCCATGGCGCGGCGCGGACGGCTTCGAGCGGCATCAGGACCTGGCGGCCGTCGCTGGTCCGTCCGCTGAGGTACTGAATCTGCGGGTGGAGCCGGTAGCCGTGCCGTCCACACTGCTGCTGCAGTTCTTCCGGAATCTCGGTGGTCTGGTATTCCAGGCCCAGATCGCGGGCCGTGGCATAGGACATCACCGGGACGGCCGGGCCCTCGGGGTCGCCCGAATCGTTGCTGACCATGTGCATCCGGTAGGGAGCGTAGTCGAGCATGGTCGGGCCGCCGCGCGCGGTGCCGTTGTCCTCCGCGGTTCGCGGCTGGCCAGCGAGACTGGCTGGCGTCGAAGGGCGCGCGAACTGTCCGCGCGACTGGCCCGTGCGATAACCGAGCCAGGTCATCATCATCATGGCGGCGGCGACTGCTAGAAACGGAGCCGTGCGCCGCATCCAGTCGGTCCGCGGCCGCATGAACTGGACGGCCGGCAGTTCGCCAACCTGGGATTCACCAGCTGCCGTGGCCGTCTCGCCACCCGTCGTTTCCAGCCGCAGAATTTCACGCCGCCAGATCTGGTCTTCGATCATGGCCAGTGCAATTCGCCGATACAGCTTCGGGTCGGATTCAGCCTGATGCAGCACGCGGCGAACTTGCTGGCGATCCAGCTCGCCGTCCACCAGCCGCTGCAGTTGCAGGCTCTCGTTTTCGTTCATGGACATCCAGCCGGCAAAAATGGACCAGAGCATCGACTTCAGGGACTGTCACCAGCCCGTATCCAGCGTCGCAGCCGCTCGCGCGCCCGCATCAGCCGGTATTCAATGGTTTTCGGTTTGACCCCGACGTGGGCCGCGAGCTGGTCGTAGGTCCAGCCCTGGGTGTATTTCAGCATCACGATCTCGCGATCGCGTGGCGGCAGCCGCTCCAGCGCCCGCCAGACCTGTTGTTCGCGCTCCTGTTCAAGCAGCCATTCGAGCGGCTCGGCCTGGTCCCGAACCACCTGCCGGTCGCCATCGACCAGCGGCACCGCAGGCCGGCGGCCGCGATGACGATGAAAGTTGATCGCCGCACGAACCGTCAGCCGGTACAGCCAGGGAGCCACTTTCTCCGGCCGTTCCGGCCGACAGTCGTGCGACCAGATCGCGACCGCGATGTTCTGCAGACAGTCCTCGGCGGCATGCGGATCTCCGACCCGCGACCGGAGGATCTTCAGCATCCAGGGCCGGTTGCGGTCGAGTTCCGCGTTCCAGTCGATGGCCACAACACAGTCGGTCATGATCCGGCACAGCTTGGGGGCGTTCGTCCTGTCAGTCGCAGCCGGGGCGATCGTCCCTGGTCAATTTTTTGGGTTCAACCGTGGTGACCAAGCTCCCGCTTGGTCTGTCCGCATGGAAAGCCCCGAAAACCCCGCTTTTCCACAAAGTCGTTCGCTCAAGACCGGTCCAGGTTCTCCGCATCGCTATCGACCTTGCCAGCTTCGCTCTCATCGCCGGGCGGGAGCTTGGCCGTCTCGGTCTCGGCGACGGATTCGGGCTTGAGCCGGCCGATCGTCCGCGTGACGGCGGCTTTTTCGGTTTCGTCCAGCTCCGCAAACGGCCGGCCGAAAACGGTTTTGGCCCAGATTTCTTCCAGCCCGCCAAAGTCATCGGCCTGCAGCTCAATGGCAACAAACGGGCTGCGGCCGGTATTGATCAGGGTGGCGCGGATTGTCGTCCCGTTGCTTTCGCCGGTCGCGGTGAACCTGAGCCCCGCGTCCTTGCGGTCGGGCTGGCCGTCAGCGTCAAACCGGAACCCGGTCTGGCCCAGCCGGAAGCCATGTTCGCCCTCGCCGAGTTTCCAGTGATCGTCGTTCTTGCCGCGCTCAGCGACCAGCCGCAGGTCGGCTGGCATGATTCCCGTTTCGACCGGATTGAAGAATTCGCCTGGCTCGTAGCCGTCGAAAATCATCCGCCAAGGCTCTCCCTTGCGGGCCGGCTCGAACCGGATCTGGTCGTTGCAAACCGACAGCCTGACCCGCGGACCGGTCTCGCGTCCGTAGCCGAAATCGACGCCCAGTGGCAAGTCGGCCACCAGCTCGCTAGTCATCTCCTTCTTGAGCCGGATGCGGAACAGCCGGTTGATTGGCTCGTCGCCAAAAGCCTCGCCGGGCAGCGATTCGATCTCCGCGAGGTCAGCCCGCAAAACGACATCCCCCAGTTCGACCAGCTCGCCTTTGACGATCTTCATCCCGTCAAATCGCAGTTCGTCGAGTTTCAGCTCACGGCCCGTCTCGCGGTCGACCAGTACGATGTCTTTCAGCAGGACCTGCTTGACCTCGAAGTTGGCCCCGCCGAAATCAACGTCACCGCTCACGCCTTCGGAACGGATTTCATCGCGGATCTCTTCGTAAAGATCCGACAGGTCAAGGTCGCTGGACAGCCGGACCTCACCCTCGAGATCGACGAACAGCCGGGCGCTGTCAACACTGATTTCGTCGACCACCAGGCCGTTTCTGTTCCAGAACGGACCGAGCAGCCGGTACTTGACCCGCAGACCATTGACTTCGGACCATTGGGGGTCTTCCGGGCTCTCGCGAAACTGGAGCTTTTCGACTTCGACCCCGGTGGTCATGTTGCCTTTCAGGCCCTCGATCCGGGCGTTGCCTGATTTCTCGATTCCCCGCGCGATCCAGTTCAGCGGTGTGCTGCTGTAGAACGTGAACCAGTAGCCGGTACCGCAGAGTCCGACCAGCAACAAGACCATCGAACCGCAGCCAATCGCGGCGCAGCCAAAGAACCGGCCGGCCGAACTGCCGCTCTGGACCGGGACGTGAACGGGCGGCTTGCCGGGAAAAACGGGTTCGGGGTAACTGGTTTTCATGCCGGTCGTTGCGGGGTGGAGGAGTCGGAAGCGAACCTGCCGAACGAGGCCCCAGGGCCAACGTCCAATGCCGTTTGCCTTGATGGTAGCAGGCACATTCCATGTTCCGTCCGCCCGGAAAACGAGGGACCTGCGGACGGCACATGGAACGAGCCTGCTACTTTGGAGTTCAAAGCAAGGCCCCAGGGCCAACGTCTCCAGCAGTATTCGCCGGCCGGAGTCCTGTATTGCCTTGTAGCCGGCACGGTGGCCTTGGGGATGGCCGGAATCGGCAAAAGGCAGGCGTTCCACAGCCAAACCTGCCCGATTCGTTAGTTTGTGTTCGCGCCCACACGGAGGGCTGACGCCCTGCCGCTCGCCTAGCCAAACCTGCCCGATTCGATGAAAGACTGTGTCCGCCGGCTGGTTTCGGCGTGCCAGGGCAGGACACCATGATGGCTGGGAATCACGACGAAATCAGCCGCTCCTGCCAGCCGTACGCTTGACCGGGCAATCACCCGGTCGCGGCTTGCCGCAATCACGCCAAATTCGTATCCGGCCGGCTCGGCAAGCCGGTTGACATAGCTGTCCGGCCGGTCGCTCAGTTCGGCCATCGTTGGAAAACACCAACCCACCAGCGGCGTCACCCAGCGAGCCGCGAATGAGCCGCGGTTGGGCGGTGCCAGCATGACCACGCGGCCAAGTTTTCCTGGCAGATACTCTTGCAACGCCACCCGGACCACGATCGCTCCCATGCTGTGGGCGACGATGTGAATCTGGTCGACCGGATCGCGATCCAGTGCCTGGAGCCGCGCAGCCAGCCGGCTGGCGTGAAACCTGGTCGAGCGGGTGGTACTGCGGTAACTCCAGTTGAGCGTCTGGTAGCCGGCCCGCGCGAAATGCCGCTGGACCGGCCACATGACCAGCCGCTTGGCCGATAGTCCGTGAACCAGGACCACGATTTGGTTATTGGCCGGACACATGGCAGGCATCCACAATGCTGGTGGCAGCACGTCTCATGGGCGACCTGGCAAGCGATTTGAACTTGCCGCTGTCACCGCAAACCAGCACGCAGCGCCAGCAAGTGATCGTCCTGCACCCGGGTTTACGGCCCCTCAAGATCACTTGTTTGCGCTGCGTGCTGGAAATCCAATTACCGTAATCGGACGCGCTGCTTCACGCGAAAACGGCCGGTCAGCCGTCCTTGCCACCGCCGGTTTCATCGCTGGCGGGGGGCGGGTCGCCATCTCCGGTGGGAGGCGCGTCGCCGCCCGCATCACCTTCGCCGGACTTCGGCTCGTCGTCTCCTCCGGACGGCTCGCTATCACCTTCCTGTTCGCCGGATTCGTCCGCAGGCGGATTCGCCCCCTCTTCGCCTGAACCTGCCCCGGATTCCGGATCACCATCATCGGTGCCAGCTTTGTCTTCGTCCTGTTTTTTGTTCCCGGCTTCGCCATCCCGGTTTTTGGTTGATCGACGCTCGTCCTCCGGATCTGGTGGGAGCAGGGCTGGCATACCTGCCGGGGCGGCACCGGCTGGGGCCGCGATTCGGCCAACGCCAGACGTAGCAGGCGCAGGTTGGTTGGGATCGGGCTCATTCTTTTTAGCCGCCCGATTGGCTGATTTGACAAGCGCTTCCTCAGTAACCGAACTGGCTTCGCCGTGTGTGTAGTAGTAGTCGCCATCATACGCGACATAGATGTTCTGGCCGCTGGGCAAGAAGGGCAGCGCCCGGTTGTAACGGAAGTGATCGACTTCGAACTTGCCGACGGCCGTGGTGGAAACCGGCGCCATGCCCGCCTCGCTGCGGACTTTCGCTTTCTCCAGTCCATCAAAGTTCTTCTCGAGGTACGCACAGAACTTTTCGAGCCGCTCCTTGTTGGCCGGGAACTTGACCATCTTGTCGTAATAAAGGGTTCCCCCCAACAACACGAGGATGCCCAGCAACAGTGTGAGCCGCATGTAGTAGCCGGATTTCCCGGCTGTACCGGAGTTTTCATTCATCGTCTTGATTCCTGTCGACATTTGGGTAGGGCCAGATCGGGACGGATCGCGCCGGCCGGCTGCGAAAAAAGAAAATGGAGAACAGGTCGCCGTGCCTTTGGACCGGCCGGACGATTCTTCAGCCGACAGACTTCCGCATAGAGGCCAGACACAGGCCCAAATCCTGACCCCAAACGGGCAGTCTAAATCGGCGAATGGGAGCCGTCCAGTCTTGCCTAAGACTGCGCGTCGCAGGTTCCCGCCGAGGGCCAGGCAAACAGTCGGAAAGTCCGCCTATCCTGCGCCGCCGGCGAGCTGTCGAACCAGCCTTCCGGGGGAGCCCATCGCGTTGTAGCCGCCGTCGATATGGAGGACTTCGCCGGTGATCCCGTTCGACATCGGGGAGAGCAGAAAAGCCCCTGTTCGGCCGACTTCCTCGTGGGTGATGTTGCGGCCAAGCGGGGCGACATGCTCATACATTTTGAGCATTTCGTTGACTCCCGCGGCACTGCCGGCAAGAGTTTTGAGCGGCCCGGCGCTGACCGCGTTGACCCGGATGCCGCGCGGGCCAAGATCGTAGGCGAGGTAGCGGGTCGAAGCCTCGAGGGCCGCCTTGCAGATCCCCATCACGTTGTAGCCGGGGACGATCTTCTCGCCGCCGAAATAGGTCATGCAGGCGATTGCCGCACCGTCGGCGAGGATGCCCCTGGCCGCGTTGGCTACCGCGATCAGGCTGTAAACGCTGATGTCCATCGCCATCAGAAAACCCTTGCGACTGGTTTCAATCGTGTCGCGCTGGAGGTCTTCCCGGTCGGCGAAGGCAATCGAGTGGAGCAGGAAGTCGATCTTGCCAAAGTGCCGGGCCGTTTCCTCCATCACGGTCCGGATGTTGTCGTCGCTTTGCACGTCGAGCGGCACGAGAAACTTTGCCGCTGCCTGGCCGTCGATACATTTTTCAACCCGCCGGCGATTCTTCTGTTTGTCGTCGTCGGGCCGGTCAGGCAAATGGGTAAAGCCGCATTCGCCACCGCCGCGAAAAATCTCTTCGGCAATCGCCCAGGCAATTGAGCGGTCATTCGCCACTCCCAGAATCAGTCCCTTTTTGCCCGCAAACTGTCCCATCGCCGATTACTCCTTGACCGTAGGGTGCGTGATACGCACCGAGATCCCTTTTCAGAACAGCTGTCCGGTGTGTTGCACACACCCTACAACGGGGGTTTGCCCCGCTCGCGCCGGTTGTCGTTGCAAATCACAGTGACTACAGTTCCAGACGTTCCATCAGCCGCCGCCAGCCAGGCTGCGGATTGTACCGTCACGCTCTGTTGCGCGTCATGACCCGATGACCCAAGCCTTGGCCAGTCTGATCACGCGCGAGACCATCGCGGCGCGGCTGTTGCCCGTTCTGGTGGAACTGGCGACGGCTCCCGATGCGCGAACCGCCTGGTTGCCGGCGGCGCTGGCGCGGATCGCGCGCGAGGCGGGGCTCTCTCCGCTGTTGGTAGCGCGCGGACGCAAAGGCATCTGGGAAGCCGAAGCCGCTGTCGGGACGCCTCCCAAGCCTCTGCCCGAAGACCAGCTCCTGGCGACACTCGACGAGGAATCCTGTCTGGCGCGCGACCACTGGCTGGCCGCGCCCCTGCAATCGCCGCCCGAAGACGGCCGGGTGTTGCTCGGACGTGGCGAGATCGCAACCAGCGAATTCCGGGCTCTCGCCGCCGCGCTGGGGCTGGTTGGACGCTGGCTGACACTGCTGCGCGGCCAGACCCGCCGGGCCGAACGGCTGCGGGCCGTGCTCGAAGTCACCGTCAACTGGAAACACACCGAACAGACGGGCGAACTGCTCCGGCAGATCGCGGAAACTTCGACCCGGCTGCTGGGTGCCGAACGGGCCACGATTTTTCTGATCGATCCGGTTCGCAATCTGCTCGTCGGCCGTCCGGCCCTCGGCGTCGAAGGCGGCGAACTGCTCCTGCCGGTCGACAGCGGTGTGGTCGGCCAGGCCATTCGCGAACGGGTGCCCCAGCGGGTCGACCGCGGCATCGCCAGCGAGCAGGCTCTCGTCAACCGGACGATCGACCGGCAGCTCAAGTTTGAAACCCGCACGCTGCTCTGCGTGCCGATGGTCGACTCCAAAGGCAAAGTGATCGGGGCCTTCGAGCTGATCAACAAGCGCGAAGGCAACTTCACCGACGATGACGAACAGGACCTGACCGAACTGGCCCTGCACGCTTCGGCCGCAATCGGCAGCAGCCGCCACGTCGAAACGCTCAACCAGGCCCGCCGGACGGTCGCCGACCAGGCTGCCAGCCAGGTCCCCTGGATCGGCCAGTCGCCGGCAATGGAAAAAATCCTCAGCACGATCCAGAAAGTCGCCGACACCGACCTCGCGATCCTGATTACGGGCGAGAACGGGACCGGCAAGGAAGTCGTCGCGCAGAAGATCCATTATCTCAGCAGCCGCCGCGACCAGCCGCTGGTGGCCGTCAACTGCGCGGCGATCACCGAGACGCTGCTCGAAAGCGAACTGTTCGGCCACGAAAAAGGGGCTTTCACCGATGCCCACCAGTCGCGGCAGGGCAAGTTCGAACTGGCCAGCGAAGGGACGTTCTTTCTCGATGAAATCGGCGACATGAGCCTCTCGGGCCAGGCCAAGCTGCTCCGCGTGCTGGAAGAAAAAATCGTCGTTCGTGTGGGCGGGTCAACTTCGATCCCGACCGGGGCCAGGATTCTGGCGGCCACCAATCAGGACCTCGCCGGCCTGGTGCGCGAGAAAAAGTTCCGCGAGGACCTGTTCTTCCGCCTCAATGTGCTCGGTCTTGAACTGCCGCCGCTGCGGGCGCGGGGCGATGACATCCTGCTGCTGGCGGAACATTTTCTCGCCCAGTTCGCGGTCAAGGTCCGCCGGCCGCTGCCGCAACTCACGCCCGCCGCCCGCCGCCGGCTGCTGGCCCATGACTGGCCGGGCAACGTCCGCGAGTTGCGGAACATGATGGAACGGATCGCTTACCTTTCAATCAGCGAACAGGTCGACGTTGAAGATCTGCCTTTCATCAACGCGCCGCGGCACGCGCGTGATGAAGCCACCGACGACAGCCTTCCGCTCAACACAGCCACCGACCAGTTCCAGACGCGCTACATCCAGCACCACATCCGCGCCGCCAGCAACAACATGACCGTCGCCGCCGAACGCCTCGGTCTCCATCGCAGCAATCTCTACCGCAAAATGCGCCAGCTGGGGATGGAAACGGGAAATGAATCATGAACTTCCGCAGTATTGCAACTTCGTCTCAAAGTCCTGCAACGACACTTGCGCTTTGAGCCGGCGGCTTGCGTTACCTCTCGTTGTCGAAAAGCTCTACGCGTCCTCCCATTGCACTCCATGGTTCAAGCCCAGCGGCGAAGTTGCCGTTGGTCAACAATTCCTGGCCATCAGGCGACTTGAAAGAAATGTCGTCAAACTCGACAACCGCCTTTTTCCACATGGCAATAATAAGATCAAACTCGCCCGCGGTCTTGATCTCGACGTCGCAAAAAAACGCGATCCAGTCGTCTCCCAAATTGAGAGAAACAGGATTGACTACGGCCAGATCAGTGTCCTGCATCGCCCAAAACCCCGGCACATGATCTCCCCAGCCGAATCCGGGAATGCGACGGAAACGGCACTGAAAACAGTACCTGCCTTTCAAAAGCCGCACTTTTGGATAAACAAGCCGCGAATATCCCTCTTGAGTTTCATTCTTGAGCACTACAAATCTACTGGACGAAACGCCTTCAGAGTCTTCAATCCTAACAGTCGAACCAAGGTCGATCGCTTCTTTTACGGCTGATGGCAGAAATCTTGCTGATCGCCTGTTTTCTCTATCGTCCAGGTCGAGCAGGGCATCATAGGTCAGGTTAAGAGCCTGTTTGCAAAGCGCGTGACGCGACGGATTAGTTGCGGCGGTTTCGAAACTTGCCCTGATGGCCCAAGCCCTGTGAAATGTCGCGGCATACCATTGCCCATTGTTTTCGCAAGCTTCGGCCTGTTCTGAATGCCAATATAGCTTTGGTCTTGCCTTCAAGGTTCTAATCGTATTTTCAAAGGGCCGATTGCTGTATTCCCGATCGACAAGCAATACGTCGTTATCCGAAGATGTCAACAACCATCGTCCGTCGTTTGAGACGGTCTTGGCTTGGTCATCGCCACGCCAGGGTTCGTCTTCCAAAAGCGCGCCTGTTTGGGCATTCCAAACAAGCTTCTCACCGAACGAACCAGTTGAATAAACCCGCGTTCCATCTGAGCTGAAGCTGACACCGATCACCCAAGTTGTGTGACTGTATCCTTGGAGTGTGTGAATCACTTGGCCGGTGGCTGCGTTCCAAAGCCTAATTGTGCCACCCTTGCAACCCGAGACAATCCGCGCTCCATCTGGGCTGAAAGCGCCGCTGTAAACAGGAAGCGTATGCCCCTTGAGCGTGCGCAATGCTTGGCCGGTGGCCGCGTCCCACACCTTTAGTGTTTGGTCCGCGCTCGCGGACACAATCCTTGAGCCGTTTGGGCTGAAGCTACAGCTATTAACTTTGGCTGCGTGGCCCTTAAGCCTTCGGAGTTCCTGACTAATAGCTGATTCCCAGAGCTTTAGCGTACCGTCCTTGCTCCCGGATACTAGCCGGTTACCAATTGGGCTGAAGTTGACGCTGAAGCTGGCCGTATTCTCTTTGATGGCGCGCAATTCCTGGCCTGTGGCAGTCTCCCAAAGCCTGAGCGTGGCGTCTTCGCTTGTCGAGACAAGCCGCGAGCCGTCTGGGCTGAAGCTTGCCTTGTAGACCATGCCGATATGTCCCCGTAGCGTGTGCAGTTCCTGGCCGGTGGCCGCGTCCCAGAGCTTGAGTGTTCGATCTTCGCTAGCCGAGACAATCTGCGCGCCATCCGACCGGAAGCTGACGCTGAGAACAAGACCTGCATGCCCTTGGAGCGTGCGCACTTCCCGGCCGGTGGCAGTGTCCCAGAGCTTGAGCGTATGGTCCGAGCTCCCCGAGACAATCTGCGCGCCGTCCGGACTGAAGCCGACGCTCGAAACCCCACCCATATGCCCCAAAAGCGTGTGCAGTTCCTGGCCGGTAGCCGCGTCCCAGATCTTGATCTCTTGGTCGCGACTTCCTGAAACCATCTGCATTCCGTCTGGGCTGAAGCTGACACAGGTAACCGAACTGCTATGCCCTTGAAACGCGTGCAGTTCCTGACCCGAGGTCACGTCCCACAGTTTGACCGTTCCGTCCTCGCTACCCGACACAATTCTTGCACTGTCCGGGCTGAAACCGATGTCTCTTGCACCACGCCCATCTTGTCCCTGGAATGTACGCAGTTCTAGGCCGGTGGCCGCGTCCCAGAGCTTGACCATTCGGTCATAGCCTCCCGAGACAATCCACCGGCCGTCCGGGCTGAATCTTGCGCTGCTAACCGGAAACACATTCCCACGGAGCGTCCGCAACTCCTTCCCAGTCGCCGCGTCCCAGAGCTTGATCGTCTTGTCATGGCTCCCAGAGACAATCCGATTGCCGTCCGGGCTGAAGGCGACGCTGGAAACCCATTCCGTATGCCCTTGGAGTGTGCGCAGTTCCTTCCCTGTGGTCGCGTCCCAGAGCTTGAGCGTATGGTCCCCGCTCCCCGAGACAATCTGCGCGCCGTCCGGGCTAAAGCCGACGCTCGAAACCCCATCCATATGCCCCTGTAAAGTGCGCAGTTCCTTCCCAGTCGCCGCATCCCAGAGCTTGATCGTCTTGTCACCGCTCCCCGAGACAATCTGCGCACCGTCCGGGCTGAAGCCGACGCTGTAAACCCTTGACGCATGCGCTAGGAGCGTGCGCAGTTCCTTCCCTGTTGCCGCCTCCCATATCCTGAGCGTGGCGTCTTCGCTAGATGAGACAATCTTCGCGCCGTCTGGACTAAAGCTTACACTGAAGACTTGCCCGATATGCCCCTTTAGAGTACGGAGTTCCCGGCCCGTCGCTGCGTCCCAAAGCTTGATCGTCTTGTCATCGCTCCCAGAAACAATTCCAGCACCGTTTGGGCTGAAGCTGACGCTGTTTACATTACTCTGATGACCGTAGCAGGTCATATACCCGCCCTCGAATTCCCGCCGGGCCAGGTGCCACTCGAATCTCCGGTAATTCGGCGGAACCAGTTCAAGAATCTCAATGGCTTCTGGCGCTCGATTTGCCTCCCACCTTGCGATCGCCAAGAAATAGTTCGACCGAGCGAGAGTTGCATTGGTTTGCTCCAAGGCGAAATTAGCCTCTGCCGTCTTTTGGTCGGCAATTCCACGTGCTTCGTCCGAGTTGATTCGAGCGCGATTGGCGGCGAACGCGAACCAGGTCGTACTGATGATTCCCAAGACGAGCAGCGCAGCAATGCTGGCGAGAGAAGCGACGAGGCCCCTTCGTTTCTGCACAATCTTCCGCACTCGGTATCTGATCGTAGGTGGCCGGGCGATGACCGGCTCGCTATTGAGGTAGCGCTGGATGTCGGCGGCGAAGCCGGAGGCGGATTCGTAGCGGCGGGTGCGGTCTTTTTCGAGGGCCTTCATCACGATCCAGTCCAGATCGCCCGCGAGGACCCGGTTCAGCCGGACGCTGTCGGTCTTGCGCTGGCCGGTGATCGTCGAGACCTGCTCGGCCGTGCTGCTGCCCAGCTTGCTGCTCGGTTTTACCGGTTCCTTGTCGCGGATGAACTCGAGGATCTTCAGCGCTGCCTGGCCTTTGATCGACGAGTCGTCCAGCGGTGTGCTGCCGGTCAGCAGCTCGTACAGGATCACGCCCAGCGCGTAGATGTCGGTGCGGGTGTCGATGTCGATCGAGTCGAGGCTCGCCTGCTCGGGCGACATGTACTTGAGCGTCCCCAGGATCTGGCCGATCCCGGTGAAAAGGGACTGATCCGTCAACCGCTGGGTGCTCTCCATCGCCTTGGCGAGGCCAAAGTCGATCACTTTGGGGACCGCCTTGCCGTCGGCGACCGTGACGAGGATGTTGCCGGGCTTGAGGTCGCGGTGGATGATCCCTTTCTGGTGGGCGTGCTGGACGCCGTTGCAGACATCGGCAAAGAGCCGTAGACGGTCATCGATGCTCAGCCGGTTTTCATCGCACCAGGTTGTCAGCGGTTTGCCGGGGACCAGCTCCATCGCAAAGTACGGCTGGCCATCGGCGGTCGTCCCCGCATCGAGAATCCGCGCGATGTTGGGGTGGTTCATCAGCGCCAGGGCCTGCCGCTCGGCTTCAAACCGCGCGAGGATCTCCTTCGAGCCGACTCCGGCCTTGACCAGTTTGAGCGCCACCCGCCGCTTAACCGGCTCGGACTGTTCGGCGATCCAGACCTCCCCCATCCCGCCAACGCCCAGCCGCTGGAGCAGTTTGTAGGGGCCGATCGAGCGCGCGCTCCGGGAGGGGTGGTTGTCTGATGCTGGCGGCAATTCGGCCCTCCGGTCTTCCGGCGAAACCTGGGCTTCATGCTGCATCGTCACTGCCATTTCGCCCGAACCGGCGGCTGCCGCCGAACGTGCGAGGACATCTTCAGCGATGGCCGCGCATTCCGGGCCGAACTGCCGATAGTCATCGGCCAACACAGCCTCACCGGCCGACAATCGATGCGCGATCTCCAGCGGAATCAGCGCGGCCGCGAGACGCTGTTTGAGCGGTGCTTCAACTCGATGGAGATATTCCGTCAGGGCTGGTCGGGATCCGGATCGCAGCGCAGCCTCGAATCCCCTGGTGATCCGTTCGATCAAAATGAGCTCGTCGTTCATGGAAAGGGTTCTCGAAATCCGGTTGGATCGGGCTCTTCAGGGATGTCAGCGTGAACCCATGATGTCGTTACGGCCAGATTCTGGGAGGGTCGCGCCTCGCATCGACCAGCAGAATCTTCTGCGACCGCTCAAACAGGTGCCGGTAAGGTACTGTCCGTCGGAGGAAGGGAAATCCCTTGGGTGTCTTGCGCCGGACGCGGAGGGTTGACACGCAGCGGCATGCGAGAACGAATCCAACCTGACCGGGGGGGGGCATCGAGAAATTCAAAGCGGTCAACAAACCGCTGCGGGCGCGGGGCGATGACATCCTGCTGCTGGCCGAACATTTTCTCGCCCCGTTCGCGGTCAAGGTCCGCCGGCCGCTGCCGCAGCTGATGCCCGCCGCCCGCCGCCGGCTGCTGGCCCATGACTGGCCGGGCAACGTCCGCGAGTTG
>JANOFL010000237.1:0-5622 GCA_031405895.1 Planctomycetota bacterium
GCCGGCCTCTGCCTGCTCGCCGCGGCGTGGTTCATTTTCCGCAACCATGGCGCTCCGGAAGCGACCTGAGGTCCGTCCAGTAACACCCTGCAGCGCAAGCAAGGACCAGCTTGGGGGCTGTTTTTCCCTTGCTTGCGCTGCGGGCTGGTATTGAAGCGCAACCTCAAAAAGCGCAAGCAAGGTCGGGTTCCTGGAAGATTCCCCGTCCGAATTCCGCGCTTGAGCAGTGGGGGACAACTGCTCTACCATCATGGGCATGAGCAGCCAGCGAAACTTGCCGGTCAACCACCTTGCGAAGCCGTTCGCCTTCCTGCTCGTCGCGCTGGCGCTGATCAGTCCGACTGCAGCTCAGGAACAGGCGGCGGCCGGTCCCCGCACCGTCGCCGGTACGGTCATCGAACAGAAAAAATACACCTTCCGCATCCAGGCGGGCGATCAGGAGTACACCATTGGCCTGGCCCCCAACGCCGCGATCCGGCAGCGAATCCAGCGGCCCGTGTTTGAGTTCGCGAAACGGCGGATCGTGCCCGAACTGCACGGGTTGCCACCACGCGCTGAAGGTGCTGAACCGGCGGTGTCGATTAGCCTGCCCGCGCCGCTTTACATCCGCGCCTGGTATCCGTCGGCGAATGAAATGGAACGGTTCTGGGAATCGGGAACCGTCCGCCGCCTGCCGCGTTACGAGCTTTCGGGCCGCATGCCCGAACAGCCCTGCACGTTTACGCCCGGGCGGCTGGAGCTGGCGGGCCAGATCGAGTCGATTGACTCGCGCGGCGTCGCCGTGATTGATTGTGGCGGCGAGCGGGTCCAGGCCCAGCTCCAGGACCGCGAGGCCAGCCTCGTCGGCGGCACGATCCGCGACCTGTTGCCGTTCGTCACGACGATCGAGGCGATGGTGGTGCCGGCGGAAGAAGAGGAGGAAGGAACGGGTGGTGCGCGGACGGACAAAGCGGGAGCTTCGTCCCCACGCTGGACGGCGACGGAAGTGGTGTTTACGCGGATTCCCGATCCGCTGCTGAACGAAGACCCGGCCCTGCCGCGGGTCCTCTGGCTGGGTGACGAATCGGCGATCGCGATGCTGTCCGCCACGCGGAAGGAACTGGCGGGCGTCGCCAATCTCCAGCGGCCAGTCGAAAACTGCGGCGGCAGCGCGAACGTCCGGCGGCTGGACAGCTGGCTCGGTCCATGGCGCCAGCCGGGCCGGCAGTGGGACGTGATTGTCTTCAATTTTGGCCGCCACGACCTCGCGACCGACGATGCTGAATACGTTCGCCGCCTCGGCGAGTGGGTCAAACAGCTACGGACCACGGAAGCAAAGCTGGTCTGGTTGCCCACGCTCCGTCGCATCCCGGACGAGACGGAAAACCAGTCGCGATTTGACGAGATCAACGCGCTCGCGCGGGCGGAGTTGCTGGCCAGCCATCCCGATATCCTGGTCTGCGATCCGCTGACCGGCCTCGCGCCGGAAGAGCTGGCGGACCTGAAGCCGCCGGCCTGGTGGACCCGCGTCGCGCGAGCCCTCGCGGAATCCGTCAAATCCGGTCTGTGAACGGCCAATGTTCACTCAGTGACGGATCGACACTGTTTCAATCGTCAATCCGGTCAATCCGGCCGGCTCCGTCCTTCCTGTTCGGATGGACCGGTACGGGATTCTCTCCTGAATCCAGCGCTGGCAATCCGACGTTGTAGCGAATCGCCCACATCCGCAGGGCGACCGCGGTCAGCACGCCCGCGGCAATGGGGATCCAGTCGGGCAGGCCGGGAACCAGGTCGGCCAGCAAGCAGACCCAGGCCCCCGCGAACGAGCAGGTCGCGTAGAGCGGACCCGCGTGCCGGAAGAGCCGCGGGACCTGGTTGCAGAGCACGTCGCTGATCACGCCGCCAAACGTGCCCGTGATCACGCCCAGCAACACCGTGACGAACGGCGCACAGCCGGTTTCCCGCGCCAGCTGCATCCCGACGACCGTGAACAACCCCATCCCGATGGCATCGGGCAGGTTCAGCCAGCGCGCGATCCGGTCAGGAATCCGCGGCACGAAGCAGGAGAGCGTCGCCAGGCCGAACACGGCCAGCGTAAAGTTGGGCTGGCCGATCCAGAACAGCGGCTGGCGGTCGAGGAACAGGTCGCGCAGCGTCCCGCCACCAAACGCCACAACCAGCGCGAGCGTGATCACTCCCAGCGGATCCATCCCGGCCCGCCGGGCCTGAAGAATCCCGAACACGGCCGAGACCAGAACCGCTCCCAGTTCCAGCCAGCCCATCAGGTCCATCGATCAGTTTCCGGCAGGGAATTGCGCGGACGAGCAGTTGGGGACAACTGCTCTACCATGGCCGGCGGGGGAGTCAGTGTAGAACAGTTGTCCCCAACTGTTCCCTTCTCGCTGATTCGGAGATCCGTCGGCGCCCTGTTGCCGGCAGGGAGTTGCGCGGACGAGCAATTGGGACAATTGCTCTACTCTCGGGTCATCCGTGGCTCGGCCCGTTCAGACACGCGAACGGTGTCCGACTGAAAGAGGCTGACCGGGTGGCTGGAGGCACTTCCCTGCGGCGCGCCCGCGTGTCGCAGTGACGTCCGCACGGCATGTTCACCGGCCAGCGTTCCGCGGGCGGCGAACTCCAGTTCGCGCGTCTGGCCCGGCTCCAGCTGGCCAAGGTCAAAGTCCTGCGAAGATGAACTCGCGGTGGACTCGCCACGGGCTTCCATCGTCCACCCCGCGGGCAGATCGACGGTCAGCCGGGCGTCGGCCGCTGTTTCAGTTCCCCGGTTCTCGACCACCAGCCGGTAGCGGCTGCTGACGCCAACCGGGGCGGGGTATTCGAGCTGTTGCAGGCTGATCCGCACATCGGCCCGGGCGCGCGCGCGCGTGTCGATCGAAAGTTCCTTCTTTGCGGTCAACCGGCTCTCGACTGCTGCGTTGACCTGGTGGGGACCGGCCGTCGCCGGAACTGCCACGAGGACGAACTCGGCACTCGCCGCGGCGTCCAGCTTTCCAACCTGCCAGGTCAGCATTCGGGTCGCCTCATTGAAGTCGGCTTCGGTGCTGATCGTCTGGACCTCCAGCGTCGGAAGGTGCAGCGTGACCACCACATCTTCCATGGCCAGGCTGGAGGGGTTGGAGACCACCATCGAGTACCAGGTGCGGTTGTTGACCCAGGTTTCAGAGGGTGCCGAAACGGCGAGTTCAAGTTCCGGGCGAATGACGCTCAGGTCGAGTTCGTGCAAAACGTCATCGGCACCCGTCGCGCGGGCAATGACGCGGACCGTCTGCATGCCATCGCAGCCCCAGACGGTGTTGACCGGGAAGCGGGCTTCCGCGCCGGGCGCGAGGTCCCCGGCCGCGGCCAGCCGTTCGGCCAGTGCCAGATCCGTCGCGCAGCCTTCGGGCAGCTGCAGGTCGATCGCCAGTCCGTCGGCCATCCCGTCGCCCGTGTTGCGGACGACCAGTTCCATTTCGCCAGGCTGACCAAGAATCGCAGGGCCGCGGCCTTCCAGGGCGACAGCGAGTACGGGCTGGCGGACGTCGAGCGCGATCTGTTGCTGCTGGGTGACTTCAAGCCGGGTCCGCACTTCGACCGGTTTTTTTTCGCGGGCGATGACTTCGAGCGAAATTGGCAGTTCACCACCCGCCTTGATGGCCGGCAACTCGAAACAGATACAGCCGCCAGCGCAACTCTGGGCAACCGGCGTGCTGCCTGCAAGCTCAAGATGCGCCGGCAGCTCGACCATCAGCCGCGCCGGAGTCGTATTCGAACTGCCGGTGCAAGTCGCATGAAGCTGGACGGTGGCGGGAACATTCAGGTTGACCGTCGCCGGATAGTCGATCCGGATTTGCGGCAACAGGCTGGAGGGCAGTGCGGCCGAGGCTGGAGCTGCCGCCTTCGCGGGCGCGGCCGAAGGCTGGGCTGACGGATCCGGCCGGCCCGGAATTCGCGCCGGAGCGTTTCCGCCTGGCTGAAACCGCATCGGGCTCAAGGCGCCTGGAGCCATCACCGGGATGGTCTTTCTTGCCGACGGTTTGGGCAGCACCTCGACAGAAGCGACAGGCTGGTCGGAAGGCGAGACCGCAGCTGCGGTTGCCGAACGCAGAGGCTGCGAGGCAATCGCTTCCGGGTCGGCAAGCCCACCACGCTGCTGGCCGGAAACGGCCACAGGCGCTAGGGCCAACAGCGCCAGCAACGAAAGGGCAATCGTTTTCAGGCAGGCATCCATGCGCACAGGCTCCAGCAAAAAGATCGGCGTCTCTGGGGGCCTATCGGCATTTCCGCGCAGGCAATTCAGGCAAAGTCTGCCGGTTGGCCAGGATTTGGCGGTTGGGAAGCAGTTTTTGGCGTTGCTGACGCCGGGCTGCTGGCATTGAACAACAATGCTCCGCACGGCCATGAGCCAGCGAATCAGGCGAGCGGCAGGGCGTCAGCCCTCCGGGTGATTCGGTGGAAGTATCTTGGTGCTGTGCCAGACACGGAGGGCTGCCGCCCTGCCGCTCGCCGAAGATACATGAAACAACCAGTTTCCAATCCATGACCGCCGATCCACTCCATGACCTTCGCTCCCGGATCAACGATGTCGACCGGCAGATCGTCGAGCTGATCAACCAGCGCGCCGGTCTGGTCGTTGAAGTAGGCCTGGTCAAGCGGGCTCACGACATTCCGGTCTACACGCCGCATCGCGAATCGGAAGTCCTGCAGCGGATACTCGCCCTCAACCAGGGTCCGATGCCGGCCCGCGCGATCGAGGCGATCTACCGCGAGATCATGAGCGGCAGTTTCGCGCTGGAGCACCCCCAGCGAATTGGCTACCTCGGCCCGCTGGGGACCTACAGCCACCAGGCCGCGCGGAAACACTTTGGCAGCAGCGTCGAGTACGACAACCTCCGTGCGATCCAGGGGGTGTTCGAAGAAGTCGCCCGCGGACATGTCGACTATGGGCTGATCCCGATCGAGAACAGTATCGGCGGCGGGATCACCGAATCGCTCGATCTGCTCCAGCAGTTTCACCAGCAGGTTGGCATCTACGGCGAAGTCCAGCTCGCGGTCCACTTCAGCCTGCTGGCCAACTGTGCCCCCGAGGCCGTGACCCGGATCTACTCGCGGAACGAAGCCTTCGCGCAATGCCGCGGCTGGCTGGCGACGCAGTATCCCCAGGCCCAGCGAATGCCGGTCGAGAGCACGGCGCTCGCCGTCCAGCAGGTCCGCGCTGATCTCGACGCAGACCCGTCCAGCGGCAGCGCGGCGATTGGTTCGACGATGGCCGGCGAGCTGTACGACGTCCGGGTCCTGTTCGAGAAGATCGAGGATGTGCCCGGCAACGTGACCCGCTTCCTGATCCTTTCCCGCGAGCAGGCCAAACCGAGCGGCGACGACAAGACCTCGCTGATGTTCACCACCGACGACCGGCCCGGCTCGCTGGTCGATGTGCTGCACGTCTTCAAGCGGCGGAACGTCAACCTGAGCCACATCGACAAAAGACCCAGCCGGCAAGTCAACTGGGACTACACATTTTTCGTCGACGCGGCCGGCCACGCGCTCGATCCGCCCTTCGCCGAAGTGCTTGGTGAAGCCCGCGCCCACTGCAAACATCTGACCGTCCTCGGCAGCTACCCGCGCAGCCGCCAGGTGCTGTAG
>JANOFL010000258.1:0-24791 GCA_031405895.1 Planctomycetota bacterium
CCGGAAATGCCGGCTTTGACGGTGGTTGGCCGGCAAGTGGCTGGCGGGGTTCGTGACTTCCGGTCCGGTCCGGACCTATCTTGATGTAGACCCCGACCGGTCCCGGAAACGGGCCTGAATTGAGTGGCGCAGGGATGGGAACCAAATCGGGACGGCGACCGTCCCAGCTCAACGGGGTTACTCAGGTCTTAACCCGGTGGCCGCTCTCTCAGGTGGTCGTACCGGAAACCAGAATTCCAGAAATCGCGAATCATGAAAACAAACAATCGACCGTTGTTTCACTTTGCCGTTTGCATCGCTTTGCTGGCCGCAGTGGCGCTTGTCACGCGACCGGCGAAGGGCTGGCAGGGCAACGAGGTGCCCGACCTCGAAAACTTTGTCTTCGCCGAAGACCGCGACAAGGCGCTTGACCAACTGGTGCCGGGTTCGGAGGACGATTTTTACTACCGGGCCCTGCACGCCCAGAACACGGGCAAGCTGCCAGTCGTGGCAGAGCTGCTGCCGCGCTGGGAAAAGGCCCATGGCCGGACGGATCGCTGGCGTTCGATTCGCAATCGCCAGGCGCTGTTGAACTTTGGCTTCGATCCGGCCGGGTCGGCGTCGGTGATCTCGGACGAACTTGGGCTGAGCTTCACGCATCAGCGGCGGATTCCGCCGGCGGACCGGAACCTGCCCTCGATGCTCGAGGCTTCGCTGATCACGCGGGATCGCTTCATCGATGAAGCGATCGCTCGCGACTGGCGACTGGGCCGGCTGACCGATGGAGCCTTGCACCAGCTCGGCCAGCGGGTGGCGAAGTTTTCACCTGAACAGAAGCGGGCCTTGCTCGAACGGCTGACCGCGCCGGACTTTCCCAGTCTCGTGCCGCTCGTGATCGAAGACCTTCGCCGCGAAGACAGCGGCGGGTTTGGCAGTCTGGCGATTCACGGCTTTCTGACGCTCGACCAGCTGATGGAATGCCGCGCGCAGTGGCCCGACCTCAACGGCAACGGCGTCTTCATCCAGCAGTGCGTGCGGCTGATGCACGGCCCGTCCGTTCCGCTGGCTGAGACCTATTCCACCCGTCGGGCCGACCTCGCCCGGATTCACGATTTCGTCAGCGAACTGCCCGCATCGCAGAACTCGCTCAAGGCCGCGGTGCTGTACGAACTGCTCAGCCTCGACCGGCTGTCCGGCAAATTTGACCGCGACCAGTTCCTCGAGTACTTGCGGCTGCCCCGCGAAGGCCACTGGGTTCACCCGCGGCTGCTGGAACGGCTACCGGGCGGCCACGAGCGTGTCAACCTTTACGATGATTTCCGCAGTGCGCTCCGCTGCGAACCGCCTGGCGACGAACTGCCGCTGGTCGAGGCGGCCCTGCAGCACTTTCTCCGCGACGCTGCCAACGCGACGTTGTTGGAAGGCCTCGTCGAGAAACAGTTCCTTGCCGAACAGCTCGCCACCGCCCAGGTCCTGGCGGGCCTTGGCGACAATGCACGCTGGGCGGCGATTCTCGGTGCCCAACGCTACCGCGATCTGGTCGAGCGGGTGGACCTCGAGTTCGAAACGGCCGACCAGCTCTGGTTCGGCCCGGGCGACAAGGTGACTCTGGCGTTGCGCGTCAAGAATGTCCCCGAGATCATCGTCCGGATCCACCATCTCAATCCGCTCAACTGCTTCCGGGCAACCGGCGAGGCGATTTCCGCCGACCTGTCGCTCGAAGGTGTCGTCCCGAATCACCAGCGAAGCATCATCCGCGACAGAGTCCCGGCGCTGCGAACAACGGAAACCGTCGAGCTGCCCGAGCTGACTGGCCGCGGCATCTGGGTGGTCGACTTCATCGGCGGCGGCAAGAACTGCCGGGCCCTGATCTACAAGGGCCGGCTGATCCAGGCTGCGCGGATCACCACCAGCGGGCAGCAGCTGACCGTGCTCGACGAAGCAGGTGCCGTCTGCAAGCCGGCCAGCGTCTGGATCGGCGGCCGTCAGTTTGAATCCGACGAAGAAGGCCGGATCACGGTCCCCTTCACCAACCAGCCCGGTTCGTCACGCGTGATCCTCGAACACGACGGCTTCGCGTCCATCGCCACGCTCGAGCAGCAGGCCGAAACCTGGACGCTCGATGTGGCGGCCCATGTTGATCGCGAGTCGCTTTTGCCGGGCCAGCCGGTCCGCCTGTTGATCCGCCCGCTGCTTCATCTCGCCGGTGTGCCGGTTCCTTCAAAGAACATTCTCGACAAGTGCACAGCGACGGTGACCGCCCAGAACCTCGACGGCGAGCCAGCCGTGCGGACGTTCCGCGACCTGGTCGTCGACGAAAACGGCGAAATGGTGCTGGAATTCCCGGCCCCCGACCGGCTGCGGACGATGCACCTGAAACTGTCCGGTGAAGCCCGCGTGGCCAGCCAGAACACGACCGTCACGGTCGGCGGCGAGACCACCGTCTCGGTCAACGGGATCAACCAGTCGAGCCAGATTCACTGTGCCCACCTGTTGCGGACCCGCGAGCAGTTTCTGATCGAAGTCCTCGGCCGCAACGGCGAGCCGGTCCCGCAGTGGCCGATCTCGATCAGCGTCACCTCGCGCTTGTCCAGCGAGCCAGTCCAGGCAGGCTTGCAGACCGACGATGCCGGGCGGGTGCTGCTCGGAACACTGGACGGCATTCGCGAAGTCCGCGTCACACCCGGTTCAGGCACCGAACAGGCCTGGAACCTCGACGCCCTGGAGTTTCAGTACGTCCCGGCCACGATCACCGTGCCAGCCGGGCAACTGGTCAAAGTTCCATTGACGGGCGACGTCGCGGTTGCTGATGGTGGCGGCGTGGCCGTGTTTGAAAAACGCAACGGACTGTTCCTCCGCGAGCTGCCAGGAGCGGCCGAAGTTCGTGATGGGCAAGTCACAGTCCAGCCGCTTGTGGCCGGCGACTACGAAATCCGGTTCCGCGATTCGGGCCGGTCGCTCACGGTCTGGTGCGTGTCCGGGAACCGCGTCGCCGGCCAGATGGTCAGCCCGCTTCAGTCGGCGACAGTGACGGCACTCAATGAACTGGCCGTCACCGGACTGGAAGTCGGCGACAAGAATGCGACCGTCACAGTTCGCGGGGCCGGCGATTCGACGCGGGTGCATGTTCTCGCGAGCCGTTACGTTCCCCGTTTCGCAGTCGGCCGGAACCTCGGTGCGATCCAGCAGCAGGTGCCTGAGCGGCGGTTTTTTGCCTGGGACGGAAACCGGTTCGTTTCGGCCCGGCGGCTGGGCGACGAGTACCTCTACATTCTCAATCGCCAGCGGGCCGAAAAGCGGCCTGGCAATATGCTGCAGCGGCCCTCGCTGCTGCTGCATCCGTGGTCGCTTGGCCCGACCGTAACGCAAACCGAACAGCTCGCCCTCGACGAGCTGCTCGAACGCGGCCGGGGCGAATCGTTGCAAGGCGATTCAGCGGCGGGACCGGGTGGCGGTTCGACGAGCAGCGACGCCGACGATTTCGCCACGCTCGATTACCTCGAAGAAGGGACAATCCTGCTCGCCAACCTGCGGCCCAACGCCAACGGCCAGGTCGAAGTTCCGCTCGACAAGCTGGGCGACAAGCACCACCTGACCGTTGTAGCGGTCGACCTGCTCGCGACCAGCCAGCGGAGCTTCAGCCTCGCCGCCAAACCGCTCAGGACGCTCGACCAGCGGCTCAACCACCCGCTCGCTGCCGATCAGCATTTTGCGTTGCAGAAGTTTGTTTCGGTCCAGCCCGCGGGCCAGCCGTTTGTCCTCGAAGTCGGTTTGACCGGCCGGTTCGAGCCGCTCGACAACCTTGCCGACGCCTGGCGGATGCTGCTCGCCAACTGCGGCGACGCCGAGCTGCCCAAATTCGCCTCGCTGATGCGCTGGAGCGAACTGAACGACGACGAAAAGCAGACGTTCTACGCCGAACACGGCTGCCACGAAGTCAACTATTTCCTCTATCGCAAGGACCGCAAGTTCTTCGACGCCGTGGTCAAGCCGCTGATTGCCGACCGGCACGAGCCAACTTTCATGGATCGCTGGCTGCTGGACGAAGACCTGACCGAATGGACCCGGCCGTGGCGGTTTGCCCAGCTGAACGTCTTCGAACAGATCCTGTTGGCCCAGCGCGTGGAATCGGCCCGCCCGGGCATCCTCCGCATGCTCGATGAACGCTGGAGCCTGCTCCCGCCCGACGATGTCGCGATCGACCAGCTGTTCGACCGGATCCTGGCGTCTTCATCATTGGAAGAGGATGAGACAAGGAAGCTTACGGAACGACTTTTGCAATCCAATGTTTCCGCCGACCCCGGTCAACCCACAACCGGCGATCCGATGCCGCAGTCCGCCCCATCACCGGCGATGGACATGCCGGCCGAGGGCAGTGCCGGCAGTTTTATCAGCGGCGGTGCCGGTGGTGGCCGCGGCGCGGCCCCAGGCATGAGGCCCGACGCTCCTGATGGCGGTGACGTCCTGATGGGGGGTATCAACCGTGATTTCCGCGAGTCCGACGGACAGAACGGGCGGCGACAACTCTTGAGAGAGGAGCTCGAGCAGGCCGAAAAGAAATATGCAAATGGAACTAAGAGCGAGGACGAAGTACTGCGTGTCCAGGCAGCGTTACAAGATCTTGATGACAAGGCGGGTGAGACGTACCGCTTTCAGGGGCAGGACGATTTCTGGAGTGCCAACAAGGATGCCAACGTCGAACTGGGTATTGAATCGCACGGTCGCCAGGCCTTCTACCAGGCGATCCGCGTTACCGAACGCTGGATTGAATCAGCCTGGTGGCGGATTCCGCAGACCACGTCGACCGCCGACCGGATTCCGGTCAACCGCTTCTGGCGGGAGTTCGCCAGCCAGGCGGCAGACGAGCCGTTCCTCAGCGCCGCGTTCGTCCATTGTCACGCCAATGTGACCGAAGTCCTGCTGGCTGTGGCCGTGCTCGACTTGCCGGAAAAGGCGGCTGAACCCGAAGTCGTGCTCGATGGACGGTCGCTCAAATGGACCGCCCCAGGCCCGGCGATCATTTTCCACCAGCAGGTCGCGGCCCTCGCGATGGACCCTGGCGCGACCCGCGTCATGGTCAGCGAAAACCTCTTCGACGCGGCCGATCGCCATCAAATGATCGATAACCGCCAGGCCGACAAGTTCCTGACCGGGCCGTTCTACACCGGCAAGCTTTACGGCGCCCAGGTCGTGGTCACCAACCCGACCAGCACCCCGCAGTCGGTCAGCCTGCTGGTCCAGATTCCGGCCGGCGCGATCGCCGTCAGCGGCTCGCGGCAGACCCGGACCCAGCAGCTTGAACTGGCGGCGTTTGCATCGAACAGCTTTGAGTACTGGTTCTATTTCCCGGCTCCCGGCAAGTTTTCCCACTATCCGGCCCATGTCTCGGATCGGGCCAACGTGCTCGCCAGCGCTCCGGCTGTCGAGCTGGAGGTGATCGCCGAACGCGAACGGGCCGACCGCGAATCGTGGGAGTACGTTTCGCAGAACGGAAGCGACGACGAAGTGATCGCGTACCTTGAAAAGGCCAACCTGCAGAACACGAGCCTCGACGAGATCGCGTTCCGGATGCGCGACAAGGCGGTCTTCGAGCGGGTGACCGAACTGCTGGCTCGCCGGATGATCTGGAACCGGACGCTCTGGTCTTACGCCCTCATGCATCAGGCTGGCCGGCAGCTCGGGGAGTTCGTCGAACACGAAGACGCCTGGATCGCGACTTGCGGCCCGGCCCTCGAATGCGAGCTGCTTTCGATCCGGCCGGAGACCCGCCGCTGGTACGAGCACACCGAGTTCTGGCCGCTCGTCAACGCTCGCGCCCACCAGGTCGGGTCGCGGCCGCGGATTCTCAACGACCAGCTTTTCCAGCAGTATGTGTCGTTGCTCAACACGCTTTCCGCGCGGGCCGAACTCGCGGCCGACGACCGGATGGCAGTGGTCAGCTACCTCCTCTTACAGGACCGCGTCAGCGAAGCACTGAAGTGGTTCGATTCGGTCAATCCGGAATCGGTCTCTGGCCGGATGCAATACGACTACGCCGCCGCCTGGCTGGCCCTGGTCCGAGCTGAACCGGCGAAAGCCGGGGAACTGGCTGCGAAGTACGTCTCCTGCCCGCAAGTCGAATGGCGGAAGAAATTCGCCGCCGTGGCTGAACAGGTTCGTGAGATCGCCGGCGAGACTTCCAGCCTCGTCGATCCCGACAACGTGGCCGAACAGCAAGCCCGCGCGGCGGCCGAAATGCCATCGTTGCAGGTCAAGAGCGAAGGCGACGAACTGGTAATCGACTGGCGGAATCTGGCCGAACTGACGGTCAGCTACTTTGAGATCGACGTCGAGCTGATGTTCAGCCGCGATCCGTTCGCCGACCAGTCGGCTTCGGGCCAGGCGCTGGTCCAGCCCAACCTGGCTGAGACAGTGGCACTGGCCGGCCAGCCGAACAACTTGCGGCACTCACTGCCGGAGGCGATGCGGAAGCGGAACGTCCAGGTGGAACTCCGCGGCGGCGACCAGATCGCAACGCTCAAGCGGCTGGCCAACGACCTCGATCTTCAAGTCGTCCCGGCGCTGGGGCAGCTCCAGGTCCGGACCCGTGGCGAGCAGGGAACCTTCCTGCCCGCGACCTACGTCAAGGTCTACGCCCGGACGGCCGACGGGCAGGTGGTTTTTCTCAAGGACGGCTACACCGACCTGCGCGGCCGGTTTGACTATGTGACCCAAAGCAGCCAGCCCCTGGACAACATCACGGAGTTCGCCGTCCTGGTGCTCAGCGACGAACACGGATGCGCGATCCAGACGACCGGAGTGCCACGCCGCTGACAGTCGCAGGCACTCTTCGTAGTGCCGTCAGCGGGAATCGCCCCTGGCGAACCGCGGAAACTCCGGCCTGACTGCCATTGGTTGCGGGGCGTCCCTGACGCCCCGCATTTTTTTCAGGTCTCGTTCCACGGCTCCCGCCCGGGAACGAGTAAACGAGTAAATACCAGCCCGCAGCGCAAGCAAGGACCGCATGGGTACGAGTGCAGCAAGTGCTCCACTCCAATCGCACCCCGTTGCCTCCGCCGAACAAACCCGGGATAGTCCTGGTCCGAATCCGGCGGACGTGGCCGCCGGACATCATCGAACCCGAACCCTGTCGATTCCGGAGCAACGTGATCATGCCGAAAATCCTCTGTTTCGCCGGAAGTGCCCGCAAGCAGTCGTGGAACCGCCAGCTGCTGGAAGTCGCCGCACGCATGATCCGCGAACAGGGCGGCGAAACCACGATGCTGGAACTTGGTGAACTGGGCCTCCCGCTCTTTGACGAAGACCTCGAGCGCGAGCAGGGGACGCCCGACGGTGCCAAGCGGCTCAAGCAGGCGATGTTCGCCCATGACGGTTTCGTGATCGCCTGCCCCGAATACAACAGCTCGATCACGCCGCTGCTCAAGAACACGATCGACTGGGCCTCGCGCCCAGCCCAGGGAGAAACCCCACTTCAGGCCTTCAAGGGAAAGGTTTGCGGCCTCATCAGTGCTTCTCAAGGGGCCCTCGGCGGCCTCCGTGGCCTGGTCCATGTCCGCTCGATCCTCGGCAACATCGGCGTCGTCGTCCTCCCCGAACAGTCCGCCGTCGGCGCGATCCACGACCAGCTGGTCAACGGCGATCTCAAAGACGGCCCGCCGAAAAAGTTCCTTGGAGAAATGACCCAGCGGATCGTCGAAGTCACCCGTCGGCTCCATGCTTGAGCAGTCCGCGGTTGGCCAGCTCGGTGCTGACATCACGAATTGCAGGCAGGACCTACCGGCCTAACACGCTGTTGACCGGGAGCAAGATCGCCATCTGCCAAACCAGGATCAGGAGCAATCCGAAGATTGCGAGCAGCCAGTTCGCAGGTCGACGCCGCGCCGAACCGGTCATGGCAAGGTGGATCATCACGAACAACGCCGCCGCATGTACGGCGTAAACCATTGCCATCGTGACCGGTTGGTCATGCAGCCCCCATGCCAGACGGGTAATCGCAGCGACATCAATCGAATGATCTTCGCAGAACTTCCGCACTGATCGCTGTTCCAAAAAAAGTCCGGCCAACAGCAGGGCCACGATCGTGCCCATGGCAACCGTCGGCCAAAGACTGGACCGATTTGCGTTGATGCCCGTCGCCGAATGGGCTGGAGATTGCCAGGGATCAACGCTCATGCCTGAGATGTTGAGGAAGTAAGTTGTTGTCGTTGAGCGTCGCGCAACTGTAAAACTGGCGGGCGAGAACGACTCCCGACCCCGGTCACATCACCATCCGGTCGCCGCGGTCGGGGATGGTGACATTGGAGAGGCCGCGTTCGAGCATCAGCTGCTTGAGCGGGAACGAAGCCTCCGTTTCGCTGTGGACGAGGGCGAACTGGCGGACGGTCTTGTCGGCATTGGCGGCCTGGGCCCAGGCCAGCAGTTCGCCCTGGTCGGCGTGGCCGCTGCTGCTTTCGAGTTTGGCAATCGTGGCGCGAACGGGGAACTCTTCGCCGAAGATGCGGGCCGTCGCTGATCCATCGAGAATCCGCCGGCCGAGCGTGTGGGGGGCCTGGAAACCGGTGAAGAGAACCGTGTTGCGCGGATCGCTGATCCCGTTCTTGAGGTGATGCAGGATCCGGCCGGCTTCGCACATCCCGGATGCGCTGATGATCACGCAGGGCTCGTTGAGCCCGTTCAGCGCCTTGGAGTGCTCGACCTTGCGGATGTAGACCAGGTTGTTGAAACGGAGCGGGTCGCGGTCAGTCTCGGCCAGAATCTGCTGGACCATGTCTTCATCGAAGCATTCGGGGTGGGCCCGGAAAACATCCGTCGCGTTGACCGCCATCGGGCTGTCGACAAAGACCTTGATCGGCGGCAGCTCGCCGGATTCGGCCAGCAGGTTCAGCCGGTAGACGATTTCCTGGGTCCGGCCGACGGAGAAAGCGGGAACCAGCAGCCGCCCGCCCTGCTTCCAGGTCTTGGTCACCAGTTCCTTCAGCATCCGCATCGCGTCGCCGCCCGTTTCATGCAGCCGGTTGCCGTAGGTCGCCTCCATGATCACGAAATCGGTTCCTGACACCGTTCTTGGATCGGGCAGGATCGGCATCTTGGGCCGTCCGATGTCGCCGCTGAAGAGCAGCTTGACGATCCGTCCGTCCGGCTCCGTCAGTTCCAGTTCCACGCTGGCCGCGCCGAGCATGTGGCCAGCGATGTGGAACCGGCAGCGGACACCGCGGACGACATCAAACCAGTCGTCGAACTCGACGGTCCGAAACTGGCGAAGGGTCTGGGTCGCGTCGAGGACCGTATAGAGCGGCTCGAAAGGTTTTTCACCGTTGCGATCGCGTCGCTTGTTGACGTACTCGATGTCCTGTTCCTGGATTTTGGCTGAATCGAGCAGCATCACGGCCGAGAGATCGCGACTGGCCGAGGTCGCGAAGATGGTCCCGCGGAAGCCGCCTTTCACCAGCGACGGGAGGTTGCCGCTGTGGTCGATGTGGGCGTGCGAAAGGACGACCGCGTTGACCGAGCGCGGATCGAAGGGCAGGCTCCGGTTCCGTTCAAAGGCCTCCTTCCGTCGCCCCTGGTACATGCCGCAGTCCAGCAGTACCCGCTGGCCACCGCACTCGACGAGGTGCATCGAGCCGGTCACCGTCCGGGCCGCGCCCCAGAACTGGACATTCATGCTGGCCTGTAGGAATTCGGGGGAACGGGAAATGAGGGAACGCTAATCTTCGCTAATCAACGCTAATCCGAAAACGAGGGCACAAATTGAGCATCTGGAATCGCCACCGCGGCTCCGGAACACCATGTGCCGCGCTTTCAAACTAACAGCTCCGATTAGCGGAGATTAGCGCCGATTAGCGTTCCTCTCTCTACCGTCATGCAGTTTGCCGAATTCCATCTCAGCTGCGGCCGAGGTATTCGCCGGTGCGGGTATCGATCCGGATGATGTCGCCAATGTTGACGAACGAGGGACAGGTGAACTCGGCCCCGGTTTCAACCTTGACCGGCTTGGTCACGTTGGTCGCCGTGTCGCCACGGACGCCGGGATCGCAGTATTCGACCTTCAGTTCGACGTGGTTGGGCGGGGTAAGCGTGATCGGCTGGCCGTTGTAGAGGACCATCGAGCACTGCATGCCATCCTTGAGGTACATCCACGACTCGTCGACCTGGTCGAGGGTCAGCTCGTACTGGTCGAAGGTGGTATTATTCATGAAGACGAATGTGTCCTGCTGGCGGTAGAGGTACTGGACGGCGGTTTCCTCGACGTCGGCTACCTCGAGCGTGTCACCGCCCTTGAAGGTCCGCTGGAGGACAGTGCCGCGAGTCAGGCTTTTGAGCTTGCACTTGTACATTGCGTTGCCCTTGCCCGGTTTGACGAAGTTCATCTCGGTCATCAGGAACGGCTCGCCGTCGATCTGGACTTTGAGTCCTTTGCGAAAGTCATTGGTCTTGTAGGTGCCCACGGGCGGAAATCCTGCAACGAAAACGGGTCAAACTGGCGTTGAAATGGAGCCTGAGATTCTAGCCGCGAGTCCCGATTCTGTCGCCGCCGGTTCGGATGCGAAACAGCCGGTTCGGAAGGAGACGCCGCGGCCTCTTGTTGCTTCCACTGGCGAACTGAGTCCCTTGGGACCTCCAGGTCTTTCCTGGCAGCAGGAACTGAAAACGGCTTTGCGTTCCGTTGCCGGGTTGCGGCGGGAAATGGGATTGGAAACAGAAGAGGAGGCCTCTTCCGTCGCTGACGCTTCCGGCTCGTTGGGGAAGGCGGAGGAAGAGTTTCAGGTGTTGGTCCCGCACCGCTGGCTGAAGCTGATGCGGCGTGGTGACGCACGCGACCCGTTGCTGCTCCAGGTCCTCGCCACGGCGGAAGAAACCCGGACTGTTCCGGGATTCACGGCCGACCCACTGGAAGAAGCCCGTTTCGAGCCGGTCCCGGGCGTTCTGCACAAATACGCCGGGCGGGTACTGCTTGTGCTAACTGGGGCCTGCGCGATCAACTGCCGCTACTGTTTCCGGCGGAACTTTCCCTATGACCACGCGCCACGAACGCCGGAACAGATGGCGGCCGCGCTTGAATACATCCGGGCGGATGAATCGGTTGAGGAAGTCCTGCTCAGCGGCGGCGACCCGCTGATGCTGGCCGATGAGCGACTGGAGAGCCTGATCAAGTCGCTGGACAACATCCCGCAACTTCGGCGGCTGCGGATTCATTCGCGAATGCCCGTGGTCTTGCCGAATCGTGTGACGGACGGGCTGGTGCGATTGCTGAAAAGCTCGCGGCTGCAGCCGGTCGTGATGATCCACGCCAACCATCCGCGCGAGCTGGACGACGAAGTCGCGGCGGCACTGGAGCGGCTGCGAAACGAAGCCCGCGTCACGCTGCTGAACCAGTCGGTTTTGCTCCGCGGCGTCAATGATGACTCAACGGTCCTTCGTGAACTGAGCCGGCGACTTTTTGAATGCGGAGTCTTGCCCTGTTACCTGCACCAGCTCGATCCGGTGGCCGGCACCGCCCACTTCGCGATCCCGGATGACGAAGCCATCCGTCTGGTCGAGTCGTTGCGCGGCCAGCTGCCTGGCTACCTGGTGCCGCGACTGGTGCGGGAAGTGCCGGGAGAAAAGTCGAAATCGCCGCTGGTGTGAGATAGCTGAGCAGTCGTGGCCAGCTGCCCGTTCACGCCGGTTCAGGTACGCGGTCGCGCCGTCGCCAGCGTTTGGCCGATGAACGAGCATCCCGCCGCCACGAGCGTCGTTTCAGGTTGGCGGGATCAGTAGTACTCGACGTAGCCGTACGAGTCGTAGCTGCCGGGGTCTTCTTCCATCGGGTAGATGCGGAAGCCCATGCCCCAGAGGAGCAGGCCGAGCATGAAGA
Source organism: Planctomycetota bacterium (assembly GCA_031405895.1). GTDB lineage: Bacteria > Planctomycetota > Planctomycetia > Pirellulales > Pirellulaceae > BJ22. Next base: position 11,837 of record JANOFL010000258.1, read on the forward strand.
TCGCGGCGAGGACTTTGAGCCAGCGGAAGCTGAACTGGAAACGGGTCCGGCTGTTGGTGCGGGTCCTGGGCACCGCCTGGAGGATGCCGAGGCAAACAAGGAGATACTGAAAAGCGAGCGACAATCCCTTCAGCAGGGAGTCGCAGATCTGTTCGATCCGGTCACCGACGGGTGCTTTGCCAGGAATGAGGGTTTGTCCGCCCACCAGCGCGGCGAGGTCGGCTTGCGGAGCGGCCGTCAGGACGACTTTTTGGACTTCGCCAAAGGACGCTGGCCGGCGGCTTGGGTCGGAGCCGAGCATCTGGTCGATCAGGTCGCTGATTGCGCGGGGCACCTCCTTGCGGAAACTGGCGATCGGCGCGAACGAGCCTTCCATGTGGGCCAGCAGCTTGGCCCCGATCGACTCGTGCTGGTCGGTCTGGAACGGGGCCTGGCCGGTGAGCAGGTAGTAGAACGTGCAGCCAAGGCTGTAGAGGTCGGCGCGGAAGTCGACTTGGCGCGGGTCGACTGCCTGTTCGGGGGCGATGAAGTCAAACTTGCCCATCACCTGGCCGGTTTCAGTCATCGTCTGGCCGTTGGCGCTGGTGCGAGTGAGGCCGAAGTCGAGAATCCGGACGCGGCCTTCAACATCCACCATGATGTTGGAGGGTTTGATATCGCGGTGGACAGCGTTGCGGGAGGCGATGAAACCGGGGGCTTCACAGGCTCCTGCGACAGTCGTGCAGGCTTCGCCAAGACCCAGCCGGCCACGGTTGCCTGCCAAAGCGGCCAGGTCCTGGCCGTCGACGTACTCGGTTACAAGGTAGCAGTGGCTGCCGGCCATCCCGCTATCGGTGGTGCGGACCAGTCCCGGGTGAATCAGCTTCGCACTGGTCGGCCCAGGAGACCTGCGCCGGCGCAGGAACAGGCGGCGAACCGGATTGCATCCGGGCTTCGCCAACGGGAACGGTCTGGCCAGCGGCTGCGGGTTTGACCGCGACGAGGCAAAACGTTGCCTGGGCGGGGCTGATGGAGGGGGAGGTGCTGGTGTTCATGCGGGTCTCCTGGAGGCTCCGAATGTCAACTTGTGCAGTCAAATCTGGAGGTTACTGCCTTGCAATGCGAATCCAAACCGTGGCGCATAGCTCTGCTTTGCGGTCCGCATGGCAAAGCAGAGTTTTGCCCCACGTCAGGCGGTGACCTGGTTGCGGCCGTGGCGAGGAAGCGGAGGACGCGCTGGCCGAGCCGCAGCCGGTCGCCGCTGCGGAGCGGTGTGCGGGAAACGGGCTGGTCGTTGACTGAAATGCTGTTGGTGCTGCCGAGGTCGCCGATCGCGAAGCCGGTCGGGGTCAACAAGATCTCGGCCTGCTAACGCGAGATCGAATGGTCGTCGAAACAGATTTCGCACTGCTCGTCGCGGCCAAGCACCACGCGCGGGCCGAAGACCTTGATCCGGGTCCGTTCGAGGTCGAGCGGGTAGAGCTGCACGAGCCAGCCTTTACCGCTGGAGACGCCGCGGACCTGGTTAGCGGAAACGCGAATGGTGGACTGAGCCGCGGTGGACATGCCAGAGCGCGTGGACAACTCTGGGTTTCGTTGAAACGGTCCAATGGTCCACGCTTGCCGATGGACAGGAAGAACCCTGCCGGTCAGGCGGGCGGTTCCGGATTTGCTGAAGGTGCGGGAGGAACCGGGTCACAGGGTTGGTGGCCCGAAACAGCGGTCAAGTGCAGGGTGCCGTGGAAGTGCGGAAACAGCTGGCCTTCGCGGGAAGGTTCCCACCGAAGGCCTGCCCCCAATTCGACGGTTTCGATGGCGACGCAGATCAGGCCGGTCTGGCCCGCGAAGTGTTTGGCCAGAGTGCCGGGCAATTGTGGGGCGGTCGAAAGATGGATGAAGCCGTCGCGAAGGTCGTCGGGAGAGCCACCCAACCGGCCGGTGGCCTGAAGCTGTTGCCACTGGAGGGTGGTCAGGATTTTGAAGACAACGTCGTGCATTTTGGGGGGGCGGATCGTGGGACCACTTTGAGCGCAATTGTAATGGCCAGTCATTCTCAAACCGACGCGAGGTCTTTGGCGGCGGGGGGATGACACGTGGGATAGGCTTCCAGCCTGTCGTCCGCGCGAGAGCAGAAGTGTCCAATCACTTGCTCTACCGAGGCGAGCTTGGCGGGGAGGTCACAGTCGAGCCGCGCCAGATTTGGCGGTGGGGACCTGAAAAGAAACTGCGCGGACGCCCCCCTCCCCCCGCCCTCCCCACCACGCTCAGAGCAGCGTCGTGGGAGGGAGCCGGAAGGCAAAACAATCTTCTGGTCCCTGCTCGTCGCGAAGAGCAGTTTGGTGGGAGGGAGCCGGAAAGGAAAACATCTTTCCAGGCCCGGCGCGCTGGAAAGAGCAATGGAGTGGTCAGGCCTGCGCTTCACCGAGGCAAGTTCGGTGACGGAAGGCAGATTTCGACAGGAACGGGCGACGTCCGCTATCGGCCGGGTTCGAGGAAGCCGAGGTGGTGTGCGCAGTGGATCAGCTGCAGACCGATGCACTCGTCGCGGGTCATCGAGCCGAAGAGCGGCGAAGGATGGATTGGACCGGAGTGGCGTTCGAGCCGGTCGATGGTGGCAAGCAACTCGTTGACGGCCGAAGTTTCGTCGACCTGGCCGGCGGGAAAGACCGTCTGGGGCATTGTCGGCCCGCCCCTGGCCATTCTCCTTTCGGTCAGAATCCAGCGGAACGACCGCCTGCCGATCGTCAGCCGCAGCAGTCCGAGGAAGGCCCGGAACGGGAGCGGCTGGCGCGGGAAGCCATCGACCGGAAACTGCATCCAGGCGTCGAGATGGCGGCAGATTTGGGCGAGATTCCATTGGCCGGTTGGCCGGTAGCCATCGCGCTGCAAACGGCGGAGTTCGCCGCGGAGATCATCCAGCGAATCAAACTGCAGGGAACGGGGCACGGCAGCAACCAGGGCGCGTTGAAAAGTGCACCTCGATTGTAACGGCGCGCTGGCACCAGCGGTTACTGGTCGCCGCCGTCATTGCCCTCTTCGTTCGCTTGGCGATTGAGCCGGTCTTCCTCGCGAAGTTCCTCGGCGAGTTGCCGTCGGCGGAAGGCCTGGCCAATTTCGCCGTCGAGTCGTTCCACCACCGGCTGGGCATGCTGGCCCATCAGGTTGAGCAGTTTTCGCGTGTCGATGATTTCGATGCTGAGCTTTTCGGCTGCGGCCTGCATCTCCCGCGCGGCCCGGGCCACTTCGGCGTTGAAGTCCGCACCAGGCGGCTGGGCATCACCGATCACAAAGTAACGGGTCGCGGGGTCCATCTCGCCGTTGACCTTGCCCTGCTGGTCGTGTGACGCGACGACGAGTCCGCCATTGTTCTCGATCATCCGGATCAGCTTGTCGGTGTCGTCGAAGCCGTCGTAGTCGAGATCAAACATTCCGCCAAGAGCGACATGCACGCTGTTCCCCGGATCCCAGACGGCCGAAACAATCGGGTCGCCATTCAGGATCGGATTGGTGAGTTGCTCGGCGGTAATGCGGGCTTCGGCCGAATGCGGACCAAGGATCCGGGTGACTTCAATCATCGCCTTGTGGGCGTTTTTCTGGAAGCTCGTGATGCCCTGGGCATAGACGGCAAAAGTCCGGTTCGGGCGGAGCCCGTCGTCGGCACCGAGATTGATGAAGACCTTGTTCAGGCCGCCGGCCACGCGGACGACCATGCCGTCGGCCAGGTCAAAGTTCTCCTTTTCGTAAATGTTGACCTTCTGCTTGAGCGCGTCGTTGTTTTCGCTCAGGTCAGCGATCTGGCGGGCACTGTCGGCGGAAGTCTGTTCAAACTGGACCCGGGTTTGCTCGAACTCGGAATTCTTGGAATTGTTGGCCGAGGTCATCTCGGTGATGGAAGTCTGCAGGCGGTTGACGTCTTCCTGGCGGCCCGTTTTCTCGGACTCGAAATCGCCCTGTGCCTTGGCCAGCTGTTCCTGGGTCTGCTGAACGGTTTGTTCCTTGGCGTCGATCTCGGCCTGGGCTTCGCGCTGGACGCGGGCGAGGTCGTTGAGAATCGTGTTGTACTCGTTGTGTTTGCGGGTCAGGGCCGTGGCGTAGGAATTGACCAGCTCGGTGTAGGTCGGCTGGGGCTTGTTGGCCGCGTCGCCGGCGGAAATCAGGAGCGTCATGTCCTTTTCGTAGACCTTGACCGCGTCGTTGACTTTCTCGATGACGGCGTTGATCGCTGTGCGGTCGGTCAGCCGGCCAGCTTCGGCGTCGAGCGCGTCCCGGTTGGCCTGCAACTCACTGACGCTGTCGCCCATGTTGCCAATCAGCGAGCGAAGAATCTGCCCCTGGATGACGTTGGCCTGGACCAGCCCGTTCGCCTCGGCCAGTTTGACTTCGTTCTGGCGGTTCGAGTCGGCAAACTCGAGGGCCTTCTGGACGCCGAGGAAGGCGACCAGGGCGAGGAGCAGGGAAAGAATGACAAGGACAATGATCCAGATCAGATAGCTCTGGTTCTGTCGGGCAGCCATCAGCCGATACTCCGGGCGCTGGGTTCCGGCCGGCTGTGAGCGGGTCACAGCTCGAACCGGCAGTGGATGTGAATTGGGCTGCGGCGACGGGCGGATATTCCGCCGGATCGATTCGCTCCGGTTCAACCAGGTCAGTTTGCCTGATTTGCCCGACTCTCCCAAACAGCAATTCTAGGTACAGCGGGGGGACTGTCAATTTTCGCCGGAAAAACGCGGCCCAAACTCCGCCTTGTCTGCAATCGAACGGCAGACGGGGCGGGTGGCTGGCAGCGTTTCGCCAGGCGATGATGCAACGGCACCTGATCCTGTTAACGGCCCGCCCAGCGCGTAGAATCCAAGAGATGGCGAGAAAGCGGGAGAAAACGCCTGATCTGTTTGCCGATCTGGCGGAGGAACCGGAAAAGCCGGAACGAGCCGCGAAACCGGCTTCACCGGCGGTCCCCGACATGCCCCCGCCAATCGCCCGCCTGGCTGCGGGAACACCCGTCGACCTGGGCGGAAAAAAAGTCTTCGTGATCGACTCGCATTCGCTGATCTATCAGGTCTTTCACGCCATTTCCTCGATGACGGCGCCCGACGGCCGGCCAGTCAACGCGCTGTACGGGTTTCTCCGCGATCTGCTCGATCTGCTCGCCCGGCACAAGCCTGACCTGCTGGCCTGTGCGTTCGACCACAGCGAGATCACGTTCCGCAACGATCTTTATCCGGAGTACAAGGCGCACCGCGATCCGATGCCGGAAGACCTGCGCTCACAAATCCCGCACATCCAGCGGCTGCTCGACGCGCTGGGTATCCCGGTGATCGAGCTGCCGGGTTATGAAGCCGACGACATCATGGCGACGCTGGCCCGGCGGGTTGCCGAAGCGGGCGGCCGCTGCGTGCTGGTCACGGCCGACAAGGATTGCCGCCAGCTGATCAATGATTCGGTCAGCTTGCTGAACATCCGCAAGGGACAGCTGTATGGTGCCCCGGAGCTGCTGGCGGACTGGGGCGTTCGGCCCGACCAGGTGGTCGACTTCCAGGCGCTGGTCGGCGATTCGGTCGACAATGTTCCGGGAGTCGAATCGATCGGACCAAAAACTGCGACCCAGCTGCTGCAGGAATATGGAACGCTGGATGAAGTGCTGGCCAACGCCACGACGATCAAGGGCAAGAAGGGCGAAAAGCTGGCCGAATGCGCCGACCTCGCCCGGATCAGCAAACAGCTGGTCAAGCTGGATGATGACGCCCCGCTGGAATTCGACTGGAGCCGGGCCGTCGTCGGGCAGTGGGACGTCGAAACCGCGGTGGCGATCTGCACCGAGTTCGGGTTCCGGTCGCTGACCGACCGCGTGACAAAACTGGGACCGGCAACGGTCGGCGTGACGACCTGGGAAGCGAACTACCGGACGGTCGACACGCTGGAGGAGCTGCGGGCCGAGGTCGAACGGGCGCGGCGGGCCGGGCGGTTTTCTTTTGATACCGAAACGACTTCGACCAACCCGAACTGGGCCGACCTGGTGGGAATTTCGCTTTGCTCAAGTCCCGGCGAGGCGATCTATGTGCCGGTCCGGGCACCCGCCGGCGCGCGAACGCTGGCCGAAGCCGATGTGGTTGCGGCGCTGCAGCCGTTGCTGGGCGATCCCGGCCTGGAGCTGGTCGGGCAGAACATCAAATACGACCTGATTGTGATGCGGCGGAACGGCCTGGTCGGGGTGAACCGGCTGTTCGACACGCTGGTGGCCGACCTGCTTTCCGACCCGGGCCGGCCGACCCACAACCTTGACGAGCTGGCGTCCCGGCATCTGGGCCATCAAACAATTCCAATTACCGACCTGATTGGGACGGGTCGGGAGCAGGGGCGGATGGATGAAGTTCCGGTGCCGCGGATCACGGACTATGCGGCCGAAGATGCCGACGTGCCGATGCGGCTGTTTCCGCTGCTGACCCGTGCGGTGGAGAACGTCGGGCTGACCGAACTTTTTCGCGATGTTGAAATGCCGCTCGTGCAGGTGCTGGCCGACATGGAGTACCACGGTATCCGCGTTGATCCGGATTCTCTGGCGGCGCTGAGCAAGGAGTTTGGTGTCCGGCTCAAACTGCTGGAGCGTGAAATCTGGCAGGCTGCCGGGAGCGAGTTCAACGTCGATTCACCCAAGCAGCTGGCGGAAGTGCTGTTTGACAAGCTTGGCCTGCAGGAGCAGCGGAAGACCAAGACCGGCCGGAGCACGGACAACGAAGTGCTGGAAGAACTGGAGGACCGGCATCCGGTGCCGAAACTGGTGATCGAATACCGCCAGCTGGGCAAGCTCAAGGGCACTTACGCCGACGCCCTCGCGGAACAGATCAATCCGCGGACCGGACGGGTTCACACATCGTTCATGCAGGACGTGGCGCGGACGGGACGGTTGAGTTCCAAGGATCCCAACTTGCAGAACATTCCGGTCCGCACAGCCGAGGGGCGGCGAATCCGGCAGGCGTTTGTCGCGGGCGGGCCAGGCTACCAGCTGCTGTGCGCCGACTGGTCGCAGATCGAGCTGCGGATGCTGGCTCATTTCTGCGGCGACGCGGTCATGACTGAAGCCTTTCGCCGCGAGGAAGACATCCATCGCGTGGTGGCGGCGGAAGTCAACGGCGTGCCGCTGGAAGATGTGACCGAGGCGATGCGGCAGGGGGCCAAGGCGGTCAACTTCGGAATCATCTACGGGCAGAGTCCGTGGGGGCTGGCACGGCAGCTGGGGATTCCGCGCGACGCGGCTTCGGGATTCATTGATGCCTACTTCGCGCGTTACCCGGCTGTCGACGGATTCGTGCGCGAAACGCTGACGGCGGCGGCGAAGGATGGCTTTGTGCGGACGATCCTCGGCCGGCGGCGACCGGTGGAAGGAGTTCGCGCGCCCGGGCCGGGTCCGCTTTCGCGCAACCGGACCCAGGCCGAACGGATTGCGGTCAACACGGTGATCCAGGGTTCGGCGGCCGACCTGATCAAGCTGGCGATGATCCGGGTCTGGCGACGACTTCAGACGGCGGGGCTGGATGCCCGGCTGTTGCTGCAGATTCACGACGAGTTGCTGTTTGAAGTCGCCGACCGGGACGTGATGGCGCTGGCCGGGCTGGTGAACGAAGAGATGACCAGTACGGGTGCCCTGCGGGTTCCATTGCAGGTGGCGATCGAGGCTGGACCGAACTGGAATGACACGCAGGGTGTAAGTTTGTCCAGCCCATTGGCGGCAAGCGGGAGTGGCGGACCATGAAGCTGGTCGGGCTGGCTGGCGGGATTGCATCGGGAAAAAGCGAAGTGGCCCAACTGCTGGAGGAACTTGGCGCGGGCCGGATTGACGCGGACCGGCTCGGTCATGAAGTCCTGCTTGATCCGCACGTGAAGGCCCGGATTCGCGAGGAATTTGGCGATCAGGTTTTCGACGATCAGGGGGCGGTCGATCGCCACAGGCTGGGAGCGCTGGTGTTTGCCACGACCCCGGATTCGACAACGCCACTTTTACGGTTAGAATCAGTGACGCATCCTGCGATTGGCCGGCTGGTCCGGCGCGAACTGGAACGACTGCGTAGGGCAGGCTTTCCGGTCGTGGTTTTGGATGCATCGGTGATGTTCCGGAGTGGCTGGGATCGCTGGTGTGACCGGATTGTGTTTGTGGACGCGGCTCTGGATTTGCGGCGTAAGCGCGCTGCGGCCCGGGGCTGGCCGGAGGGAGAACTGGATCGCCGCGAGGCGTTTCAGACACCGGTCGCCGAAAAACGGCAACGTTCCACGGATGTGGTCGACAACAATCGACAGGGTGAAGTCGTCTGGCTCAGACAGCAGGTGCTTGCCTTCTGGAGAGACCTGACCGGAGCTGCCGGGAAGACAGAGCCTGGCTGATTCGGGCTATGGATGAGGTCGGACGACGGACCGGAGGTTCGGATAACGGACCCCACGTGCCAGGTTTCAAATGCGCAAGGCCCCCCGGTTGGGGCACATTTTGGCTTTGCGCCTGTTGCAAACGAAGGCCGGATTTTGGATAAAGGAACGAGGTCTCAGGTCCCTGTTCGCTTGCCCGAAAACACTCCGACGTCGCACCAGGATCCGGAACAGGCGCGCTTGCTTTCCAAACAGTCTGCCATAGAGGAAGAACTTGATATGCCACGGCCATACGAATCAGGAACAGGCAAATACGGACGGACCCCGGGACCGCTTTACGGTCGTCATCATTTCGGGCCGCAGTCCCGGACACCGCGCCACGACGACGAGACGGGTCGGCGGCACGATGATCACGACTCGGGCGAAGACACGATGGGGGCGGAGGATACGGTGCGGGATGGCCTGTCCGGCTGGCGGCAACAGCAGCAATACCATCATCAGGGTCCGCCCCGTTTCACCGCCGCCGGGGAACCGTGGCGGGATCGCTGTCGCGAGGTCCTGCCGGGCGAGATTCCGATCACCGGCCTCCGCGAGCTGGACGAGGAGCAGCTGCGGCAACAGGCGGTTGAGGAAAAGGTCGTTGAGATTCCCGAGCGCGGACGGCTCGCCCTGATCGAAGCGATTCTGAGGAACCGCGTCGTCGCCCAGGAACTGGTCTGGGGCGGCGGGACCGTGGAAGTCCTTCGCGAGAGCTTTGCCTTCCTGCGACAGGCAACCAATTTCTATCAGGAGAGCGATCAGGACGTCTATGTCTCGCCGAGCCAGGTCCGGCGTTTTGGACTGCAGACCGGTTCGGTCGTGCAAGGCCAGATCCGGCCACCCAAGTCCGGCGAAGGCTACCCGGCGTTGCTGCGTGTGGAAAGCGTCAACGGCCTCGACCCGTTCACGAGCTTCGAGGTCAAGACCTTTGAGAGCCTGTCGCTGACTCATCCCAAGCGGCGGATCGAGCCGGGGGCGGGGGCCGACAAGACCACGGCCCGGATGCTGGAACTGGTGGCCCCGGCCGGATTCGGCCAGCGCGGACTGATCGTCGGCCCGCCGCACAGCGGCAAGACGACTTTGATGCAGACCATGGCCACAGGCATCACTGCGAATTACCCCGAAGCCTGGGTTGTCGTGATGCTGATGGACGAACGGCCGGAGGAACTGGCCGAGGCGGCCCGGACTCTCAATGGTCCGCGCTGTGAAGTGGTCGGGACATCTTTTGAGCATCCGCCGCTGGCGGCAATGCAGCTGGCCGACCTGATGATGCAAAAGGCCCGCCGGCTGGTCGAGGCAGGTGTCGACGTCGTGATCCTGCTCGACTCGATGACCAAGCTCGCGCGGGCCTGCAACCTGCAGCAACCGCCGGGCGGAAAAATTCTGGCGAGCGGCCTCGACGCGGGCGCGCTGGAACTTCCCAAGGCGTTTTTTGGCTCGGCCCGCCAGACCGAACAGGCTGGTTCGCTGACCATTTTCGCCACCGCCCAGATCGACAACGGCAATCCGCTCGATCAGGCGATCGTGGATGAGTTCCAGGGGACTGGCAACACCGAGATCGTGCTTTCGCGGGATCTGGCTGAACGCCGCATCTGGCCGGCCATCGACTTGCGGAAGACCGCCACGCGGCGCGAGGAGATGCTCTTCCCGGCCGAACAGTATCCCAACATTGCCAAGCTGCGGCGGCACCTGATGACGCTCAAGGACGGCGACGGCATCAACTGGCTCAACAAAGAGCTTTCCGCGACGGTGGACAACAAGAAGTTCATTTCATCACTGACGCGGAAAAAGCTCGACGGCTGAGTTGGCTGGCCAAGGCAATACCAATACCAGCCCGCAGCGCAAGCAAGGGATCCGGAAAAACTCAACGGCTGAACTCGCTGGCCAAGGCAGTGGATGCGACCGGCCAGCTTCCTTCGGCAGTTCGTATCGCAGACCACCATGAACCAACCAGTCGGCCAGTCGCAGGCATCGGCCCCGCGCCTGGCCGTGGTTGTTTCGCGTTACAACGAGTCGATCACGGAGCGGTTGCTCCAAGGGGCCCTGCAAACCGCCGAACGGGCTGGCATCGCACAGGATGCTGTGCAGGTCGTGCGCGTGCCCGGGGCGTGGGAGATTCCGCTGATGGCCCGCTGGCTGGCGGAGTCGGGCCGCGTGGACGGAATTGTCTGTCTCGGCGCCGTGATTCGCGGCGAGACAACGCACGACCAGCACATCAACCGGTTTGTCAGCCTAAGCCTCGGCCAGCTGGCAGTTGAAAGCGGATTGCCGGTCGGTTTCGGGCTGCTGACTTGCGAGGACCTCCAGCAGGCGGTCCAGCGGAGCGGAGGCGCGGTCGGTAACAAGGGCGAGGAAGCCACTGAAGCCGTCCTTGAAATGCTTCGCCTGCGAAGTGAACTGATGATTCGCGAACGGGATTGATCTGGCGCGGATGGCCAGTCTGCCGCCTCCTGCCGGTGGCTGCTTCGATGTACAACAAAAGCGGGCGGCCAGCCGGACTTTCCGCGGCCCGCGAGTTCCAGCCAGATCGTCGAGCATGTCGCAGCGCAGTCGTGTCCGCCAGATCGTTCTCCAGATCCTGTTTCAGGAAGACCTGAACTCGACGGACGGATTCGACTGGCGGAAATTCCTCCACGACCGCTTGCGCGGCGATCCGGGACTGACCGGGTTCGGCTTCCAGTTGCTGGACGGAGTGCGGACCCGCCAGGGCGAACTCGACGAACTGATCCAGGCGGCTTCGATCAACTGGCGGGTCGGACGGATGCCCCCGGTCGACCGTAACGTATTGCGCCTTGCGGCCTGGGAAATGTGCTTTGGATTCACGCCGCCCAAAGTCGCGATCGACGAAGCGATCAACCTTGCCCGGCGGTTCGGTGGCCAGAACTCACCCCAGTTCGTGAACGGAGTCCTCGACCGGTTGTTGCGCGACCGGACTGCAGCTGCCGAACAACAGCCCGCCGCAGTCCATGGCGGACCGGATTAGTGGCCCGGAATGAACGCGGTGTGTTTTTGTGGCTGCGGCTTTCTGGATGACGATGTGAAAAAAGGCCGAAACTGTCCCGATTCCTGCTCGTGCTCAGCCCTTGGCGGTACTCGTGCTCGTACTCGATGAAAGCATTCGAGCACGAGCACGAGTACGAGTACCATTTCATTGAGTACGAGTACGAGTCAGAACAGAAAAGGGCAGATTCAGAACGTGCGGTCAGGGTAGTTCCCTTCAACCAGGCCCGAGACAGGCATCCCTTCTTTCAACGATTGTTCTCCGCATGGCCCTCTGGAATCCGTTCCGCCGCAAAAAGCCTGACTCCCCGCCCGCGCCACCGGCAGGCGATCCGGTACCCGCCAGCCACGCATTGCCCGAAGCGGATGACGGCGACGGGACGGCCGTTTTTGTTGACGAAACGACGGTGATCGATGCTGTTGTCCAGCAGGAAGAAACCAGCCGGGAAGAACTGCCCGCCACGACCGTACAGCCAGAGAAAAAGACCGGTCTCTTCGGCCGGTTCCGCAGCGCGCTGAAGAAAACCGTCCAGCTGCTCAATACCGACATCCGCGATCTCGTCGGCAAGGAGGGCCGGCTGGTCGATGAAGAGTTTCTCGACGAACTCTACGGGTACCTGATCCGGACCGACATGGGCGTCGGGCCTGCGACCAGGATTCGCGACCAGATCAAGTCCGACTTTCGCGGCCGCAAGGTGATGCTGGGCGACCTGATCGCCGCCGCCCGCGAAACGATCTACGAAATCATGCATCAGGAGGGGACCGCGATCCGGCTGGCGGACAGCGGGCCGACGGTGATCATGGTGGTCGGCGTCAACGGCTCGGGCAAGACGACCAGCATCGCCAAACTGGCGTATCGCTTTGCCGCCGAAGGCCGGTCCGTCGTGCTCGGCGCGGGCGACACCTTCCGCGCGGCGGCGGTTGAACAGCTTACGATTTGGGCCCAGCGGCTGGGGGCCACGATTGTCACGGGCAAGTCCGGTGCCGATCCTTCGAGCGTTGCATACCGCGCCGTCGAGGCGGCCCGCGACCAGGGGGCGGACATCTGCATTGTCGATACGGCCGGCCGCTTGCAGACCCAGATGAACCTGATGGAGGAACTGGCCCGCATTCGGCGCGTGATTGGCAAGGTGATTCCCGGAGCGCCGCACGAGGTCCTGCTGGTCCTCGACGCAACCGCCGGCCAGAACGGCCTCAGCCAGGCGCGTGGTTTCTCGGCGGCGGCCGGCTGCACGGGGATTGTGCTGGCCAAACTGGATGGGACGGCGCGGGGTGGCGTGGCCATTCCGATCCGGCAGGAGTTTGGCTTGCCCGTCAAGTTCGTCGGGTTGGGTGAGAAGGCGGACGACCTGGCACCCTTCGATGTCGAGCACTACATCCGCGCGCTGTTCGAGATTCCAGGCTGACCTTTCGGGTTTGGACTATTCCCCCGTCCGCCGGGCCGCTCTCCCCGGCTTAAGCTCCTGTCGCAAGGCAGTTCTCAGCTTGGACGGCGGAGCGTTACTCATTCTGCGCGCAATCTCCGGAAAGCCGGCGTCGAAACCACCATCGCCTCTTCTCCGGCTCCCTCCCCCACCGCTGCCTT
>JANOFL010000264.1:0-14378 GCA_031405895.1 Planctomycetota bacterium
ACGCCCTGCCGCTCGCCTAAAATCAGGTCGCAGGTCGCCCCGTTCTTTGGCCGGGGCCGCAGAACTAGAATGCTGGTGGGACGGCGACTGGTTGTCAACGGCAGAAGTGTGGGCCAGCTCGTACTCGTGCTCGTAATCGTAATCGGTTTCCTGCTCTAACCCCATTCAAGCAGCCGAGTACGAGTACGAGTACCGTCCCTTCGGGACTGAGTACGAGTACGAGCCAGGCTTCGGTTGAAGGCAAAATCGTGGTTTGGAAGACAGCAGCGCGACAGGCTGGGAGCCTGTCCCACTTCAAGAAGGATCCATGAGCGAACTGCATCACGAATGTGGCGTGGCTGCGATCTACCACCTGTCAAACGGTGGCGTCAGCCCGTTGTTGGCCGGCATTCCGCCCGAAGAAGCCTCCCGGCTCATTCCGCGAATGCTGCAGGACATGCAGAACCGCGGCCAGCTCTCGGCCGGGATGTCGACCTGGAACGCTGACGCCGAAAACCGGCAGGTGCTCGACACCTACCGTGACCTCGGATCGGTCCAGGAGGTCTTCCGGCTTTCCCACGCGGGAAAATCCGCCAGCCTGATGGAGCAGTACCGTGGGCCGGCGGCGATTGGCCATGTCCGCTATGCGACCTGCGGCCGGAACGACAAAAGTTACGCCCAGCCCTTCGAGAACCGCCACTTCCACCTCCGGCAGTGGTTCAGTTTTGCTTTCAACGGGCAACTCGCGAACTATCCCGAGCTGGCCGCAAAGCTGCTCAGCGAACCGGACCACCACCTGGTCCGTCAGACTGATACCGAAGTCCTGATGCACCAGTTCGGGCGGGCCTTGCAGGCCAACCCGTCGGTGCCGTTGCTCGACCTGATGCGAGACGTCGCCAACCGGCTCGACGGAGCCTGGTCGCTCGCCCTGCTGAACGCCGCCGGAGAAATGCTGATCGCCCGCGACCCGCTCGGGATCAAGCCGCTCTGCTACGCGGTCGAAGGCCCGCTCTTCGCCGCCGCGAGCGAAAGCGTCGCACTGGTCAACCTTGGCTTCGACCACAAGAACGTCCATTCGCTGCCACCCGGTCATGCGATCGTGATCAGCGACGGAACGATCCGGGTCAGCCAGTTCGCGGCGCAGACCGGCAAAGCCCACTGCTTCTTCGAGTGGATCTATTTTGCCAACGTCGCCAGCACGCTCGATGACCGGAGCGTCTACCTCGTCCGCAATGCTCTGGGTGCCGAACTGGCCCGGCTGGAGCGCGAAGAGCCCCTCTGCCCGCTCGATGAAGACACGATCGTCGTCGCCGTCCCCGACACGAGCAAAGCCTCAGCCGACGCGATGGCATTTCATCTTGGGCTGCGTTCGTTCGAGGGCCTGATCCGCAACCGTTACAGCGGCCGGACCTTCATCGAGCACTCCCAGGCGGCCCGGGTCGAAAAAGCCCGCATCAAATACACGCCGCTGCGCGAGATTCTTGAGGGCAAGCGGGTCCTGCTCGTTGAGGACTCGATCGTTCGCTCGACGACGATGAAGTCCCTGCTCGAACGGATCCGCCGCGAGGGCGGTGCCCGCGAGATCCATGTCCGCGTCGCCTGCCCGCCGATCATCGCCCCGTGCTTTTACGGGATCGACATGTCGTCGGTCAGCCAGCTCTACGCGGCCCGGTACCTCTCCAGCGGCGAGGAAGCGACGCTGGAAGTCCAGCAGCAGATGGCCCGCGAGCTGAAAGCCGACACGCTCCGCTACCTGCCGATTGAATCCATCGCCCGGGCCATTGGCCTCGGCAACAACGCCCTCTGCCAGGCCTGCCTCACCGGCCGCTACCCCACCCCCGCCGGCCAGAAGCTCTACCAGCTCGACCTCGCCGACAACCTCGCCCGCGCCAACGGCTCATCCCCCTCCACGCACCCCGCCGACTCGCGGGCCTACGAACTGCGGCCGGCGGCCGTGACGACGCCGTAGGCAAAGCGAAAATGACAGCCCCGGCCTGGTTTTCATCCTCGCACGACCCGAAGCTCGGTCCGGCGCGCCGCCAGTTTACGCTTCGCCATTTTTTTGCGCTTACGACAGTATGTTGCGTTGCTCTCGTGGTTTACACCCAAGTGAAGCGCATCTCCCGGCCAACTGAATTTCTGGACGCCGCGCAACGCGGCGACCTGGTTTCACTCAGGAGGCTGCTGAATCTTGGTGTCGATGTCAGCCACAAGGATGGCTGGAGTACTACCGCGTTGATGATGGCCTCCGTCAACGGGCACGCGGAATGCGTCCGCCATCTGGTCGAGAATGGAGCCGACCCCAATGAACGCTCCCGTTTCAACGCCACACCTCTGATCCGGGCCGCGGAGTCTGGAAGCCTCGAGACGGTGAAGTTCCTGATCGAAAACGGCGCGGACCCGTCGTTGACGGACAGCGAAGGCATGACGGCTGTCGACCGCGCGCGAAAGATCGGTCGCCAGGACATCGTTGATTGCATTGAAAGATAATGTCGCGGATTGGCGTCACGATGCAGAAAGTTCCAGATCCGGTGGACGGGTAAAGCGGAATGTGATCCCCCCGCGCTTTCCTTCCGGCTCCCTCCCCCTGGCAGTCCGGTGAGAGTGGACAGACGGGACTTGCATTATTCCATTTGATCACGTCACATTGCTTGTAAACGTCAACCATCACCGGGCTGCCTGTGGGGAGGGTTGGGGAGGGGGCCGGCGCTGGGTGAACATGCCTCTCACCCGGCAGCTCACGAACACGGAAGACCCGGCCGCGAGCGCCACCAGCTCAGTGGTCGGTTGCGGTCAAGGCATCAGTTCAGATTGCTTACGGGTTGACAGGGGCGTGTGGTGTGTTGCTCACACCCTACAATGTCGTTCCCGTCGACAACCTCCGTTCGACTGCTGGACCGCCGATGTCCGTGGACTCTGCCACTCCAAGCCACGTCTTGCCCCGCAGCAGCCTTCTGCGGACCTGGCTGCCGCTCGTGATTCTCCTTTCACCGATGATACTGGCGGTTGTGATCGCAGCCTTGCTAGCGTGGTTCACGCCGAACCGGGATCTTCTGGCATTCGGGCTTAACGTCCACTCCGCGCTTTTCACTGTAACAATGCTCAACGCTTCGTTGTGGGTTTGGACTGGACGGAAGCAGTTGACTCGCAGTTTGATGGAGCTGGCTGCGTTGAGTGTTACCACGATGGGCATTTCGGGAGTGTTGATTTATCTGACGGTCCAGCGCCTTGATGCTCGGATGTCGGCAGACCCGGCGCTGGGTTTGTGGCAGGTTGTGGCGATTGCATTCGGCATGGGGCTGACAGGGTGGCTAACGTACTTCATGGTGCGGTGGCCTGGCTGGGGTTTGAATCAGCTTGACCGCAGCTTGCCCGTCTCGATCGCGGACGTGTTCGTGTTGACCACGCTGATCTGCCTCGGGTTTGCAGTCTCGACGCAGTTTGACACGCGATCACACCAGGAACCGGATTCTGCGCGCGGTCCACCGCCGTGGGTTGTGCAGGAGGGGACCAGAATGCCACGCCGTTATGCCTCCTACGACGCTGAATTTCAGACCATAAACCCATTGCTGCAGGCCCAGTTCTACACCCAGTTGGGCGTGCTTAGCGTCCTTGGCCCGCCGATCCTGGTGCCTGTCTATCTGGCCGCCCGATATTGCCATTACCGAAGCCGCCATCAGGGCCGTTTCTCACAACTGCTGTTGTTGCCAGCTTTGTTGGTAGTGGTTGGTCTCTCAATTGCCATGGGAACTTTTGGACCAGGCGACGGGGAGTTCGGAAGTGTTTTGACATTGTCGGTGTTCTGCTTCGTTGCCTCGTTTGAGCAATACCTCTTGTTGTTTCTTGCCATGGACGACGACCCGCGCTATAGGTGCAACGCCAAAGTCGGCGAAGAAACAGCAAGCTCCCTGGACGCAGGTTGTCGGTCTGCCCGGCCAGTGCCTCCCATCTCGATCAAGTCATGAAGATCGCCGTTTCCGGTTGTTGGATCGCGGGTGCTGCCGTTGCCGGGTTGCTTGCGCGGGTGGGGCATGAGGTGGAGGTCTTTGAGCAGGCAATGGACTGCCGCGCTGTTGGGGCGGGGATTCTGGTCTCGCCCCGCGGCCAGGAGATGCTGGCCGAGCTGGGGCTGCTGGATGTCGTGGCGGCCGATTCAGCCCGGATCAGTGCCACGCGGGCCGTGTTGTCGAGCGGCCGGCTGCTGGTCGAGCCTGCTTGCGCGCGGCTCGGAGCTGATCTGTGCGGGCTGGGCGTCCACCGCGGCAAACTGTTTCAGCGGCTAATCGTTTTCCGTGGCGACGAAGCTCCTGCTTTGTCGTTGACATCCACCGGTTGCTGGTGTGAAACCCGGAAAAGAACGACAAAGCGGGAGCTTCGTCGCCACGAACGTCGTACCCAAACTGCGATTCGACACAGAACGACAAAGCGGAGCTTCGTCGCCACGTCAAACTAGACGATGGGAGCATCAGCCTGCGCGCGGCGCAGGAACTTCGCCCGAAACACGTCGTGGTCGTGGAGCAACATGCGGCGTTCGAAGTGGGTCTGGAAGCGGCTGCCGGTGTCGAGGGAACTGGCGGAGTCGCCGGGCTGGTCGGGAAGGGGGCCGCGGAAGTGGCCGGTGGCGGTGATCGCTTCGCAGCCCGTTTCAAAATACTCCTCGACGTCGGTCCAGAAGTGGAACCGGCCGCCCGGAGCGAGGACGCGGGCGATGACGGGGATCGTGTCGTCCTGGACGACGCGGCGACGGCGATGGCGGGCTTTCCACCACGGGTCGGGAAAGTAGATATGAACGGCGGCGACGCTGTGCGGCAGGAGCCGCTCGCGGAGTAGCGCGATCCCGTCGCCGCGAATCATCCGGGCGTTGGTTCGTCCGGCCTGGGCCAGCCGGAACGCGGCGAAGTGGCAGTACTTTTTCGAGATCTCGACGCCCAAGAAGTCGGTGTCGGGGCGGGCGGCCGACTCGTTGAAAAGAAAGAGTCCCTTGCCGCTGCCAATTTCAATTTCGAGCGGACGGGTAGAGACGCTTGCAGAGCTTCCAGCAACTTCCGGATGCTCAGGCCGGAGGGCTGACGCCCTTCCGCTAACAAGCGAATCCGAAAACCCGATGGCACGGCCATCCAGCGGCAAGGGCAGAGCGGAGAGTTCAAAAAGGTGCTGCGCGAGGTCGATTGCGGGGTCGATCCGGGGCAGCGCGCGGCGGCCCATCAGGTCTTGACCTTCCGCCGCTTCATCCGCTTGGCCTTGGCATTGGCCGGACGGGCACCGTGGTTGGCTTTCTTCAGTTTGCGATGGGGCTTGGCCATATTCGACGAACTCGCGGCGTGATCAAGAAAAAGGTTGAAACTTCGACGACCGGCGATTCCGGCGGCCGCGACCGAGCATCAGATTATAGCTGCGAACGAGGGCTTCGGCGAGGTCCGGCGAACCGGTTGGATCTGGGAGAGTGGTCTGCGTTTCGTGAGGTTCTCAAAAGCGTTGCGACTGACCGGCAAGTGGCCTCGCGTTTGAATTTCAGGCGGACCACCCGTGAATGAAAACCGCTTGAATCCGTATGGCGACGGGAAGGCGGAGCCTTTGGGCAGTGCGTTCCACGGCGGGAGCCGTGGAACGAGTCGCACGAGTTGCACCCGGCTTCGGCGAGGTCCGGCGAGACCGTTTCAGTCAGCTCATGTGCGTCAACTTTGCCAAGTCGCGGAGAGTCCTGCTGGCGGCACCGCTGTCGATGGCTTCGGCGGCCAGCGGCAACCCGGACCGCCAGTCGGGACATTTGCCGGCGACCCATAGAACGGCGGCGGCGTTCAGCAACGTGATGTCGCGGGCCGGGCCGGGCTGGCCAGCAAGGACATCGCGGATCATCGCGGCACTCTCCGCAGGATTGCTGACTCGCAGCTGGTCGAGGCCGGCTGGTCCTGCGCCGACGGACCGGCCCTCCAGTTCACAGGCGCTGATCGAACCGGCTTCGATCCACCAGCCGTCGGTCGATGCGCCGGTTGAAACTTCGCCGATGCCGTCGCGCGAATGGACGACGAGAGCCCGCGCGGGATCGAACTGCAGCAGGGCGTCCGCCAGTTTGCGATGGTGTTCATGGCGGCCGGCGCCGAGGAGCTGGTATTCCGCGCGGGCCGGATTACAGAGTGGGCCGATCCAGTTGAAGATCGTCGGATGGGGCAACGCCCGGCGGACTTCCATCACATGCCGGACCGAGGGATGGTGCAACGGGGCAAAGCAGAAGCAGAGGCCCAGTTCATCCAGGCAGCGGGTCACCACGGGCAGGCCGGCCTGGACGTTGACGCCCAGCTCGGCCAGCACGTCCGACGAGCCGCTGGTGCCGGTTGACCGCCGGTTGCCGTGCTTGGCGACTGCAACGCCGGCCGCGGCAGCGACGAGTGCGGCGGCGGTGCTGATGTTGAAAGTGTTGGCTCCGCTGCCGCCGGTGCCACAGGTGTCGGTGATCTCGCTGCGGACCGAGAGGATAGGCTGCATGTGCTGGCGAAGGCACGCGGCCGCGCCGACCAGCTCGTCAACTGATTCGCCCTTGCGGTGCAGGAGCGTCAACAGTTCGGCGACCTGTCCGGGGGGGACTTCACCGCCCATCAGCCGGGCCATGGCGTCAAAAGTGAGTTCGCGCGAAAGGTCGCGGCCCAGGCGAAGCTGGTCGAGGGCCTCGGTGACGGCGTTCATGAGCGGTCCATCGAAGCGAGGCTTGGGGTATCCGGCCGGATTGGCAGGTGAGACTGTGTCGTGCAATGACAGGCTGGAAGCCTATCCCACGTTAACAGGCTGGAAGCCGATCCCGGGTTTCGACTAGAATCCGCGTCGGTGAAACCGCGTTGAAACGCGCAACAGGCCAATCCCCGCCCGAATCCGACCTCCCGTCCCGCCCTCACCCCGCAGCATGTTACGCAAGGTCATCGTCGACTGCGACATGGGAACCGACGACGCGGTGGCCCTTTGCATCCTGCTGTTTGACCAGCGGCTGGAAGTGCTCGCCCTGACGGCCGTCGAGGGCTGCGTGACGGCCGACCAGGCCAACTCGAACCTGCAGGCGATCCTCGGCGAGCTCGACCCGCACCGCTACCCGCGACTGGGCCATGCCACTCCGGCCGAAAATGCTCCGGCCATCAACTCGACCTGGCTTTATGGCGAAGACGGCCTGGGCAATTGCCAGCTGGAAGTTTCCGCCAAACAGCACGTGCCGCCGGCCGAAAAAGTGATCATCGAGACCGTTCGCAAATATCCGGGCGAAGTGACGCTGGTTTGCCTCGGGCCGTTGACCAACGTCGGGCGGGCGTTGCGGCGCGATCCGGCGATTGCAACGCTGGTCAACCGGATCGTGATGGTCGGCGGCAGCGTGACCGGGATCGGCAACATCACGCCGATGGCCGAGTTCAATTTCTACTTTGACCCGGCCAGCGCCCGCGAAGTCATGCAGTCGAAACTGACCAAGACCCTGGTGCCGCTCGACATCACCAGCCAGGTCTCACTCGGGCTGGAGATCATGTCGGACTTGCCCGGCGAGGAGAGCCGGACCGGGTTCTTCCTCCGCCAGATGCTCCCGCACGCTTTCCGTTCCTACCGCCAGCACCTTGGCCAGGAGAACATCACCCTCAATGACGCAGTCGGGGCCCTTGCCGTGATCGAGCCGCAACTGTTCGACTTCGAAGAACTGGTTTGCGACATCGAGACGGAAGGCGAACTGACGCGCGGCGTGAGCGTCTTCGACCGCCGCCACATGCCGGATGGCACGCCGAATGTTGAGGTCGCCACCCGCGTCGACGCCGACCGCGCCCGCCAGATGCTGCTCGACCTGCTCGTGCTGTCGGGCAAGGCGACGACGCAGGGATGAGCCGCGCTTCGCAGTCGATCTGGCTGTTCCTTTCAAGGTGAAGCGCCGTCTCGACTTCCTTCCCTGTCGGCGGCTGAATTTCGGGTTCCCGCGTCAGTGCACTCTTTGGCCTGGCACTGCACCTGAGTCGGGGCCAAGCACATAGACTTCGGTGCCACCTCCGCCAGCGGCGCAGACCATGCCCTCGCTGAGGCCAGACTTCATCTGCCGCGGCTTGAGGTTGGCGACGATAATCACCAGGCGACCTTCAAGCTGTTCGGGCGTATACGCGGCTTTGATCCCGGCGAACACGGTCCGCTCGTTGCTCCCCCCGAGGCTGACAGTCAGTTTGAGCAGCTTGCGGGCCTCCTCGACGTGCTCGGCGCGGACCACCCGCGCGACGCGGAGGTCGACTTTGGCAAAGTCCTCGATCGTGCATTCGGCGGCAAGCGGTTCGGCAAGCAAGGCCGCTTCCGTGTCGTTCCAGCGCGAATCGGGAGGAGCGTCGCCCGTGGCACTCCCCTGCCCTGCCGGCGCAACAACTCCGGCCGCCGGCTCTGCGTTTTCGTCGATCATCTTTTGCAACTCCACGGCTTCGACTCGTTTCATCAGGTGCTGAAAACGGTTGACGCGGGTCCCCACCAACGGTGTCGCCGCCTGCTGCCAGGCCGTGAGGGGGTCATTCAGCAATTCGCCCACGTCGCGGGCCAGCCGGGGAAGGACCGGTGCCAGATAGATCACCAGCTGCCGGAACAGGTTCAGCGCGACCGTGCAGACATCCTGCAGTTCGGCGGCCCGGGTTGCGTCCTTCCTCAGGTCCCAGGGACGGGCATTCTCGACAAACGGATTGGCCGCGTCGGCCAGTTCGTTGATGATCCGGACTGCTTTCTGAAAGTCGCAGTTTTCCCAGGCGGTGGCGATTTCTTCACCCCGTGCCGCGGCCTTTGCAAACAGCCCTCCATCGTCCGGATAGCGGGCCGATAGGCCGGTCGACTCGACAAACTTTGCCGTCCGGCTGGCGATGTTGATGATCCGGCCGATCAGGTCGGCATTGATCCGGTTGGCGAACTCGGTGAGGTTCAGGTCAAGGTCGTCGACGCGCGGGCTGAGCTTGGACGCGTAAAAGTACCGCAGCATCATCGGGTCGGCGTGTTTCAGCCACGTCTCGGCGCGAATGAACGTCCCGGTGCTTTTGGACATCTTCTCGCCGTTCACAGTCAGGAAACCGTGAATGTGAATCTTCTCAGGCAGCGTGAACCTGGCCGTGTGAAGCATCCCGGGCCAGAAGAGCGTATGGAAATAGGTGATGTCCTTGCCGAGAAAATGGTGGATCTCGGTGTCGTGGCTTTTCCACCAGTCTTCCAGCCGCTCGCCGTTCCGCTTGCACCATTGCCAAGTCGACGCGATGTAGCCGATCGGGGCATCGAACCCGACGTACCAGTAGTGGCCGGGTGCATCGGGAATCTCGAAGCCAAAATAGGGAGCCGGCCGCGAGATGTCCCAGTCCTTGAGTTCGCGCGGTCCATCTTTGGACGCCGGGTCGCCGAGGAAATGTCCGCGCAGGTAATTGGCGATTTCTTTCTGCAGATGTTCGCCCGACTGGGTCCACGCTTCGAGAAAACCGTGCAGCTGCTCCAGCCGGATGAACAGGTGCGGCGCCGAGCGGATTTCGGGGCGTGTTCCGCTGACCGTGCTGACCGGATCAATCAGCTCGGCCGGGGTGTAGGTCTCGCCGCAAACGCTGCAGTTGTCGCCGGGCTGGTCGGGAGCCTTGCAGCGGGGACAGGTCCCGCGGACAAACCGGTCGGCGAGAAAAGTCCCCGCCTGGACATCGAAGAGCTGCTGGACGTCGCGTTCGACGACGAGGCCGGCTTTGCGGATCGCCGACCAGATCTGACCACAGATGACGCGATTCTCCTCGCTGTGCGTGCTACCGTAGTGGTCAAAGCTGACTTCAAAACCGGCAAAATCCCGCTCGTGCTCGGCCTGGCTCTGGCGGATCACGTCCTCTTCGCCCCGGCCTTCCTTCAAGGCCCGGATCATGATCGCCGTGCCATGCGTGTCGTCGGCGCAAATGAACAGGACCCGGTGTCCGCGCAGCCGCTGGAAGCGGACCCAGATATCGGTCTGGACGTATTCCAGCAAGTGGCCGAGGTGGATTGGCCCATTGGCGTAGGGCAGCGCGGCAGTGACCAGCAGTCGCCGTTGCTTCATAATCGGTAGGTTTCCAGTGAGACCCGCTCCGGGAGGGCCAATACCAGCCCGCAGCGCAAGCAAGGTTCGGTGGCCAGGGCATCAGGTCACGGCTGCGAACCGGGCTTTCGGACCGGCGCGAAGCCTGATTTTAGGGTCTTCCGGCAGTTTGACGTAGGGCACGCACCATGACCACCAAATCACTGCAGGCAACCGCGACGGCCGACCGGGACTCCCGTTACGGCATCGATGCACTGGATGCGATCGAATCGCCAGGCCTGGTGTTCTTTGTCGATGTGATCCGGCGCAACATCGACGACACGATCGGACTGGTCGACAATCCGGCCCGGCTGCGGCCGCACTTCAAGACCCACAAAACGCGCGAGATCGCGCAAATGTGGCTGGAAAGGGGCGTCACGAATCACAAATGTGCAACGCTGGCTGAGGCCGAAGTGCTTGCCACGGCCGGGGCGACGGATGTTCTGATCGCTTACCAGCTCGTTGGGCCAAACCTCGCGAAACTGCTCCACCTCACAGACCGGTTTCCGGCGGTCCGGTTCGCTTCGCTGGTCGATTGTGTGGAGGCCGCCGAGCCGCTGGCGACAGCCTTCGCGAGGGCAGGCAAATCCGCCCCGGTTTTTCTCGACCTGAATTCCGGCATGAACCGGTCAGGAGCGCCGCTCAACCGCGAGACGATCGAGTTGTACGAGCTGGTCGCAACAACGCCGGGCGTCGAGGCCGCCGGCTTGCACTGGTACGACGGGCATCTCCGGCAGCCCGACCTGGCCGAACGTCGCGAAGCGATCCTTTCAGGCTGGGAACAGTTCACCCGTTTTCGCGACCAGCTGGTGATGTCGGGACTGGATGTTCCCTGTGTCGTTGCCGGTGGGTCGGGTTCGTTCAACATCCTTGCGGAAACGGGAGAGCCCAACCTGCAGGTCAGTCCGGGGACTGTTTCGCTGTGGGACGCCAGTTATTGCCGCGACTACGACAGGCTGTCCCTCGTCCCGGCGGCAGCTGTTCTGACCCGGGTAGTCAGCCAACCCGGTCCAGAGCTGTTGACGCTCGATGCCGGGCACAAGTCGCTGGCCGGCGACCTGCCGCTGGCGGACCGGGCCCGCTTTCCGGCACTACCCGACGCGCGACTGGTGGGCCACAGCGAAGAGCACCTTGTCATCCAGACCCGCGACGCCCATCGCCACCCGGTGGGTTCCCCGCTGCTGGCGATTCCAGGCCATATCTGCCCGACGGTGGCCCTCCACAATTTCGCGACCGTCGTCGAGGCCGGCCGGGCCAATGGCCAGTGGCTGGTAGCAGCACGGCATCGAAGGCTTGACATGTCTCCGGAAACCACAAGTCCGGCCCGCAGGTAGTATGGACCTGGGAGCAATCGTTTCGGAGCACTGGTTTTGGCCCTGATCGAACTGAACGAAGTGTCGAAGACCTACGACCTCGGCGAGGTCAAGGTCCATGCGTTGCTGAGCACAACCCTGAACATTGAGCGGGGCGAGTTCGTGGCGCTGATCGGGCCATCGGGCTCGGGCAAGTCGACGCTGATGAACACCCTCGGCTGTCTCGACCGGCCCACCTCCGGCAGCTATCGGCTCGATGGCGAAGAAGTCGTCACGATGAACCGCGACGCGCGGGCCGGCATCCGCAACCGCAAGATCGGCTTCGTGTTCCAGAACTTCAACCTGCTTGCCCGGACCACGGCCCTCGAAAACGTCGAACTGCCGCTGCTTTACTCGCGCCATGAAACACGGACCAATCGCCGCAAGCGGGCGATGGAGATGCTGGAGCTGGTGGGCCTCGCCGACCGCGGCGATCACCAGCCGACACAGCTTTCCGGCGGCCAACAACAGCGCGTCGCCATCGCCCGGTCGCTGGTCAACGAGCCTGCGATCCTGATGGCCGACGAACCGACCGGGAACCTTGACACCCGGACCAGCCGCGACATCATCGAACTGTTCCGCCAGCTGAATCGCGACCGTCACCTGACCGTGATCCTCGTGACGCATGACCAGCAGGTCGCCCGGCACGCCAGCCGGATCATCGTGCTCCGTGACGGCAGCGTGGTGGCGGACACGACAGACTTTGACCAGGCGTTAAAGTCGCTCCATTCGGAACAGGACAACGGCGAAACCGGCTGAACCGGCCTGCCGGGCAGAATCGTCCCAGGCGGTGCCCCTGTTGCGACCGATCTGACCGGTGTGACCCGCTCTTTAGGACCAGTTCGGCTTTGGCTGCTCGCGCTCGGCGCAACGCTTGCGCTCGGAGCAACTCACGGCTTTGCCCAATCCGCCTGGCCGGGTGTCCTGCCCGAACAGCACTATCTGGATTTGCGTGGAACGGATCGGCTGCCTTCGGCCACGATTCCCGCGAACGACGTGCCGCTCACGGTCTCATCCGCCGGCCAGCCACTTGCCGCGGAGCCGCTGACCCTTGACCAGGCGATCCGGATCGCGCTCGACAATGCCCGCGTGGTCCGGTTCCTCGGCGGCGTCTCGGCCTCGACAAGCGGCCGAACCGTCTACGACGTCGCAGTCACCAACACAGCCATCGATGTCCAGCGCGCGATCTTCGACCCGACGCTCAACATCACTTCAACCCTCGGCAAGTCCGACCGGCCAGGGGCTGTGCCCGATCCGCTCAACCCGGGCCAGACCCTGATCACCGGTTCCTCGACCGACTCGGTCAACACGTCGGTTGGGCTGGCGAAGAAGATGTACAACGGCGCAGACGTCGGGCTGAACGTTACGCCCGTCGGCTCGTACTTCTCACCCGGCGTTTTTCCGCTCGATCCGCAATACACCTCAGGGGTTGAGGCCACGCTGCGCCAGCCGTTGCTCCGCGGCTATGGCCGTGCCGCCAACCTCGCACCGGTCGTGGTCGCGCGAATTGACACGGAACGATCGTACTTTCAGTTCAAGGACGCGGTCCAGGAACTGGTCCGGGGCGTGATCGAAGGCTACTGGTCGCTGGTCGCCGCCCGCGTGGAAGTCTGGGCCCGCGAGCAACAGGTCGAACAAGCCGAGTTCGCCTTCAAACGGGCCACGGCGCGCAAGGAAGAAGGCCTCGAACGGGCCGCCGACGTGGCCCAGGCCGCTTCGGCTTTGGCCAATTTCCGCGCCAGCCTGATCACGGCGCGATCGAACCGGATCCTCAGCGAAACGGCGCTCCGCAACCTGCTCGGCCTGCCTCCCTCGGGCTCCAGCGAACTGGTCCCGGTCTCCGTCCCCGTCCGCGAGCGGATCGACTTCGACTGGGCTTACCTGATCGCGCTGGCCGAACGACAGCGGCCCGACCTGATCGAGCTCAAGCTGATCCTCGAGGCCGACGAGCAACTGCTGCTGCAGGCCTGCAACCAAGCCCGGCCGCAACTCGACGGAATCGCGAACTACCGCTGGGACGGTCTTCAGGGTGAGATGCCCAACGGTGCGAGCATCGGCTCCGGCAGCGGGCAGTTCGCCGGCTGGAATGTGGGTGTGAACTTCTCCGTGCCGCTCGGGCTTCGCCAGTCGCGAGCCTCCCTCCGCCGCCAGGAGCTGGTTATCCGCCGCGACGAGGCGAACCTCGAACAGGGCGTGCACCAGTTGATCCACCAGCTGACCGTCAGCTATCGAAACGTGGCCCAGTTCTTTGAGCAGGCCGAGGCCTTTGGCGAAGTCCGCAAGGCTGCGTTGATCAACTATGAAAACCA
Source organism: Planctomycetota bacterium (assembly GCA_031405895.1). GTDB lineage: Bacteria > Planctomycetota > Planctomycetia > Pirellulales > Pirellulaceae > BJ22. Next base: position 13,698 of record JANOFL010000264.1, read on the forward strand.
GATCGGTGATTTCGAGGCCGACCGGCTGGGCTTCCTCAACGTGCTCCAGGCGATCACCGACTGGGGCAACGCTGTCTCGCAGGAGGCCCGTTCAGTCACCCAGTACAACACCGAGCTGGCCAACATCGAACGCCAGTCGGGGACGATCCTCGAATCGCACGGGATCGTGTTCTACGAAGAGCGATTTCAATCCCTCGGTCCGCTCGGCCGTCCGGGCCCCTGCCGCGAATACCCCGCCCAGCTGCAGGCGACGGCCGACGACCAGAGCCGCTACCCCGATTCCGGTCAGCCCGCCGACGCGGCCTTCGACCTCCGGGACCTCAGCGAACGCCGCCGCGAACGCGACCCGGATCTGCCGGGTGATGACGACTCCGTTCCAGACACTGAACGGCCCCAAGACCCGGTCCCAAACACGGACGGCGAAACCGTACCTGAGCCGGCCAAGGGGGAGTCACCCTCGCTCCGCACCACCTGGCTGCTGGACCAGTTCCGGAGTCCGTTGCGGTAAACCCGCAGCGATTCGGCAACGTCCCGCGAGCAAGGTCGGACCCACACCACCTTCGTTGCCTTTGTTTTCTTCTGTAGTCAGGAGCCGCAATCCACAAAAGGCAACGAAGAAAACGAAGCCGGAAACGTGTAATGGTCAGTCGCGTAGGGTGGGTCGAGTCTTCGAGACCCACC
>JANOFL010000267.1:0-14157 GCA_031405895.1 Planctomycetota bacterium
AACGCAAAGAGCGATGGGAACGAAGCGACGCGCGCCTGTGCCGCGAAGCTCGGGAATGTGGCGACGAAATCGCGGCGACAATATTCGCTGGAAAAGAGCAGGACGGCAGAACGCTGTGCGAGGTCTTCAAAATCGCGATTGAGCTGCTGCAGAGCCGCCTGAGAAAGCCGCGCCATGGAATCCGTCACTCCCTTGGAAACTGAAAAATACTGCGGGTCAGAGTGTCACGCACATGCAGACCGGCAATATGGTCACGGGCCGGCCCTGCATCGGTTCGTGGCTCTCCTACGGACTGGGGTCGCTGAACGAGAATCTGCCGACCTTCGTGGTGCTGGTCGCCGACCCGACCAACAAGGAACAATTCCAGGCGATCGCCGCCCGGCTCTGGTCAAGCGGTTTTCTGCCTGGCTCACACGCCGGCGTCAGTTTTCGCTCGGCCGGCGACCCGATCCTGTTCCTGCAAAACCCGCCTGGCGTCAGCCCGACCGTCCGCCGCAAGACCCTCGACGGACTCCGTCAGCTCAACGAGATGAACTTCGCCGCCGTCGGCGACCCGGAAATCCACACGCGGATCGAGCAGTACGAACTGGCATTTCGGATGCAAGCGAGTGTGCCAGGCCTGGTTGACTTGTCCAGCGAAGCGGAAGGGACCTGGGAACTGTATGGCGAGGAAGCCAAAAAACCTGGCACTTTCGCCAATGCTGCATTGCTCGCCCGGCGGCTGGTCGAGGCCGGGACGCGGTTTGTGCAAATCTACATCAACAACTGGGACCATCACGCCAACCTGACGGGCCGGCTGCCGATGCAGTGCCGGGACATCGATCAGGCGACTTATGGCCTGATCACCGATCTCCAACAGCGCGGAATGCTGGATTCAACGCTGGTGGTCTGGGGTGGCGAATTCGGCCGCACGATCTACTCGCAGGGCGGGCTGACGAAAGAGAACTACGGCCGGGACCATCATCCACGCTGTTTCTCAATGTGGATGGCGGGCGGCGGCTGCAAGGGCGGAACTGTCCACGGCGAAACCGATGATTTTTCGTACAACATCGTCCGTGATCCGGTTCACGTCCGCGATTTTCACGCCACGATTCTGCACCTGCTGGGAATCGACCATGAGCGGTTCACGTTCCGCTGGCAGGGCCTCGACCAGAAACTGACCGGGGTCGAATCGGCCAAGGTGATCCGGGAGCTGGTGGGATGAGCGCGAGGAGGAAGAGGACCGCAATGACCAAATTGACTTCTTTGACCGAATTGACGTCAAAAAAGTCAATCAGGTCAATGATGTCAGTCAGGTCAATTGCGTCAATCATCGCCGTCGCGGCGGCCGTGGCGGCATCCATCTGGTGGTTGGGCCGCGACAAAAACGCGTCCCTCTCTCCCCCGCCCGGCATGGTCTGGATACCAGGCGGCGAGTTCACGATGGGGACCTCAGGCAGTGTGCCGGAGCGTCACGAACAGCCGGCCCATCGGGTCCGCGTTTCCGGTTTCTTCATGGACGAAACGGAGGTCACGAACGAACAGTTTGCGCAGTTTGTCGAAGCGACGGGCCATGTGACGGTTGCCGAAAAAGCCCCCGACTGGGAAGAGCTGAAAAAACAGCTGCCCCCAGGTACGCCGAAGCCGGCCGACGAGCTGATGGTCGCTGGTTCGATGGTCTTTATCGGCCCCGATCGCCCGGTCCCGCTGAACGATGTTTCGGGTTGGTGGCACTGGGTGCCGGGCACTTGCTGGAAACATCCCGAGGGTCCGGACAGCAAACTGGATGGTCGCGAACAATGCCCTGCCGTCCATCTTGCGTGGGACGATGCTGTCGCCTTTGCGCAATGGGCCGGCAAGCGGCTGCCGACCGAGGCCGAGTGGGAATTTGCGGCGCGCGGTGGAGTGGAAGGCAAGCGGTATGTCTGGGGCGACGAGCCGGCCAGCGACTCGGATGGCGCGCGGGCCAACATCTGGCAGGGCGATTTCCCGAATAACAACCTTAAGGCCGATGGCTACGCGGGTGCCGCCCCGGTGAAGTCATTTTCCGCCAACCCGTTCGGCCTGTACGAGATGCCGGGCAACGTTTGGGAATGGTGCAGCGACTGGTACCGGGCCGACGCCTACGCTGGCCGCAGCGGGCTGACCGTCGATCCACAGGGTCCGGACAGTCCGTGGGACCCGGCCGAGCCATTATCTCCCAAACGTTCGATCCGCGGAGGGTCCTTTCTTTGCCATGTCACCTATTGTGAAAGTTACCGGCCAGCAGCCCGGCGCGGGACTTCGCATGACACGGGCATGTCCCACCTTGGATTCAGGTGCGTGAAGGACCTGCCGTGAACCGAGGAAAAAAGGGACTTTACTTGACTGCTGGCGGGCTGCCCGACTGGCCATGACAGCAGAGAAGTCTGACGCGATCGTGCTGCGAGTCAGCGAATTCAGCGAAACGAGCTGTATTGCGACGCTGTTCACCCGGGAGTTTGGCAAGGTAACAGGTTTGGCCAAGGGCGCGAGGCGGCGCAAGAGCGCGTTCGAGTCTGCCCTTGACGTTCTGTCGATCGTTGGCCTAGTCTTCCTCCGCAAAAATTCCGGCGGACTGGACCTCCTGACCGAGGCCCGGCTTGAACGCCGTTTTCGCAGCGCGGCAACCAGCCTTGGGGCATGGTACGCAGCGTTGTACCTCGTCGAAATACTGGCGGCGTTTTCCGAAGCCCATGACCCCCACCCGGAACTCTATGACGCCGCGATTGCCACGCTGGTGCGGATCGATTCCGGATGTGAAGCGCCTGGGATCGAGTTGCTCCGGTTCGAGTTCGCGCTGCTGCTCCATGCCGGGCATGCCCCGATGCTGGATGCCTGCAGCGGCTGTGCGGAACCGCTCAAGCCGTCCGCAAGGCACCCATTTGGCCTGCTCACCGGTGGACTGCTCTGCGATCGCTGTCGGCCGGGACAGCAGCAGGTGGTCAGCCTTTCGCGCGGTGCCGTTGAACTGGCAAGACAACTGGCGGGCAATGAAAACAGAGAGAGCCTGTCCGGGAACGGCAAAGAGAAGGGGTCAGACCCCGGCGGTTCCCAGACAGGCTCTGAGACAATCGCGGCTCGACGTGAATATGCCGAACTGCGGGGACTCATCAGCCAGTTCGAGTCCGGTATGCTCGGTTTCAGGCCTCCGATGCAGGCCTGGCTGAAGCAGGTCAAGGGAATCGGCTAGCGCCTCAGGCTCACAGAAAATTGGCTGAAACAAATGAGCCTGAGGCGCTAGCCGAGAACGCTGGATCAACCAACAACTGACACCAATGGGAATCGGCTAGCGCCTCAGGCTCACAAAAATCTGCCGTTGTCCCCGCCGCCGAATCGAACAAGGAAGTCCATGCACCGCGCCCCTCGCCAGTTCCGCGGCCCGCTCATCGTGGGGCTGGTCCTGCTTTTTCTGGCCGGCTGCCAGAGTTCCGGCTCCCGGCCGGCACTGAAGAATCCATTCAAGTTCGCCGGTCCGGGGCGCGACAAGAAAGAGCTGCAGCCCGACGAACTGCTTGACCCGCTCGGTGCCCGTAATCCCGACCGGGTCACGATGCACGACCTCTCGCCCGGCCAGATCGGTACTACGCTGCGAACGCTGGGCAAGGGCAAGCCCGACGAGGCAGTTGCCCAGCAGCACTTCGACCAGGGACAGGTTTACTACCGGGAAGCCATCGCACTCCGCGAAGCGAACGCCGAAGACGCCCAGGCAGTCGACTTGATGGACCAGGCGGCGGGCGAGTTCCGCCTCGCGGCCCATCGCTGGCCCGACTCGGCGCTCGAACAGGACGCGCTCTTTTTCCTCGGCGAGTCCTACTACTTCGCGAACCGGTACGTCCAGGCGAACCGGGCGTATGAATCGTTGATCGCCCAGTATTCGGGTTCGCACTATTTCGACCGGGCCGAAGAGCGGCGGTTTTCGATTGCCCGCTACTGGCTCGGTCGGGCCCGCGACGACAAGGGTCTTCAGGCGTGGAAACCTGGTGATCCGGCCCGGCCCGCGATGGGACTGGCGGGTGAAGGCCGGCGGATCCTGCACCGCATCCGGCTCGACGATCCCACCGGCAAGCTGGCCGACGACGCGACCATGCAGCTGGCGGCGGCGTTCATGGAAGCCCGCATGTTTCAGGACGCGGCCGACGCGTTCGAGGACCTCCGCCAGTCGTACCCCGGCAGCCAGCACCTTTTCAACTCGCACCTGTTCGAGCTGAAATGCCGGATGAACTGTTACTACGGCAAAAGTTACGAAGCCGAACCGCTGGTCAAGGCCGACGAGCTGCTCCGCCAGATCATGACGCGCTTCCCGATTGAGGCGGGTGAGCATGAGGACTATCTTGGCCGTGAAGCCTCCCGCGTCCGCAATCTGCTGGCCGAACGCGACTACTCGATGGGGCAATACTACGAGCATCGCGGCGAGAACCGGGCCGCCAGCCGGATGTACCAGGAAGTCGCCCGGAGTTTCGGCGACACCGGTTACGCCGACAATGTCGACGAGCGTCTTGCCGAGGTCGGCGAAGGTCCGCCGCTGCCTCCCCAGCAGGCCCAGTGGCTGGTGGACCTCTTCCCCAAGACTGAACGGGCACGGCCGATGATCGCCGCGGGCGACAAGGAGTCGCTGCTGCGATGATCAGGAGCGTGGTGCATTTTCAAGGCTTGATGGTTGGGCTGCCGCAATTAAAGCCTGACGCGCCAGCGAAGGAGATCGTGGCATTGCCTTCGCTGGCGCGTCAGGCTTCAATTCGGCCAACCCCGGCATTGTACGTTGACAACATCGCAGCCTGCCTGTTGGTCCTGTGCGCGACGCTGGCCGCAGCCGCCGGCTGCCGTTGTTATCACGTCGGCAACCAGTTTTCCTGGCGAAGTGACATCCGCACCGTTCATGTCGGAATCTTTGACTCGGATTCCTACCGGCGGTTTCTCGGCCAGCGACTGACAGAGGCTGTCATCCGCGAGATCGGCTTGCGGACGCCGCTCACGATTACCGAACCAGCGGTCGCCGACAGTTTTGTTCAGGGCCGCATCATCCGCGATCAAAAGCAGGTCCTTGGTGAAAACCGGTTCGATGAACCGCGGGCAATTGGCTATGGCTGGGTCATGGAGGTCACCTGGGTCGATCGGGCCGGGCAGCCGCTGATGCAACGCCAGCTGATCCAGATCAATGACGATGTGACGTTCATCCCGGAAGGCGGACAGTCCCTCGCCTCAGCCGAGCTGGAGCTGGTCGAGAGCCTGGCCCGGCAGGTCGTGGGGCAAATGGAGATGCCGTGGTAGACCAGTAGATTCGTGCGATCTGACCGATCCGTCTGATCTGACGGAACTATCACAACAGCCTGGACCTCCCCAACCATCGCTTCATCGTGGATCATGTCTGGCATGACCACATCCCTCAGCGTCCAGGAAATTTACGCCCCGGCCAACATCTGTTTTGGGTGCGGTTTTGCCAATCCGGAAGGCTTGCAGCTGCGCAGCCGCTTCGAGGGGGAACGGCTGGTGGCATTCTGGCAGCCGCAGCCGCGGCATCAGGCTTTCGCCGGCATGCTCAACGGCGGGATCATCGGGACCTTGCTGGATTGCAACTGCTGCTGGACGGCTGCCATGCACTTGATGCAGAAACAGGGCCTCGACGGACCGCCTTGTACGGTCACCGCCGAGTACACGGTCAAGATGCAACAGCCGACGCCGATCAACGGGCCATTGCGGATTGAGGGCTGGGTGCTGGAGTCGGGCAGCCGCAGTGTGAAGACTGCCGGGTCGATTTCAGCGAACGGCGTGGTGACGGCGACCTGTGAAGGTGTGTTTGTGGCGGTGAAGGAAGGGCATCCGGCCTTTCACCGGTGGTGAGGCAGGGGTGAGGCGAGTGGGATGAGGCTGGAGGAGGAGGGGAAGGCGGAGCCTTTGGTCAGTGCGGTCCAGGGCGGGAGCCCTGGACCGAGTAATGGGAAAAGAATGAACCGGGTATTGCTGGAACAGGTGGCCTGGCTGGACGGGCGGCGCGACGAGATGCTCGCGCGGCTTGAGAAGTGGTGCAACGTCAACTCCTTCACGAAGAACCTTGATGGCCTTGAGCGGATGGCGGCGCTGCTGATCGAAGCGTTTCGCCCGCTCGGCGGAAAACTTGAAGTGCTGGAAACCGACGGTCAGGAGAACGTCGATGACCGCGGCGAGATGGTCCGCGAGCCGCTGGGAAAACTGTTGCGGATCACCTGCCGTGCGGAAGTCCGCCCGCGGGTGCTGCTCTGTATCCACATGGATACGGTATACAGCCTGGACGATGAGTTTCAGGCGTGCCGCTGGCTTGACGACGAACGGCTCAACGGGCCCGGCGTGATCGACGCCAAGGGAGGGCTGGTGACGATGCTCTATGCGTTGCTTGCGCTGGAGCAAAGTCCCCTGGCCGGGCAGATCGGCTGGCAAGTCATTATCAATCCGGACGAAGAGATCGGGTCGCCGGGCAGTCAGCGGCTGCTGGACGAAGCCGCCCGGGCGGCCGATGTGGGGTTGTTGTTCGAGCCTTCACTGCCGGACGGGCGGCTGGTTTCGTGGCGGAAAGGCGTGGGGAACTTTGTTTTTGTTGTGCATGGCAAGAGTGCCCATTCGGGGCGGGACTTTTCGGCCGGCCGGAACGCGGTTGTCGCGATGAGCCGGTTGATGCTGCAGATTCACGGGTTGAACACCGACCCGGAAGTCACGTTCAACATCGGCCGCGTCTCGGGCGGCGGGGCCCTGAACGTGGTACCCGACCTCGCCATCGGCCGGGTCAACGTCCGTGTCCGGACGCTCGAACAGCAGCGCCTGGTCGAGGAGAAGTTCCGGGAATTGACAGGAGCGATCCAGGGCGATGGCATCCGGGCCTCAATGCACGGCGGCTTTACATCACCGCCCAAGGAGCTGATCCCTGGCACGGCTGAACTGCAGCAGCGAATCGAGGCGGCGGGAGCGCTGTTGGGCCTCCCTGTCTCCTGGCACGGCTCGGGCGGTGCCAGCGACGGCAACAAGTTCGCGGCCGCCGGTTTGCCCAACATCGACTCACTCGGCCCGGCGGGCGGCGAAATTCACAGCCGCAATGAGTTCCTGCTCGCCAGTTCGCTGGTTCCAAGGACCAAACTGGCGGCGCTGGTCTTGCTGTCGATGGCAGAAGAGCAAACCGCCAAGTCCAGCGTCAGAGCCTGAACTCCTCGGACTCGTACTCAGTGCAACGGTACTATTGCTTCGTCAACACTCGGTTTTAGGGTGGCCTTGGTGAGCCGGCACGCGCTAGCGTCCGGGTTCCTGGAAGAGCCCGCGGCTAGCGCCGTCGGCTCACCTCAAAACCGGCTGCTTCGTCAAAGCTGGGTTTTAGGGTGGCCTTGGTGAGCCGGCACGCGCTAGCGTCCGGGTTCCTGGAAGAGCCCGCGGCTAGCGCCTTCGGCTCACCTTAAAACCGGCCTGTGACGCGGCGCCAGCAATCGTTTTCGACCGTTTTTCAACTCGGCCGGAACGAGGAGGTCGATTACGAGAACGAGCGGGAAAGTATCTTCAGCCGCCGTCACCACCTGTCTCTGTCGGTGTCGCGGCAACCGGAATCTCCAGTCCTTCAATCTTCCGCTGGATGATTTCGACCAGCGGCAGCCCGCTGGTTCGCAGCGCGAAACCAAGCTCCTGGTCGCTCATCAGGACCTTGCCCTGCGGATCGGCGAGGAGCAGCCAGGGGATCGAGCGGACGCCGAGCAGGGCGGTTGCTTCGTCATCCCAGGCGGCACTGGCCGACAGGCCGACAGGTGCATTTTCGGCGTAAAACTTCGCGGCAGCCTCTTCGTCCTGATCGAGACCGATGGAGATCAGCTCCACCGGATGTTTGGCCCCGATTTCCGTGACAGCCGCCTCGACGGCTTTCTGGAAACTGGCGGAAGGTAGTTGGGCCGCGTTCCAGAAGGTCACGAGCAGGTGTTTTCCGTCATGGCCCTGCAGCTTCAACTCGCCGGCAGCCGAATTCCAGGTCACAGCGGGCAGCGCATCGCCGGCCTGGAAGACCGGCGTCGCCTCGACTTCCATTTCGCCCAGTACGACTTCGTCGACTTCTGCCTTGACCGTCAACTCGCCAAAGACCTCAAAAATCACGTCGTTGTCGGGCAACTTCCTGCGAATTTCGGCGCGAAAATCCCAGGTTGCGGCGGGCACATCGAAGACGGCGAAAGAGCCGTCGCTTTCGACCACGGCGTTCAGGATGCGGCGGTTGTTGAAGCGCAACTGCTGTGCGGCGAGAAACTGCTGGCCGGCCCCGGATGCCTGGAAGCCTTCCCACCACTCGACCTGTTTTTCCGGTGCCAGTTCGTTCCAGCCGTCGGGCAATGGCGGCTCCTCCATCGTCAGCTTTTCGGAAAGCTTCATGTCCAGCTCGTCGGGGCGGACAGTGGCGGTCCATTTTTCGGGCACGATCAGCTTGCCGCGAACGGTGGCGAGTTTGTCGTCGGGGGTTGCGGCAGCCGGCGGCTGGGCTGATTCCTGTGCAACATTCGGGGCGGGCAAACCGATGATGGAGGCAATCAAAATCAGGTTGATCAAGGTCTTCGACATGGATTGCGGGTTCCGGTTCCAGAAAGCCGGATCGTGAATCGCCGGCTTGTCTGGATCCGGATTATCCGCGCCAGTCGCAGGTCCGGCTACACCGGTTGGCGCGAACTTTGGGGAAGCCGGATGAACGGTATGGTGGGCAACCCTTCAACACGACACGGAGGGCTGACGCCCTGCCGCTCGCCAAGCCGCCTGAATGGAATGGCGGGCAACATGGCATCGGCGTTTTTGTCGCATCGCAGCGGGGAAAAGCCACCTTGCAAAAAGGGGCCAGCAACTCAAACTGGGGCTTCAATTTCGGCAAAAAACCAGTTTTTCCGGTACAAGCGGGATCATGAAACGCTCATTCCTCGGTCGTCTCCGGCTGCCGTTACTGGCCGCCCTGCTGTTTGCCTTCGCGGCCCTTGCCGCCGCACCGGCATCGGCGCTGGAAGGGGGCGGAGAAGCCAACCTCAAGATTCCCGATCTCGGCTCGGTCAGATTCTTCAACGAGTCGGTCGCTGGAACCACGATTCTCTATGTCGGACTGGTTGTCAGCGCCCTCGGCCTCGCGTTCGGGCTGTGGATTTACAGCCAGCTCAAGAACATGCCGGTCCACAAGTCGATGCTGGAGATTTCCGACCTGATCTACGAGACCTGCAAAACCTACTTGCTGACGCAGGGCAAGTTCATCCTGCTGCTGTGGGTCTTCATCGCGGTCGTGGTCGGATTTTACTTCGGCCGGCTAGCCCACTATGACGACGGTACCGCCGCGGGCACAACCGGCTTCCCGCCGGGCCTGGTTGCCATGATTCTGGCCTTTTCGCTGGTTGGCATCGCGGGCAGCTACATCGTGGCGTGGTTCGGCATCCGGGTGAACACTTTTGCCAACTCGCGGACGGCTTTCGCGAGCCTCGAAGGGCTGCCCTATCCCTGCTACGCCATTCCGCTCAAGGCCGGGATGAGCATCGGGATGATGCTGATCAGCGTCGAACTGCTGATCATGCTCTGCATTCTGCTGTTCGTGCCGGGCGTCAACGCCGGGGCCTGCTTTATTGGCTTCGCGATTGGCGAAAGCCTGGGCGCGGCGGCCCTCCGCATCGCGGGCGGGATTTTCACCAAGATCGCCGACATCGGCTCGGACCTGATGAAGATCGTCTTCAAGATCAAGGAAGACGACGCCCGCAATCCGGGCGTGATCGCCGACTGCACTGGGGACAACGCCGGTGACTCGGTCGGACCCAGTGCCGACGGATTCGAGACCTACGGCGTGACCGGCGTGGCCCTGATTGCCTTCATCCTGTTGGCAATCAACGAAAAAGTCGCCGGCCCAGAATTCCAGACAATCCAGGTCCAGTTGCTGGTCTGGATTTTCGCGATGCGAGTGATGATGGTCATCGCCTCGGCCCTGTCGTACTTCGTCAATGAAGCCTTGACCAAGGCGACCTACGCCCGCGCTCCGAAGATGAACTTCGAGATGCCGCTGACCCGGCTGGTCTGGATCACTTCGATCGTCTCGATCGGCCTGACCTACCTGGTTTCGTGGCTGATGATTCCGAACCTCGCCGGCAACAAGGACCTTTGGTGGATTCTCTCGTCAATCATTTCCTGCGGGACACTCGCCGGAGCTGTGATTCCCGAGCTGGTCAAGGTCTTCACCTCCACCAGTTCAGCCCACGTGAAGGAAGTGGTGGCGTCATCGCGGGAAGGCGGTGCGTCGCTCAATATCCTTTCCGGGCTTGTGGCCGGCAATTTCTCGGCCTTCTGGCTGGGGATCGGAATCGTGTCGCTGATGGCGGTTTCGTTCTGTTTTTCAACGATGGGCCTGGGCGGGTTCATGTTGGCCCCGGCCGTTTTCGCGTTCGGGCTGGTCGCGTTCGGCTTCCTCGGCATGGGTCCGGTGACGATCGCCGTCGACTCCTACGGACCTGTCACCGACAATGCCCAGTCGGTCTATGAGCTTTCCCTGATCGAAAGCGTCCCGGGCGTGCGGGACGAGATCAAGCGGGACCACGGGTTTGAGCCGAAATTCGCGGAAGCCAAGCACCTCCTCGAAGAAAACGACGGAGCCGGGAATACCTTCAAAGCCACTGCCAAACCGGTGCTGATTGGCACCGCGGTGGTCGGTGCCACGACGATGATTTTCTCGATCATCATGGGCCTGACCGAGCAGTTGACCGTCGATGTCGAGAAGCTCGGCCTGATGCACGCGCCCTTCGTGCTTGGCCTGATCACGGGTGGCTCGGTGATCTACTGGTTCTGCGGGGCCAGCACGCAGGCCGTCACGACGGGTGCCTATCGGGCGGTGGAATTCATCAAGGCGAACATCAACCTGGAAAGTACTGCCCGGGCCTCGGTGGCCGACAGCAAACGGGTCGTCGAGATCTGTACGCTCTATGCCCAGAAGGGGATGTTCAACATCTTCCTGAGCGTGTTCTTTATCTCGCTCGCGTTTGCCTTCGTCGAGCCGTTCTTCTTCATCGGTTACCTGTTCTCGATCGCGATTTTCGGACTCTACCAGGCGATTTTCATGGCCAACGCCGGGGGTGCCTGGGACAACGCCAAGAAACTGGTGGAAGTCGACCTGAAGGAAAAAGGCACCGACCTGCACGCCGCCTGCGTCGTCGGGGACACCGTGGGCGACCCGTTCAAGGATACGTCGTCGGTTGCCCTGAACCCGGTGATCAAGTTCACGACGCTGTTCGGGCTGCTCGCTGTGGAACTGGCAGTCAGCCTGTCCAAACAGGCGTTCGCCGTCGAATTTGGCGAAAAGTACGGGATTGGGCTGAACCAGGTGATCGCGGCCGGGCTGTTCCTCGTCGCCCTGTTTTTCATCTGGCGGTCGTTCTATGCGATGCGGATCGGCTCGGTGAAAGCGGCGTAGCCATCCGGCGCGGGAGCCAGGCTTTCCAGAGTCGCCTTTCGCTCCGCGAAAGAGGTCTCTCTGGAAGGCGTCGGGTGTCGTTTTCGTCCACGCTGAGCGGGAAAGCCGTAGGCGAACACGGCTCCTGACCCCCTCGTTTGCGCCCCTTGTTTGCGGTTGGGCCGCGTTAGAGGTTGGCGAACGCCGGGGCGGGAAACCTTCGCGGAGCGAAAGCTGACACTGGCCACACCACCGACCTGATTCAACCGCATGCCAACGGCCCTGTTCGACATTGACGGCACCTTGCTGAACACGGGCGGCGCTGGCAAGCGGGCCATGCACCGCACAGCCATCAAGCTGTACGGCGTCAACGAATTCCCGGCCGTCGAGCTTTCTGGCCGGACCGACTTTGCCATCTTTCACGATCTGCTGGCGGCGCTGCGGCTGGAACCTCGCGATCATTACGCGGTCTTTCGCCGACACTACCATGTTGAACTCCAGCACGAACTGGAAAGTCGACGCGATTCCGGATCGGTGCTGTTGCCCGGCGTAATGCGGCTGCTCCTGGAACTGGCGGCCAGCGCCGACTGGGAGCTGGGCCTGATCACGGGCAACAGCGAGCAGGGAGCAAGGCTCAAACTTCGCCATTCGGAAATCGATCATTTTTTCCGCGGTGGCGGTTTTGGCGACTGGCTTGGCTGCCGGACGAGAGTCGCCGCCAACGCTGTTGAATCGATGCGGGGCGCGGGCCACAGCTGCGATCCGGCCACGACCGTTGTGATTGGCGACACGATCCATGACATCCAGTGTGCTCGCGGCAACGGCATGAAGGTGCTGGCCGTGGCAACCGGCTGGAGTTCGACGGCGGAGCTCGCGCAAGCACTTCCTGACGTGGTCGTCGAGTCCCTTCAAGACATGACCGTCGAGCGGCTGGCGGAAATCGCTTCAGGTGCCGCGGCGCGTTGACCGGGCGAGAAGTCTGAACGAGGGGCGGGTTTCTGGCCGTGGCCTTCTGGCTGGCAGAGATTCGAGCGGCTGCCTGCCTTTGCGACAGGCACGGCGCAGGAAACTGGCGGAACGCAACAACGCAGGCCACTCCAGGCAGCGTGCCCTTGTCCGGTGTTTCAAGCCGCCTAGAATCTGGCCTCCACGAACTGTAAAAAAAGCAGGAAGGGTAAACGATCGATGTCAGTCTTCTCGAATTACTCACATTTCGCGGGGCGGATTCTGTTTAAGGGCGTCGTTTCCGCCTTTGACTGTTTTAAGGTGATTGCATTTCCACGGAGTGCAAATATACTCAGGTCGGCTTGCCTGTTTCCCCCTGCCGGTACTTCTTCACCAGTTTACTGAATTTGAAAGTTCGTTCGCTCAATGTGATCGTCGCTCGGCCGCTGATCCAGCCGTCCCCGGTTGGCGTACAGCCAAGCCAGCTGCAACGGACTGCTCTGTGACCGCTCGCATGGAGCTGGTGTTGTCGTTGATCGACCGGGCCATCGGCTGAACCAGTGCCGTCAGAGCCAGGTCCGTCCGTCACACCCGGCTTTCGCAACCAGAGGCCTTGATGAACAGTGAACCGAGTCTGACGCTCCGCGACCTGCTGGTGGCGATTCGCCGCCGGCCGGGCCGCTTTACGCTGATCCTGCTCGCCGGCCTCGCGGCCACGGCGCTGTTTTGGAAGCTGTCCCCGCGAAAGTACGGCTCGGAAGGCCACATCTTCGTCCAGCTGGGACGCACGGGCCTGACGCTTGATCCGTCGGCGGCGGCCCGGACCGTCACCGTGATGGACGCGCCCGAACGGGAAATCCGTTCGGTGATGGAGATCATCAAGAGTCGCGGGGTCTTGCTCCAGGTGGCCGAAGAGATCGGACCGGAGGAAATCCTCAGAAACGATTTCGCTTTCCTCACCGGCTGGATCGGTGGAATCCTGCCGTCGGGCGGCGGGGTTGAAGTTGATGGCTTGTCGGCATCCGAGCTTGAGCGGCTGAACCAGCTGGAACTGGCCGCGAAGGAAATCTCGGAGAACCTCAAGGTCTACCTCGAAAAGAACACTTCGGTCATTTCGGTCTACGCCAAGAGCCACCGGTCCGGGCTGTCGCAGCGGATTGTCAACACGCTGATGGAGCGGACCCGCGAGCACCATCTCCAGATCCATGCCGCCTCGAGTTCCCGCGAGTTTTTCGCGAAGGAGTACGCCGACCAGTCGCTTCAGCTGGACGACGCCATCGAAGCCCAACGCGATTTTCGCAATGAAAACGGCTATTTGTCGCTCGAATCCGCCCGCATGACGCTGCAGGGGATCATCGACCGGATCGAGGGCCAGCTGGTGGATGTCGAAGTGGAACTGGCCAACGCGGATTCCCAGGCCACCGAACTGACCGAACGTCTGGCCGCTCTCGAGGAGTTTCTCGAGACGCCGGCCGGAGGTCTCGAAAGCCTCTCCACCGAGGGTGCCCGGGCCCGCTACTTCGACCTGCAGAACGAGCGGGCCCGGCTGCTGGCCCAGTACGATGAAGAGCACTTCCGGATTCGCGAAATCGACCGCCAGCTGCTGGAGATTTCGGGTGAGCTGGAAAAGCTTCCCAAGCAGCGGACGCAGACCAGCGCGGTCATCAATCCGGTCTTCGAAAAAATCCAGACCGAACTGGTCTCGTTGCAGGGACGCCAGAGCGGGCTGAAACAGAAACGCGAGTCGCTGCTTGAAAAGCAGGCCGCAGCGACGGGCCAGCTCGCGGAACTCAACAACGAAGAACTGGCGTCGAGCCAGCTGC
>JANOFL010000308.1:0-2019 GCA_031405895.1 Planctomycetota bacterium
GCCGGCCGGCTACAACACTATCGCGCGGTTCAAGGAGGTCCTCGAGCGGAACGGGTTCAAACTGAACGACTCCGGCGGCAAGGCAAAGTCCAGCGCGGATGGGCTGCTGATCCAGAGTTCAACGGTGGCCGGAATGGTCACCGCGACTTTTGTTGACGAAACAGGCCGGGCCATTCCGCACCGGATTTCCGGCTCTTACGTCGAGTTCGCCGAGCGCCTCCCGCTTCCCGGCGCCGAACATCTTTCGCCCGACCTGCTTCGTCGCGAACAGCGCCGCGATGGCTTCGAGGCGTCCAATGCCGACAAGATATTCGAGAGTACCTACAACCAGCAGACGGGACGAAAGCGGGTGTGAGAGCGCCGGCTTGCCGTCAAACGATGGGCTGGCAGCAGAAGCAGCTCTTGTTACGCCGTTAATCTGCGCGCAGGGTCGACTCAATCAGTCTGGCGATTTCAGCCGGCTCCGCCATCCGGCCGACGCCGCGGGTGCGGCAACTGAGCCAGCCTTCGCCGGGCGGGACGATGATGGCGCCGTCGTCCTTGACCCGAGCAAGGTTGCGCTGGACGGCGGCGTGATCCCACATTTCGCAGTTCATCGCCGGAGCCAGAATCACTGGACCGCGGTAGCACAGATAAAGCGTTGAGAGCAGGTCGTCGGCCGAGCCATGGGCGGCCCTCGCAAGGAACCCGGCACTCGCAGGAGCCACGCAGAGCAGGGTCGCTTGCCGCGCCAGCTCAATGTGGGGACCGAGCGGGAAGGCCGGGTCGAACATCCAGGTGACGACCGGCTGGCCGGTGATGGCAGCGAACGTGGCCGGGCCAACGAAACGGGTGGCCGCGCGGGTCATCACAACGCGGACCGACCGGCCGGACTGGACCAGCTGGCTGGCGAGCGCGGCCGATTTGAAAGCGGCAATCCCGCCGGTTATGCCAAGGAGAATGGACTGTTCAGGCATGGCGAAGTCTTCGCGACCCACTGCGGATTCCGCAACCAGTGTTTGCCGATCGCGGACTATAAACGTGGTGGGTTTCGCGGACTCCACCCACCCTACGTCCGACAGGCTGGAAGCCTATCCCACGCTAAAGATCGTCGAGGTCGAGTTCGGGAGCGTCGATGAAATCGGGCGACCCGCTGGTCCGCACGGTGTTGGTCATGTCGAGGTAGATTTTTTCCTGCTCGATCTCCTGCAGTACGATCGCCATCCGGTCGGTTAACCGGGTGTCGATCAGCGGGCGCGAGCCGCGGTTGAGCTGGACGAGCCGTTTCTGGATCAGTGTCGAGAGCTTGAACCGGCCACCGACCTTGCGGATCAGCAATTCTTCTTTGAGCTGGTCGTACATCAGGCGTTCCTGTCGTGGTCTTCGAGGATGGAACAGATGGCGGCCGCGCAGTCGGCCAGGTTGTCGTTGACGATAGTGTGCTGGTACCAGTGGCTGGTGGCGACTTCGCGACGGGCTGTTTCCAGCCGGTCCTGGATGGCAACCTCTGATTCGGTCTGGCGGCCGCGCAGGCGTCTTTCCAGCTCGGTCAGGCTGCCGGGGTGAACAAAGAGGGTGATCGCGTCAGGAAACACCCGGCAGACCTCGGCCGCCCCTTGCACATCGATCTCCAAGACTACCCATTTTCCGGCCCGAAGGCCAGTGGAGACGGTTTCCCGCAGCGTTCCGTACCAGTGGCCGTGGCCAAAGACTTCAAAACATTCGAGAAAGTCGCCCGCTTCGCGCCGCTCCTTGAACTTCTGCGTCGCAAGGAACCAGTAGTGGACGCCGTTGGATTCGCCTGGCCGTGGCGGCCGTGTTGTGGCCGAGACACTCATCTGGAGCGGCAATTTGCAATCGGCGAGAACCCGCTCGAGCACCGACGATTTGCCAGCTCCACTCGGCCCGGAGATCACGACCAGCCGGCCATTCGGTTGGCGACAACTGCTCATGGCAACCGGTAATCGAGGAGGGGGTCGGGAGTCGTTTTGGGGGACAGGGTTTTCGTATTTTTCGGGGCGGTCGAAAAAGCCACACGAC
>JANOFL010000318.1:0-4901 GCA_031405895.1 Planctomycetota bacterium
GGTGGGGGGTGTTTGCCGGCCTGTTGCCGCTGACCCCCCCCCGACTCTCTCAACTTGGCAATCAAATGGCTTCGACGGGCTGCGCAATGTGGCTCATTTGTCGACGGGCGATGCGGCGACTTCGGGTGGAGGAACCAGAAAGAGCAGGACCCGCGTTTCAAGTTCCGGAATTTTCGCGGGGTTGGCCTCGAACATCAACATGCCGTTGGCATTGCTGCTGTCGATGGGCAAGTCGAGCGTGGCGGTGGAAAAGTTGGAAACGCAGACGAATTCGCCGCCATCGCCGCAGTAGAACTCTTCGCCGGTGGATTCCTCGGTGAAGACGCGGCTGCCGCCAAAGACCCAGGCTTGCCTGAGCTGCTCGCCCGTTTTTATGTCCAGCACCATTTCGCGGGCGTCACGGCGGACCGTCTCACTGTTTTCTTTCCACGCCACTTCAATTCCAATCTCAGGTCCGGCGGCTACTTTGTATTCCGGGTCCCAGGAAACGGGGTTGCCTGGGTTGCAACCGAGTGCCAGCAGGCAAGCGTGGGCCTGACGCGCGGAGGACTCCACGGCGACGACCGATTCGTGTTCCTTTGTCCCCCGCGGGCAGGCGAACATCTCCAGCATCCCTTCACGAAAACAGATGCGGCCACCCAGCACAACCTGCCGCTTTTCAAAATCGATCCAGACTTCGCGGATGGGGTCCATCCGCTTCCACTGCGGGTCAATCAAACCGGCCGCGATCAGGTCGGCGGCAGAGTCCATGGGCGTTGCCGCGTCGGGCGAAACGTCCTGGCCGGCCGTTTCGATGCCAGCTGATTCAGCCACTTTGCTGGCATCCTTCAACTCCGGCGATTGGGCGCCGGATTCCGGATCAACACCAGCTTCATGGGGGGCTGGGGGCTCGCCGGATGGGGATGGCTCCTGGTCCACAGCGCCGGTTGCCGACGGATTGGCCGCCGGGCTGCCCGTTTCAGGCGATTCGTTGGCCGGTTCCTGAATGCCGGAACCTGGAATTGCACGGTCGACAGCCGGAGCAACAGCCTGAATGGCTGACCCGAACGTTGAGTCGGCGACTTCGATGCGCTGGCAGCCGCTGCACGCGGCCGCGGAGCACAGAGCCACCAGCGCAAACACGGTTCGACTGTTTGTTTCAGGCTGTCTGGGCCGCCATTGGATGTTCATGTGTTTAAACCGTTGCACTGGTCGCCGTGATTCACGCGCTTCTTCCGGGCAACGAGCCGCTACGCGGTCATCCGCGCGGTCCTGCTGGTAGGAATCCCGTTCCGGGCAGCTAAGATTGTATTCGATTCAGCGACCTGGCTCACCAGCCTGGCCGCAAACTGGTCGATAGTCGGCAAGCCGAAGGGGAGCACGGGGCGACATACCTGACCGCCATCGGCTTGTCTCCCATCGATTCGTGCGAGCCAAAATGCGCATTGCCATCCGCAAACTCAAACGCCCCCGCGTTGACCGATATGCCCCGACTGGAAGAGCTGGACGACGAGTCCATTGCCGCTGCCGCGGTGCGTGAAAAGACCGGGCGTGGCCGCCGCTCCAAACGGAGGAAGTTGCGAGCCACTGATCCGGACACCCTGCCGCAAGAACCGGATTCAACCGCCCAGCCGGCCGACGCGCCTGCGGACTTGCCAGTGGCCGTCGTTGCAGCGGTTGCCCGGCTGGATGGCAAGCGATTGCTGAAGGGCTGGCAATCCGGTCGTGTGCATCCGTTGCTTTGGGTTGCCAGCCCGGAACAGCGCGAACACCTGCTGGCCGGTTTGCTCAACAGGGCATGGACCTGGTCGAAGCCGCGGCGGCTTGGTGAGCCGGACCTCAAGTGGAACCGGCAGCTGGCGGGACTGGCAGGCGAAAAACGCTTTGCCGGTTTGAGCCAGCGCGAACCCGCTGACGCATTTGAACTGATCGCCGCGGCGTGGCTGGTTTGCCTGGGAGCCGATCCCGATCAGGCGGAGGAGCACACTTGGCGCGAACGGCTCGTGGCGGAACTTCTGGCCGCCACGGACGGTCTGGACGAGTTTCCCCATCCTGAGCCGCAGGTCTGGCTCTGGACCCAGGTCGAACTGCTGCTCGTCATCGCGGCAGCACTGCCTGACGACGAACCGGTACGCGAACGGCTGGCACGGCGGGCCACCCGTCGGCTGGAGGAATGGTTCGAGAACTCGGTCGATGCCGAGGGCTGCCTGCCTGGTCGGCAGCTGGGCGATGCGGGACTGGTCGCTGCCGCGGCGGCGCGCGTGGCCGGCCTGGCCCGGCTGGTGGGCGAAGCCCTTTCGCCCCTGGCAGCGGGAAGGCTCGACTGGATGATCCGGCAGTGGATGCTGTTGATCGGTCCGCGCGGCAGCCTTCCACTATGTCCTGCGAATGTGGACCTGGACCCGGCCCTGGCCGCAGCGATCAAGAGCCTTTCGCTGGAACGCGAAGATCATCGCCTGATCGAGCGGCAACTGCTGCGGCGTGACTGGCCGGACGGAAAGCTGCCCAGTCCCAGTCATTTCAGTGAGACCCAGGGCACCGGCCTGCTCCGGTGTTCCTGGCGCCGGTCGGCGGCCCGGGTTGCCGTTGGGCTGGATGGCGAGGAGATGGCGCTCGAAATTGCTGCGCGGACACCGCTGATCGCCGGCCGGGTCGAGACGCTCTGGAGCCTCAACGGCCGGCCGCTGGAGTGGGACGAGCCGCGCTGGACGCTCAACTGCTGGCACGAAGACAAGGACGTCCAGTATCTCGAGCTGCAGCTGGCCAACGAAGCGGGCTGGACGTTCCAGCGGCTGATCGTGCTGGTGCGCGATGACGACCTGCTGCTGGTCGGCGACTCGCTGATCGGACCAGAGACCGGAAGGCTGGACTATCGCGTGGCCTGGCCGCTTGCGGCGGGAGTGACCGCCCAGCAGGAATCGGAAACGCGTGAGGTCATCCTGGCGCGGGAAGAGCCGGCGGCGCTGGTTTTGCCCGTCTCCATTGGTGAATGGCAGCGCGACCAGACCGGGCACGCGTTTACGGCCAGCCCCGGTTCGCTCACGCTGGACCAGTCGCTGGTGGGAACGCGGATGTTTGCCGCGACGGTGTTCGATCTTTCGCCCCAGCGGGCGGTCAGGCCGCGAACCTGGCGTGCCCTGACAGTCGGCGAGAGCCTCGTCTCGGTGCCGGCCGACGTCGCCGTCGCGTTCCGGTTCCAGATCGGCAAACAGCAATGGGTTGTTTACCGGAGCCTGGCGGAGACCGCCAACCGGACGTTCCTCGGGGCCAACGTCTGCC
The DNA here is from genome assembly GCA_031405895.1 of Planctomycetota bacterium. Taxonomy (GTDB): domain Bacteria; phylum Planctomycetota; class Planctomycetia; order Pirellulales; family Pirellulaceae; genus BJ22. Next base: position 3,259 of record JANOFL010000318.1, read on the forward strand.
ACGACTTCTACATTGGCCGGTTCGGCCGCGACGGCGGACATCAGACGCTTCTGCTGATCGAGCCTTGACGTGGAAACGCTGACTTCCGGGCAATTAGCCGCGAATCTGCGCCGCGTGCAGGAAGCGATTGCCGAAGCGTGCATCAGCGCCAGCCGCCCGGTTTCGGCCGTCAATCTGGTTGCAGTGACCAAAGGTGTCAGTGTCGACGTGATCCGGCAGCTGGCCGGGTGCGGTCAGGTCGAAGTCGGCGAAAACCGTCCGCAGCAGCTGGCGGCCCGGCGGGAGGAGCTGGCGGACTTGCCGGTTCACTGGCACCTGATTGGCCACCTGCAACGCAACAAGATTCGTCTGGTGGTTCCGGGCACGGCACTGATTCACTCGGTCGACAGTCTTCGCCTGGCCGTTGCGCTCGATGCCGAAGCCTTGTCGCGCGGCGTCCCGGTCCGGTGCCTGCTGGAAGTCAACGTTTCGGGTGAAGTTGCCAAGCACGGCTTTGCCCCCCCTGCCCTGCCGGGCGTGCTTGAGCATCTGGACCGGCTGAAACGGCTGGAGGTCGTCGGACTGATGGCGATGAGCGGACTGGAAAGCGAGCCGGCGACAGCCCGCCGACAATTCGAGGAAGTCCGGGAGCTGGCAGATCGCTGCAACGCCAACCCGGTCGCCCGTTTCCGGCTGAATGAACTGTCGATGGGCATGTCGGGCGACTTTCGCGAAGCGATTGCAGCCGGAGCGACGCTGGTGCGAATCGGCTCGGCGCTGTTCACGGAGTGACCGTCGGCCAACTGGCCGCCGTTACAACGTGTTCGTTTCCGACGATTGGCGACCGCCTCTTCCCGCGCGGCGAGCTTGAACCATGGTCGGCTCGCCGGTTTTGCCGGGTTGGATGCTCAGGGTCAAAGTGCTTGCATCAACGTCCTCAAAGGTCAAATCCCAACCGAAGCGGACGCCATCGAACCAGTTTCGCTCGATCCGTCCGCGGGCGAGCCGGGTGACTTGCCCGCGGTCGCCGCTGAGGGTGCCCGTCCAGTCGAGGTAAAGCAGCCGGTGGTCGGGCAGCGCCGTAGCCCGGCAATGCTCATGTTCCAGCGGATTGCGATCGAGTGCCCAGGCGCGAAGGACTTCGCCTTCGCGGATCAGCAGGTCCCAGTGGCTTTCCCGGGCGTGGCCGGGCGGAAACTCATGGAACAGCAACGCCCAGTCGAACAGGCCGGCCGGTCCCGCGTCAGACATGGGCAGAGGCACCGGCCTTTTGATCGGCAACCCGCTTTTCGACCAGGCGCTTCATCCGCTGGACGACCTGATCGACGGCAATCTCAGTTGTGTCGATCACGATCGCATCATCGGCCGGGACCAGCGGCCCGGTCGAACGCGTCTGGTCGCGATGGTCGCGCTCGGCCTGCTGTTCGAGCTGTTCGGTCATCGTCGAATGAATGCCACGCTGCCGCAAGTCTTCCAGCCGCCTCCGCGCCCGGCATTCAGCGGACGCGGTGAGGAAGAACTTGGCGATGGCGTCGGGAAAGACCACCGTCCCCTGGTCGCGGCCTTCGCAAACATAATCGCCCGCACGGGCGATCTCGCGTTGCATCTTCACCAGCAGCGACCGCACGCCGGCGATTTTCGCCACCGCCGACGATGCCGCCGTG
>JANOFL010000362.1:0-11187 GCA_031405895.1 Planctomycetota bacterium
CGACGGGGCCGACGGATTCGCCTCCACGATCGGGATCATCGTCTGCTCGTCGCTGGCGGTGATGGCCCTCCGCTACGATCATCCGCTCGACGCCGTGATCCTGCTGGCGATGGTCGGCAGCCTGCTCGGCTTTTTGCGCTACAACTTTCCGCCCGCGAAGGCCTACCTCGGCGACGCCGGCAGCATGCTGATCGGGTTTGTAATCGCCGCGATTTCCATCCGCTGCGCCTTTAAACAGGCGGTGGCCTACGCCGTGTTCGCTCCGGTCGCGCTGCTGGCGATCCCGTTCATTGACACGACCGCGGCCATCATCCGCCGCCGCTTCACGGGCCGCAGCATCTACGCCGAAGACCGCGGGCACCTGCACCATATCATGGCCCGCAGCGGACTGAGCCCGGTCACCAGCCTGGTCTGGCTCGCGGCCCTCTGCACGATGACTGCGATGGGCGCCGCGCTGGCCATGATCACGGGGCAGACCGAGTACGCCATCGCGTCAATCGTGATGGTGCTGGTGGTCATGATCACTGGCCGGATTTTCGCAGTCGCCGAGTTCAACCTGATCGCGCGGCGCGTCAACGGACTGCTGCGCTCGTTCCTCCTGATCCGCCGCAAGGAAACCAGCGCGACGATCCAGCAGGACACGGTCCAGCTGCAGGGCCACCACGACTGGCAGGAAATGTGGACCCGGCTTCGCGAGTTCGCCGGCGAATGCGAACTGAACCAGATCGTCTTCGACGTCAACGCGCCGTGGATGCACGAGGGCTTTCACGCCGAGTGGAAAAAGAACGGACTCAAGGGCGGGATGTCAAACGAATGGCGGGTCGAACTGCCCATGATTGTCGATGGCCGGGTCCTTGCCCGTGTCGTTGTTCACGCTCCCCGCAACGGCCGGTTCTCCCACCATGACGTGGTCACGAACCTGATGAAAATCACGGCCGACCTCGAACAGGCACTTTCCGATGGCGCTTCGGCCGCCGGAACGGATTCTGCTGTCGCCCGGCTCCCCGATCAGGCCAGCGATTCCAGCCCGGTCAGCCGCTGAGAGCCAAGGTGCTGGCATCAGGTATTTGTCTGGCAACCGGAAAACGACCGGCCCGCAGCGCGAGCAAGATCCGGCTGCCTGGATTGCTTGGGGAACAAAGACCATTTCTTTTCCGGCCCCCTCCCCCGCCGCTTTGAGCGGTGTGGGGAGCGCCAGATTTTCTATTCCGGCTCCCTCCCCCGCCGCTGCTTTGAGCGGTGTGGGGAGGGCGGGGGAGGGGGCGTCCGCGCAACGGGACTGTATTGAAGGCCCTGACCTGCAAGCTGTATCCGCTCCCTCAAACTTCGGGTTGGTCAGGCCCCGCGACCGAACTATAACGACTGCCAGTCGATGGGTAGTTGGCAGCCCGGGGCCCGTGCAACTTGGCTGGACGACTCCACTTGCAAGCAGTTCCCGTCCAGGCGCAAACGAATGGAATCGGAGGCGTACGCCATGTCCATTGCCTTGTCATTCAGCAGCCGCTGTCCGGCCTGCACGGCCCGATCTTTGCGCCATGTCCGCCTGCTCGGGCTGCCGCTCCGCTGCCGCCATTGCGGTGCGCAGTTTCAGGCCGCTGATGCCGATGCCGAGAGTGCCGCCGTCGGCGACCCGGTCGGCGTCTGGCTGCGCTGCCGCGCCGGCGGAACAGGCAGCGAGACCTTGAGCGATCTTCAAGTCCATCAGCTGCCGCGCTGAAGTTCCGGGAATTGTGCTCGGGCCGATGTCCGGCCCTCGATGATGGGACCGAACCCACGACGGGTCTTGTTCGTCTCTGTTTACTCCGCGGAGTGCAGTTTGGTTGTGCTACAATTCTTCCGGGAACTCTCTGCCGGGGACTCCCTTGCCGATACCAGAGAGGGGAGCTTTTCGGCCGGCTGCCAGCACCGCTGGTTCCAGCCAGAAAACGTCCCACGAGTACGGAGTCAGTCCCGGGAAGATCCGGGGACCGCAGGAAACAGAGCCGATGGAAGTCAGCATGGTTGATCGAAACTGTCGGCAAAAAAACGGCGACCGTCGTGGGTCCGGCACGACCAGTCACGTATTCCGCTGGAGCCTCGGCAGCGCGATGCTGCTGATTGCAGCCGTCATGGCTGCCGGGTTCGGAGTTCCGACCGCATCCGGTCACACGGTTTTCAAGAAGCAGCTTGAACGCCGCTATCCAGGCCTCTCGGTCAAGTGCGAAGCCTGCCACGTCAAGGGCAAGCCGAAAACGGAAACCAACGACTTCGGCAAGCTCTTCAACGTCGAAATGGCCAGCGCCGACCTGACCGCGCAATGGGAAGCACTCGAAGGGATCGAGAAGAAGAAGTTCGAACTGGAGACCATGAAGCCGGCTTTCCTCGTCGCGCTCGACAAGATCAAGCCGCTTGAGAATCCCGACGGCATCCTGTGGGCGGAACTGCTCGACACCGGCAAGCTGCCCTTTACCAAACTCCGCAAGGGCTTTGAAATAGCCTCCGAAGGCGCGATCCCCGACGATCAGGTCGAGGAACTTCCAGCCGACGACGAAGAGGATGAATCCGGCGACGGCGATTCGTCCGACGATCCTGCCGTTGACGACGAAACGGGCGAGACGCCGGACGGGGACGCAGACGACACCGACACCCCGTCAGGCGATAACTCGGGCGGTGAAGGCGACGATTCTGGCGGTGAAGGCGATGCGGAGGGCGGTGGCGATTCCGAAGGCGGTGGTGATGGTGAAACTCCCCCGGATTCCGACACTCCTCCCGACGACGATTCGGATCAGCCTAAAGACTCCGGTGGCTCCGACACCCCGCCCGACAAACCCAAGAACGATGGCGGCTCAGGCGGCGGGGGCGGCCTGTAGGAACCAGGCGAGCGGCAGGGCGTCAGCCCTCCGTGTATCTTGTCCGTTCCAGGCTCGAGTCCGCCTGGTGTCTCGAACAGGCTCAGAGTCTCCTGCCAATCGGCCCACTCCGACCCACGGAGGGCTGATCCCGGCGCGCCGGGACTCGCCTTTTGCCCGCCCTCCAGCTCCGGCGCCCAACGATTGACAGCCCCCAAACTGGTAAACTAAAACCACGCGATCAAGTTCAAACTTGCCGACGGTACCCACCGTCCGGCACCCGGGCGATTAGCTCAGTTGGCTAGAGCGCTTCCCTTACAAGGAAGATGTCGGGGGTTCGAGTCCCTCATCGCCCATCGACCCGCATTTTCCTGCATGCCATCGCAGGATTCTGCGGGTTTTTTTGTTGACTTGCATCACGAAGCCCCGGAGGTCCTTCTCGGGCGTTTTCTTCGCCTGTCATCGCCGGCCCCCTTTCAGTTGGGCGACGACACTGCCCGCGAGGCGACCTCCCGCCAGCCAAATTCCGACGACGAGATGAACCGCAGGCAGAGTGGCCAGCCGTCTCGTTTCAAAAGGGATATATGACGGAGGGAGAATCAGGCTGTGTTGGCTTGTTGTTGGACTGCCTCGAACTGCAATGGCATTGGCATCGCATGGCTATGAGTGCTCCGCCGGTTGGACGAAACCGTCGCAGTCATGAACCGGGGTCGGGGGATACTCCGGAAATCCAGGGTCGGTGGCCGACAACAAGCAGCGGATCCTTCGGCCAGGCCGGGAAGGAATTGCCGGCTGTACATGGATGCAATCCAGACAAATGCCGACTTCGGCCTCCATCTGCGGATTGCGGACGCGCTTTTGCATCCAGCGCAAAATTCCCCGCGGGATCCGATCGAACCAGTCGCGCAGCACCGTGTCAACTGCCGCCGACAGCGAGAAATAAATCGCTCCCCAAATCGCCCACCGCGCCGGACTGCCGACAAGCCACAATCCCATAATGATCGGCACCGTACCAGCGTACAACAGCACCAGCCGGTCGTAGCGGCGATGGGGATGTTCCGGGTTCAGGCGGGTCGAGCCGAACTCACCGCGATGGGCGCGAAGACCGTCGAGGAAGGAACCGACGACATACCACACAAAGCCGATCCAGGCCCACGAGATGCCCGCCGTCCCCGTCGCTACCAGCCAGAGGATGCAAACGCCAAGCACCACGGGAAGAAACACGAACGCAATCTGAAGGAAGCCACCCACCAGCACCGCGGCCAGGAGCGACAGCCCCTGCAGGATCATGATGGTCCGGCAATCCACTGCGGTCGCCATCCCAGGAGCGCCAGGCATCAGCCACGCGACCAGAAACGCTACCGCCAGCGCCAGGTCAGGTGCCAGGGACGCGAATAACCTTGACTTGCCCGATTGTATCGGCGTTAGTTTCGGGCTTGCGATTGCGTTTCTTTTCACGGAAGCCGCCAGGGCTTTGAAACGGACGCGTGACGTATTCGCGGCGATGGTCGAAGAGTTCGACGACCGGCCGCGTCGCTAGAACTCTTCGGTGAATCGCCGCACCGAGGCCTTCACCTTTTGAAGTTGACCTTTCGATACCAGCCCGCAGCGCAAGCAAGGAAAAAGCAGCACCAATGCGGGTCCTTGCTTGCGCTGCGGGCTGGTATTTTTGCGGCAAAAAACCACAAAGCGAAACTTCAAAACCTTTGCCCTGACCTTGATTTCGTTCGTCTTCCGGACCTCCTGCGGAACCCATTCTGCCGCCCCCGCCACAGTCCGAATATCCTGGGCTACCGAAACCGCAGTGGAGCCAAGCTCTTGCCATTCCGGCTTCGGGCGCGGAAGGTCAGTTGGTACGAAACAGGGACAAAGCGGGAGCTTTGTCGCCACGGGGAAACACTAGAAAATCCCCAGCTGGTCGCGGGCGTCGTCGGACATCATGTCCTGGGTCCAGGGTGGGTCCATGACGACTTTGACCTGAACCTCGGCGACTTCGGGATGCTCGGCGACGAACTGTTTGCTTTGCCCGACCAGCTGCGGGCCGGCGGGGCACATCGGACTGGTCATCGTCATCTCGATGTGAACGTCGAACTTGCCGGGCTGGGCCGTGCTGTCGCGGACGTCGACCACATAGATCAGGCCGAGGTCGACGATGTTGACGAACAGCTCGGGGTCAATGACCTTCTTGAGCCGCTCGCGGACGGTGTCTTCCTGAAGGCGGGAGGGGGTTTCGGTGGACATGGCAGGTGGCCTCGGAGAGCAGTTACCTTTGTTTTGGGCCTTGAGGCCAGATCAAACTCGTACTCGTACTCAATGATATGGTACTCGTAATCGTACTCCAACTCTTCCGGTCGATTACGAGCACGAGTACCGTCCCGGCAAGCCGGGACTGAGTACGAGTACGAGGTTGGCATGCGGCTCGGTTAGTTTCAGACTCAGTCCCACGCGTGATCCTGCCAACACGATCAGGATGACAGGCTGGAAGCCTATCCCACTCTCAGGCGGACCTGAATCTGACCGGCGTGGAGGCGGACCTCGTGCGTGCGGGTGGGCTGGGTGGCTGGCATGCAGAGGGCAGCGCCGGTGCGGACGTCGAAACGGGCACCGTGGCGGGGACATTTGACTTCGTGATTCCAATACTCACCATCCGAGAGCGAGCCGCCATCGTGGGTGCAGACATCGTCAAGGCACCAGACGGCGTCGCCCTGGCGGACGAGGATCAGCATCTGGCCATCGATGTCGACCGAGAGCATGGCCCCGTCGGCGAGGTCTTCGAGCCGGGCAACGGTGACGAATTCCGGTTCCATTCGCGTCAGCTCCCGACCCGGCGATAGCGGATCAGCATGGTCCGGTGCTCGGGGTCGTCCCCGCTGGCCATCCACGCTTCCATTTCGTGATGGTCGATGTCGATCAGCCGGATCTCCGACCGTTTGCGGACTTTGTCGCCGCTGGCCGGGTGGATGAATTCGCTGTTCATTGTCCAGGTCTTGCCCGTGGCATCGACGTTTCCTGTTTCGGTCTGCATCATCGACGAGGCGTTGTCGATCCAGAAGCCTTCGTACTCGCGCGTGCCGAAGTTGTAGCCCCAGTAGCCGCGGCCGGCGAAGGCGGGCCAGCCAGGTTCCGATGGTTCGCCCTGATAGATCTGGTGCAGGTAAAGACCTTCGAGATCCCACTTGTTGACCATCGTGCCAGTGGAAAGCATGGGTTCGCCGGGTCCCATCCAGACGGAAACATCGGCGAGGAACCGGCCGGCAAATGGCTTCAGGCGGTCGTGCTCGGGACCGGGTTGGGGGAGGGTGAAGGCAGCCGGGGCGGCGGTGGATTCGGGCATGGCGGGCGGCAGAATACAGGTTGGCGGTTTTGAATTGCGGGAATCTGAGATTTGAGATTTCAGAGTTGGAACGGGCATCTGAAATCCGGGATTTGAAATTTAAGATTTCAGAGTTTGGTCCGGCTCAATCATACTCGCGCACGCGGCGGGCGATGGCGCGACTGAGCGCGTCGCGGACGGGTTCGATCGAGATCCTGTCGAAGACCTGCTGGAAGAACCCGGTCACGATCATCTGCACGGCTTCCTGACGGGTGAAGCCGCGGCTGCGGGCGTAGAAGATCAGCTCTTCATCGACGCGGCCGCTGGTACTGCCGTGGGTGCAGCGAACATCATCCGCCTCGATTTCGAGGCCTGGGATCGAGTCGGCCCGGGCCGCGGTCGAGAGCATCAGGTTGTCGTTCCGCTGATAGCCGTCGGTCTTGTGCGCGCCGGGATCGACCTTGATCATGCCGCGCCAGACGGTCCGCGACTGGTCCTGCAGTGCGGCTTTGTAGAGGAAGTCGCTCCGGCAATTGGGGGCCCGATGGTGCTGGAGCGTCTGGAGCGACTGGTGCTGGCGGTCTTCGGTAAACATCACGCCGTTGACCTGTGAAGTCGCTCCCTGCCCGACAAGTTCGACGTGCTGGTTGACTTTCGAGAGCCGGGCGCCGAGCGCTCCGACGGTCCATTGAATCGTCGAGTCACGGCCGATGAGGGCTTTCTGGTGGCCGAAGTTCCAGACGCTTTTGCCCCAGTTTTGCAAAGTCACCAGGCGGAGATGGGCCGAGTTGCCGACGATGATTTCGGCGGCCCCGCAGTGAAAGCCGGTGGCAGTTTCGGTGATGCTGGCCTGTTCAGTCAGCAGAGTCGCCTCGGCCCCGTCTTCGAGGACGACGAGCAACCGGGAAAGATCGGCGGCCCCGTCCGAAAGGCCGGTCAAGACATGCAGCGGGCGGTCGATGACCACGTTGCGTGGGACGTAGAGCACGGTGCCCGAAGTCCAGAAGGCGGCGTGCAGGGCGGCGAACCGGTCGTAGCCCGATGAGATGACCTGGCGCTGAAAATGGGGCTGTAGTACGTCGGCGTACTTGACCAGCAGCTCGGGGAGATGGCCGAACACGACGCCCTGTCGCCGCAGGTCGGGGTCGAGGGCCGCACTGATCGGTTGTCCATCGAGCGAGATCGAAACCCCAGCCGTCTCGACGCCGGCGACGAGCAAGGCCTCGGGCAGATCCGGGATGATCGATGGCTGAGCCGCCGATTCGAGGCAATCCCAGCGGAACTTGTCGAGCCGAAGTCCGCGAACGTCGGTCCGCATCCATTCTTCGTCGCGCTGACTGGGCCAGGGGAGGTCATTGAATGCCCGCCAGGCGGCGGCGCGGCGGGCGCGGACCCAATCGGGTTCCTGGCGGGAGGTGACGAGGGCGTAGCCAGCCTGGTTGATTCCGGTGCGGGTTGCCAGTTCGGGCATGGGCGGGATACGACGGGTGATGGCTGACGGTTGAAGCGGAAAAAAACCTGAAATCCGGGATTTGAAATCTGAGATTTGAGATTTGAGAATAATTAATTCCAGTCCGTTCGTCCTTGCTTGCGCTGCGGGCTGGTATTGCGCGGTGGGCACAGGGTGTGTGCAACACACCATTCGCTATCCGACCGAGCCTTCCATCTGGAGCTGGATCAGGCGGTTGAGTTCGACGGCGTATTCCATCGGCAGCTCTTTCACCAGCGGTTCGATGAAGCCGTTGACGATCATCGTGCTGGCCTCGGCTTCGCTCAGCCCGCGGCTCATCAAGTAGAAGAGCTGCTCTTCACCGATTCGCGAAACGCTGGCTTCGTGACCGACGCTGACGTCCTGCTCCATGATCTCGATGTAGGGGTAGGTGTCGCTGCGGCTGGCCGGATCGAGGATCAGGGCATCGCAGACGACGTTGCATTTGGAGTTGGTGGCCCCTTTCTCAACGCGGGCCAGGCCGCGGTAGCTGCTCCGGCCGCCATTCTTCGAGATGCTCTTGGAGATGATCTGGCCGGTCGTGTTGGGAGCGGCGTGAACGAGCTTGGCCCCGGCGTCCTGGTGCTGGCCCTTGCCGGAGAAGGCGATCGAGAGGATTTCGCCGCGGGCACCCGGTTCCATCATGTAGACGGCCGGGTACTTCATCGTCAGCCGGCTGCCGAGGTTCCCGTCGACCCACTCCATCACGGCGTCGCGGTAGGCGAAGGCCCGCTTGGTGACGAGGTTGTAGATGTTGTTGGCCCAGTTCTGGATCGTCGTGTAGCGGCAACGTGCTCCGCGCTTGACGATGACTTCAACGACCGCTGAGTGGAGGCTTTCGCTGCTGTACATCGGTGCCGTGCAGCCCTCGACGTAGTGCACCTGGGCCCCTTCGTCGACGATGATCAGGGTCCGCTCGAACTGGCCCATGTTCTCGGCGTTGATGCGGAAGTAGGCCTGCAGTGGAAACTCGATCTTGACGCCCTTGGGCACATAGATGAACGAGCCGCCCGACCAGACGGCCGAGTTGAGGGCCGCGAACTTGTTGTCGTCGGGCGGGATGATCTTGCCAAAATACTCGCGGAGCAATTCGGGGTGCTCGCGGACGGCGGTGTCGGTGTCGGTGAAGAGGACGCCCTTCTCGGCGAGGTCTTCCTTGAGCGAGCCGTAGACGACTTCGCTTTCGAACTGGGCCTTGACGCCAGAAAGGTACTTGCGTTCGGCTTCGGGGATGCCGAGCCGCTCGAAGGTGTTCTTGATCTCTTCGGGCACGTCGTCCCAGGTCTTGCCCTGGTGATCGGTCGGCTTGAGGTAGTAGAAGATGTCCTGAAAATCGATGTCGATCGCGCCGCCCCAGCGCGGCATCGGCTTGGACTCGAAGATCGCAAACGACTTCAGCCGGAAGTCGCGCATCCAGCCGGGTTCGCCTTTCATCTCGGAAATCTGCGCGACGATTCCGGCGTCGATGCCCTTGCGGGCCTTGAAAACGGCGGGCGAGATGGTGCGAAAATCGTACTTGTTGATTTCGCCGATGCCGCTGTCGGGGATCAGTTCGGTGGACATGGTTGGTTGGTGGCAGGAGGTTGTTTTGCGGGTGGGTTGGGCAGTGGTCGGGAACAAAATCCCTTGCTTGCGCTGCGGGCTGGCATTGCGGGCTGGAAGCCTGTCCCGCGTTTTCAGACTGCGGCGGGTTCTTCCATGGGGCGCGTCTGGCTGTCGTTGGCGGCGGCGGCCTCGGGGTACTGTTTGCGAATCCGGTCGTAGCCGCGAGTGTGCAGTTCATCGGCCAGTTCGCGACCGCCTGTTTCGACGATCCGGCCGCCGAGGATGACATGCACGAAATCGGGCGGGTTGTGCTCGAGCAGCTTGTCGTGATGTGTGATGATCAGCAGGCCCATGTCCTTGCCGCCAATCTGGGCGATGCTCAGGCTGGCGAGCCGGACGGCGTCGGCGTCGAGTCCGCTGTCGGTTTCGTCGAGGATCGCAAAACGTGGCTGGAGCATGGCGAGCTGGAGGATTTCGGCCCGTTTCATTTCGCCGCCCGAGAAGCCGTCGTTGACGTAACGGCGGGCGAAGTCGGCGTCCATCTTGAGCTGGCTCATCCGCTGGCGGAGTTCACCGCGGAACTCTTTCATCGGCATCAGTTCTTCGCCTTCCTTGCGGGCCGGATTGCGGACGTTGGTCGCGGCATGGCGGATGAAGTCGGCGAGCTTGACACCGGGAATGGCGATGGGGCGCTGAAAGGCCATGAACAGTCCCGCCCTCGCCCGCTGGTCGGCTTCCAGTTCGAGCAGGCTTTCGCCGTTGAGCAGGATGTCGCCGCCCGTGACTTCGTAGCCGGGGTGGCCCATGACCACGAGGCCGAGCGTGCTTTTGCCCGAGCCGTTGGGGCCCATTAACGCGTGCGTCTCGCCGCGGTGAAGCGTGAGATTGACGCCGCGGAGGATCGGCTTGTCGCCGATGGAAACGCAGAGGTCACGGACTTCGAGGGTATCTGACATTTTTTTGACTAGTGGAGGGCGGTTGGCGTTGCAGGCGTTTCCAGCGACCGTGAAGAAAGGGGGTCAGACCCCCGCAGCTCGGGGACATAGGTGCATTTGCCGTCCGGCGCATGGCAGCGGCAGTCGGCCAGCCGCATCGGCAGGCCGGAGAGTTGGCGGAGCATCTCGGTTTCCATTCCGCAGATGTCATGCCCAATCGCCGACAGGTCGGGATAGGGACAAGCGGAGAAGCGGAGAACTGGCAATCCACCATCGGCTGCCGTTTCAACTGCGACTGGCATGTTGCGTGCCCGCAGGGCCGCCGCGACGGCTTCCAGCCGCAGCTGAATGCCAGCCGCTCCAGTCGTTTCGGCCTGATCACATTCCGCGACATCGATCGGCGTCGGAGTGCTGTTCTCTCCCGCCAGTTCGGTGGCAATGGCAGTGATCAGTCGTTGCCTCAAACCGGTGTCGTCGATCGTCAACAACTGCCGCCAGAGGATGCTGGCCAATGTGCCCTGGTTGTCGCCCAGCGCGCGGCTTCCAGCCGAGGTAAGCCCGTAGACGTACGAGGGACGTCCACGCGCTGCTTGCCGGCTTTCCCGTTCCACAAGTCCGGCCGCCATGGACCGGTCCAGTCGTTGCTTGACCGCAGTCGCAGTGACGCCAAGCAGTGCGCACAGCTGGCGGACTGACATCGCCCCGGTTCCACGAAGCATTGCCAGCAGTTCGCGATCGGATTCAGCGAGGGAACGAATCATGTGACCGACAGATCATCACAGTTTTGACAGCCGGAAGCCTTTTACCAGATTTTACAGGCAAAACTGTCAAAATCAACGGGCTGGGACCGCGGACCGACAGCTATCCCGTCGCAGGCTGGCTGTTAACCTGACGATCCAGATTGTCAAAACGGACTGGAGGTCGGATCGTGGTCAACCCGCTTGTGTCCCCAACTGGAGAATCGGTGGACGGCAGCCAATCGAATGGCCAGGGCGATCACACGCCAAGGAACTTCCGCTACCTCGACCTGATCACGGTGGGGTTTGTCACGGTTTTGTTGTGCTCGAACCTGATTGG
>JANOFL010000365.1:0-8119 GCA_031405895.1 Planctomycetota bacterium
AATCGCGGCGATCACAAAGCCGATCAGCATGCTGCCAGCGTCGCCGAGGTAGGCCTTTGCGGGCGGGAAGTTGTAGCGCAGAAAGCCCAGCAGGCTGCCGACCATCGCCAGCAGGATCACGGCGTCGAGCGGATGATCGTAGCGGAGGGCCATCACCGCCAGCGACGAGCAGACGATGATCCCGATCGTGGAGGCGAATCCGTCGGCCCCGTCGAGCAGGTTCATCGAGTTGATGGCGGCGAGACACCAGACGTAGACGACCAGCACCGAGAAGACGCCGAAGGACAGCTCGAAGCTGCCAAAGCGGACCTGATCAAACTGGAAGCCACCAGCGATCAGGACCGTGATCGCAAGGAACTGGCCTGCCAGCTTTTGCCGGCCGCGAATGTTGAAGCGGTCGTCCAGCAATCCGACCAGCAAGATCAGGAATGCGGCCACCAGCAGAAAGGCCAGCTCGCGCCAGTCGTCGGGTTCGAACTCAATGCCGAAGCCGACCATCACCGCGATCGCGACGCTGGCCGTGGTCGCGAAGGTCACCAGACCACCGACGAGCGGAATCGCCGTGGCATGGAGCTTGCGGTTGTTGTCGGGCTTGTCAACCAGTCCCCAGCGGCGTGCCAGCTGGCCCAACAGCGGCACCGCGACCAGCGCGATCGCGGCGGCTGCCAGCAGTGCTATGACAAAAGGCCAAACCATGTCAGCTCAAATCGGTGATTGCATTGATTGGACCAGTACGGCCATGGCCCTGAACCGGTTCAGCGGCCAGCCCGGCAAGGTCAGCCCCCGCCAGCCTTCTCCCGAATCCGCTCCTGGATCGCATCGTACAGGTCAATATAAGGCTGATGGCGGTTGTTGCCGGCCACCAGCCGCTCGGCGTGTTCCTCGGCTTCCCGGGTTTGATCGTTGTCGAGCAACAGTCGCGCCAGCCGGTAGCGGACCGGGCCGTCGTTCGGATCGCTGGTCAGCGCCAGCCGCAACAGCTCAATCCCGTCCTCCGTCTGGCCCAGCGCCAGTTGCACGTCGGCCTTGAGCACCATCAGGCGGTGGTCGGCCGGTGAAGCGCTCTCCATCAGGTCGGCAGCCCTGCGCAGGAGGATCGACTTGAGCTCGGGCTGGTCGTCCGCGTTACGGGTCGCGAACCCATACAACTGCGCGGGATCGTCGGGCAGGACTTGGCTGGCGATCGTGCCGTCGTCGAGCGGGCGCGGCAGGCGGGAGGTTTCATTCTTGAGCAGCGCGACCGTCTTGAAGAACTGGTTGGGATCGAGTTCCAGCATGCGCCGCAAGTGCGGTGTAGCCTCGGCACGGTAGCCACTGCTCAACAACGCAATCGACGCCCGTTCCCGCAGGACGTAGCTGCCGGGGCTCATGGCGATCGCGCCGGCAATCAGTTCGCAACCGGCCGCACCGTTGCCCCGCAAAAGTTCCAGCTGCGCCACCGTAAGCTGATAATTGGGTTTGATCGGCTGCCGCGCGCTGGCGGCGGTCAGAAACCGCCTGGCGTCGGGCAGTTCCTGACGGGCAAAATCCTGGGCGAGAAACTCACTCACGAAACTCGATCCGCTTCTTTGCCCGAGAAAATTGACATGTTCCAGCATCGGGCCGGGCGCGGTTGCGAGCCAGAGGTTTTTTTCGATTTCCGCCCGACGTTCGGCGGAAAGATTTGGGGCCAGCGTCCCGGCGGCGATCTTCCGGTACCACTTCAACCGCGCCGCGCGGAGGCAAACTCCGCCCAGGTAGGCCGCGTCCTGGGCCCGGGCACTGCGCCGGGCCAGACCGGCAATCTCGTCGAGATGGACTTCCGTCGCAGCCAGATCCAGCCGGGCTGGCGCGAGCGACTCAACATCCCGGATCAGGCGGCAGTCAGTCGCCCAGTACCGCCAGAAGACGACTGACGAAACCACGGCCGCGGAGAAGGCGACAATCGCCGTGGAACTGGCCAGCCAGTGCGGAAAATGCCACGCAAACCAGGTTTTGCGGCGCAGGCGGCCGCCGAGGGCGTGGGCATGAAAACCGATCGCGCCAAGCAAGACCGACAGGGCCACCGTATTGGCCGGAACATACCAGCCAAAGTCAAAACAGGACGCAATGACCTGACCGAAAACCAGCATCGTGGCCATCGTTCCCAGCGCGACGGTCGCACCGGACGAAGCCCGATACATCAGAAAGAGGGCATACCACACCCCCAAAAAAACCGCCCCCAGCAGCAGCATGATCCCGGGCAGTCCGGCGTCGACGATCGCCTGGACGAACTGGTTCTCGGCATGTTCAAAGAGCACGGTCTCAAGCAGCGTGCTGTAAATCCGGTGAACGCCCGGATACCCGCCGAGCCCCGCGCCGAGCCAGCCCATCTGCGGAAACGCCCCCAGCGTTTCGCTCCAGGTCCGCAAGCGACCGGTGTCTTCTTCGATCGGAGTAACCAGCAGGATGTCCCGGTCCGTGAACCGGGTGGCCAGCTGGTCGTAGAAACCGACCCATGCGACCAGCGCAATCACGGCCAGCATCAACGGAAAGATCAGCAGCGCACTGCCTTTGGGCCGGCGGGCCATTCCGTAGAACATCGTCGTCGCCATGCAGGCCCCCAGCAGGGCGATCACGCCGCCCCGCGAAAGGGTCGCGATCACTCCCGTGGCCGTGATGCCGGCCAGAATCAGCGCGGCCAGCTTGGCGTAGGTCAGTTCGGCCAGCAACATGTTGAGCCAGGTGCTGATCTGCCGCCAGACCGGAATCTCCCGGCTGATGATCAGGTCGGTACCCCGGCCGGAGTTGGCGATCCAGAGATGGTTGACGAGTCCGCAGGCCGCGGCGAAGCAGATCAACAGAAAACCGGCCGCGTTATTGCGGTTGACGAACGAAGCAAACGGCACGCCGCCGCCCGTCAGCTCGATTCGCCAGAAGAGCCGGTCGTTCCAGGTCAGCTGTTGCAGCAGACCAAACAGCGTCAGCGCCGCGCCATTGATGGCCAGTGCCGTCATCAGCGTGACCATGTCGGATCGCCGGCGAAACAGCCCGCTTGCCGCGCCCATCATCGCGCCGCCAATGGCCAGCAACAGCACCAGTCGCCACGTCGCGTCAGGATCGATGCTGATCCGGGTTGGCGGCGGCACCGGATCGAGAATGGCCGCGGCCGACCACTCACTGTAGATTTCGTGCTGCCGTCCGGTGAGCACCGAAGCCAGACCGGCGGGCAACGGCAGGGTCTGAATCCAGCCCAACAACGCGCCGGCGAGGACAAACGCAATCAGCCAGGGCATCACATGCTGGCGCGGACGGGCGATGGCCAGTTCCAGCCACCAGCTCGCCGTAGCCACGCTGGCCAAAACCGCGAGCAGCCAGAGGCTGGAAGATTTCACCGATCCAATCAGCCACGGTGCCAGGACAACCGCGGCGAGAATGGCCACCCGACCCGTCCAGCCGGCCCAGCCCATCCGGACCGGCAGGCCGGATTCGTCCTCCATGCCCTGGGAACGCTGTCGCCCGGCGGCGACAGTGTCCAGCAAGGTCATCGGGCGCGGCTCGGACTCGGACATGGCGTAGCGGACGGAGCTCGAGGATGTATTTTCAGCGGCGTCGGATTGAACCAGGTATTGTAGGTTTTCCGGTCCTGAAGGTCCCGGCGGGCGTACAAAACCGCGACCTCGGGTCGCACATCGTTCAGTCAAGGCATCCCGCGGCACAGGATCCGCCGCACGCCTGTCCTGACGCCCCATGACGACAGTTTGTCGGGCCGGCAGCCGGTTCACGTCCGCAGCCGGTTTTGCGCGATCCGCCACCTTTCAAAGGGAGTCCTAAAAACGGTCGTCCGTTTCCATGATTGACGGGCAGCCAGCACCGAATTCACCCCGCAATTGCCTGGGGCTCGTGAAGCGCCAATGACCGCGACAACTGGCTATTTCGCCGCCGCTGCCTGGTGGGGCAACGACAGGGTGTAGAGCACGGTGATCGCTCCGGCGGCCAGCAGGCTCCACGGCATCCAGTCACGGGTCCGGACTTCCCTTCGCAGCAGGGGTCCGGTCGAGCCGGGCGAAATCCAGGCGGGGCTTGCCGCAGGAGTGCCCATTTCGGACACGATGGCCGGAACGCGACTTCCATTCGCCATGGCGAACTTCTGCACCACGAGAGTTTCCGCCCCCAGCAGGAGCAGGAAAAAACCGGTCGCAAGAAAAAAGGACTTCCACATGCGCACACCTGCCCAGGTACCCTGAAACGGCAATAGCCAGCAATCGTGGAATCGGCCTCGCGCAGCCCTGGATGCCCGTCAAACACCCAGCCGGCTCGCAAATCAGGCCAGACCCCTTCGGCCTGAGCCAGTCTTTCCCGTCGGACCGGGTTCAACGGTCAGTCGCAAGCCGCGAACTCGCGCGGTTGTAGCAACGGGTTGGTGCGACCGTCGCGGGCTGGACTTCAAGCCGGGCAGGGCGGAACGGGGCGACACGGCCGATCAGGCGAACAGCTTGCCGGTATTTGCAAGCAGGAAACCGGAAACTTCGCAGACCGGGCGGAGACCGTTATTTGCCGAGGTCCTTCGTTTCTTCGGGGCCGAGCCGGGTGGCCTTGCGGTTCTCCCGCTTGATCGCTTCGAAGATTTCCAGCCGGTGCACCGGAACTTCGGCGGGCGCGTCGATCCCCAGCCGCACCTTGTCGCCCCGAATGTCGACGACCGTGATCATCACGTCATCGCCGATCATGATGCTCTCGTCGCGGTGTCGGGAAAGCACAAGCATGTTCAGTTCCCCGGCGGGCTTTCCGCGACAACTGTGACCGGACCCTTGGAATGGCCAGCCGAAAGCGCGGCTTTGGCAGCACTCCCGCCCAGAGCAGATGCGATACGCAGTCCCCGCTCCCACCATTCCTGGTGTCTGGCTGTTTTCGTTCATCGTCGGACCAGTGTCCGGGCAGCAGCTTGCTGCCGGACTTGCGGGCCATGCCGGTCGAATCACCTGGCAAGCCGGCAAGGATCATTCCGGAATTGACGCGCTGCGGCGGTCAGCTTGAAGTCTGGATCAGCCGATGGGCGCTAGTGCTACGTCACACCCTGGATTTGGGGTGAGCCGATGGGCGCTAGCCCCGGTTTCTTCGCGGAAACCGGACGCTAGCGCGTTCCGGCTAATGGCGTTAACACACGAATCCCGGGCTGACAAGGCACTCAGGCCGAGCGGCGCTGGGTGGCCGGGAGCGTGGCAAGGTCGTACTGCAAGGGTTGGGCGTCCGTCGTGATCAACTGCATTCCCGTCCGCTGGTCAAGGTTGATCACCAGTGGTGCCCGGAGATTCAGGGTCAGGGAGTCATTGTCCCGGCCGACAATCGCCAGAACGTAGGCCTGATCGGCCGAACGCAGGTCGAGCGCCGCAATGTCAGCTGGATCGATCCGGACCTGGTAATCCGACAAAAACCGGCGCGGCGAGACGACCGGAACCGCCAGTTCCGGCTGCTGGATGCTTTGCAGCCACGCGACAGCCCGGTTCTCCGCGTCCGCCAGCAGGACCCAATGCCGGCAGCGCTCGAAGCCGAAGATTCCATGGCGGAAAAAAAGGATGTCGTCCGGCTCGATCGTCATTTTTCCAAAGCGTGTGGTGTCGATCTGCATGGGTCGAACGCCTTGAAACGGAGCCTTGCCACCAGTGACGATCAGGCTCCTGCCTGGTCGTCCGCGCCCCAACCGGGCAGCCACCACGCCGTTGAAACGGGTATCGAGGGCGGAAAAAGCCCTTTCTTTGGTTGGTTATCGGTCCTGTCGCCGGTAGGATTTACAGAAACCAGGCAGGATTTTCCGGCTGTGCCGGCAGGGCCGGGTTTCCTGACTACCGGCCAATCGCAATCGACGCCAAGCCCCTGGTCAGCCTATCATCGCGCGGCTTTTTCGCAGGAGTTGGTGTCAGCCAACGCGACTTGTCCTGGTGAGGCGAGGAGATTGTCCAGCGGCGGAACGACCCATGAATGACCGATTGAATGGAACTGATGCAGGCCGGGCGATTCGGGCGGCCATGTCCGTGACCCTCGCATTCACGGCCATGGTCTTGAGCAGCCGGGAACTGGTTCGTGCACAATCCGGTCCGACGCCGTTAGTCGAGGTTTCCGTCCTGATCAGCCAGCTGGACAACCCGGATTTTTCGATCCGCGAGGCCGCGATGCTCGAACTGGCGGGACGCGGGCCCGAAGCCTTTGACACGCTGGCGCGGTCCTACTTTTCAGCCACGCCCGAACAGCGCTGGCGAATTCTGAACATTCTCAGTCGCCTCGCCGTATCGGGTGGCGAAGACGTCTTTTTCAAGGCCGCGTCCCTCCTGCGGACGCTCGGCTATGAACGCTATGACGATGTCGTGATCGCTTCCCTGCACCGCCAATGGCAGGCCGGCCGCAGCGACCGGGCCGCCGGGCGACTGGCCGAAGCCGGTGCCATCGTGTCGATGGGTGCCGATTCGTTTCCAGCCGAGTTTCTCGAAGACCGCTTCGGATTGCGGATGGCACAGCAGGCGATGCTGCGCGTGATTGATCAGCCTGAACCTTTCCAGGTGCAGCTCGATGGCGAATCAGCCGAAAGTCCGGTGGAATCGTCCAGCGGTGCAGAAACGGTCCTCCAGCTGACGGCCGCGGAGCGTCAGGCTCTGGTCGAGCGGCTTTTGACGGCCGACATCGACGAGCAGCGACGGGTGGCCACGCGGCGGGAAATTCGAGGACCTACTGCTGCCGGCGCACAGGTCGAAGATCTGCAATCGGCTGATCGGCAGTTTCAGGTCCAGGGCGGGGTCGTGATCAACCTCGGCGGCGTCGCTTTTGTCGATGAGCAGCGCTGGATTGGCGCGCCGGAGGCCAGGTCGGTAGTCTTCGGTCCCCAGTGGCGCGGCGACGCGGACCAGATGTCCGACCTCTCGTCGATCGAGCAGCTGTTTCTCGTCCGCTTTGACTCGTTGCCGGCCGTGACCGCCGAACAGTTGCGGGTGGTGGCCCGTTCACCTTCGGTCTCGGCGCTTTCGCTCATCAACACGCCGGTGGCCGCCGTGGCTCTTGAAGCCTTGCCAGAGCTCGAGAGCGTGACGTTGCTCGAGCTGGATCTCGACCAGGTCGACTCCTCGTGGCTCGAGGCGGCGCGGAAAATGCCTGGCCTGGGCCAGTTGCGGCTGCGGGCCGGCCAGCTCATGCCCGCGAATCTGGCGGGGATCGAGAACGTCCACTCGCTCCGGCACCTGATGCTGGAGAATCTCGAGCTGACGGCTCATGATTTCGCACTGCTTGAAACGCTGCCCTTTCTGGTTTCACTGAACCTGAAGTGCTGCCGGTTCGATGTCGCTGAGTACCGGGCGTTCTCTTCGCGGGCCTCGCAGCTGGATGCGACCACCACTGGCAACTCGTTCCTCGGCGTCCGCGGGCCCAGCCTGATCGGCGACCTGGAAGGCGGCGGATGCCAGATCAGTGAAACCGTGCCTGGTTCCGCCGCCGAATCCGCCGGCGTGTTGCCCGGAGACCTGATCCTCGCCATCGATGGCGTCGAAATCCGCGTCTTCACCGACCTGACGCTCGTGATCAGCCAGAGACAGCCTGGCGACAGCATCACACTGCAGATCAGCCGGGAAGGAAAGACAATTAAGCTTTCCGCTGTACTGGGCGATCGCAAAGATGCGCCGGTCAGGTAGAGGAATTGACAATTGACAATTCTCAATTCCAATCACGCCACGAACGCGAACCAGTAAAACACCCAGCCCGTCACAGCAGTGAGGAGCATCAGCGCGACTGCGATCCGGCCTCCCAGCCTGTGCCTGGCCCGGTGTTGCGGGTCGGGGAATCCGTCGGCGTAGTTCCGCAAGGCCTGCCAGACGACGACGCCCCAGACGAAGGGAGTAGGGATCGCAAACGCCAGGTGCAACCAGAGCATCCGGTCGACCCAACCCGACTCGAACCAGGGGCTGGGCCGGGCCAGCTCCCGCCAGTTGGTGAAAAACCGCAAGTCGATTTCGAAGCCGATAATTGCCAGCAGCAGAAGAACCGCGAGGCCCGTCTGGATCGCGCGATGAACCCGGTGCAGCTTGCCGTAACGCACGAGCGCCACGCTGACCAGCATGACGACCGAAACGACGAGCATCGCGACGACGATCAGGTCGAGCATGAACGACCCGCGCGCCGG
>JANOFL010000370.1:0-17965 GCA_031405895.1 Planctomycetota bacterium
GTTCCCAAGGGAAGTTTCGCAAGACATCCATTGGAACTTCCCAGCGATGCTTTTCCGAACACCAGTTTTCCTTCAACGGCGAACTACGCAAGGAATTGCGTTTGAGATTGGTGACCACCCCCTGTCGTGCCCACGGCGATCAGGTCTCCGTCTTGGGCGAGCGCCAATCCAAACGCACTATCACTGTCGTCGATGTCCGTACGAATGACTCCGTCAATTCCGAACGAATCGCCGGGAGTACTGTCGGCTACAGACCCGTCGTCAAGACTTCCGTCCGGGTTGCATCGAATCATCACTACGTCGTAAACGCCGTGACTGGTACCGGCAAATCCGAGCGCGACCAGCTTTCCGTCAGGCTGGATCACCAGGTCGCGCGCACCCTCATACGTCATGCCAAACTGCCGGATGACAAACCCCCCGTTCCCGAAGCTTGGGTCCAGATCGCCGCCGGTATCGTATCGAGCCAGAAACCAGTCGCCCTGGGTTGATCCGGCGATGCCGGTGTACCCAGCGACAACAATCTTGCCGTCGGTCTGGATTCTCACCATTTCGGCACCGCCATAATGACCGGCACCGAAGTCATGTGTCACAATTCCTCCGGCACCGAAGGTCGTGTCGAGCGCGCCTTCGGGCGTATATCGCGCCAGCGCAACCGACAAGCCTTTTGTTCCGGCGGCGACAAGGCGTTGATCAAGCTGAACCGCGACTGAGTTGATAACATCGACTGCGCCAAGGTCAGTCGTTACCTGGCCGCCGTTGCCGAATGAGGCGTCAAGATCGCCCGCCGCCAACAAACAACGCGGCTCCAGCCTTTCGTACTGGGGCCAGACGTTGCGTCGCGTGACGGTGTTGTACGCCTGGTTTCGCTTGCCGCGATTCAGATTACGACGGACCATTGCTCGCTCCTGTTTGAGGCCGTTGTCCTTGCGTCACTCGATGCTCATTTCCAGAGGCAGATCCATGCAGTGGCAGGGCGGAAGCACTGCCTTGACTACAAACTCTGACTCATTTGTGCGCGAACCATCGATGGTGCACCCATCGAAACACTGCTGAAGCTGGTTCCTGCTGTTAAATGCAACCCTGACAAACGCGCGGGATTCACGGCATGTCGTGAACGCTGGGGCAGCGGGAGACTGATTGAGAAATCGATGGTAAAAGCCATTTGCCTACTTCCCTGAAGGCAGGTCCGACCGCGTCGTGACCGGAATTCCGAAAAACAGCTGATCTTCTTTTCCGACATTCGGTCGAAGCGCGTCCGGTGGCACCTGCCCATTGCCAGCTATTCTGTGCCAGCAGGAGTCGCGTTGTCGGGCTTGGGGCGGGTGGCATAGAATCGGCGGCGGCTGGCGGGTGCTGGCAAGGGAATCGGAAGCCTTGGGACCGCGGCACTGACCATGAGACTTGACCAGCGGATGCAGGGGATCAGGATGATCCTGTCGGATGTCGATGGGGTGCTGACCGATGGACGGATTACTTACGACAACCAGGGGATCGAGTCGAAGAGTTTCTCCGCGCGGGATGGGCTGGGGATCAAACTCTGGATGCAGGCCGGACATCATTTCGGGATGCTGACGGCAAGGAGCAGCCATATCGTGCGGATTCGGGCCGCCGAACTGCAGGTGCCAATCGTGCGGCAAGGGTTTGAGGACAAGCTGCCGGTGGCCCAGCAGGTGATGGCGGAACATGGGCTGGTGGCCGAGCAGGTCTGCTATATCGGGGATGACTTGCCCGATCTGGCGGTGATGAAGATGGTGGGCTTGGCGGCGACGGTGTCGGATGCGGCACCGGAAGTGTTGAAGGCGGCTCATCTGGTGATCGACCGGCCGGGAGGGCAGGGGGCCGTGCGGGTGCTGATCGAGAAGATTCTGGAGGCCCAGCGGAAATGGAGTGAACTGCGGGCGAGGTTTGAGGCGTAGAACCGTCTCGTTCCCGGGCTCCCGCCCGGGAATCCCGGCGCGCCGGGAACCAAAGGCTCCGCCTTGTCTGCATCGGGATCAACAGGCGGATCGTATGAGACCTTGGCAGGAAGGCAGATCCCCTGGTCAGTGCGTTCCAAGGCGGGAGCCTTGGACCGAGGACTGTGTGCCCCTTGCGCAGACGCCCCCTCGCCCCCCGGCCCCTCTCCCGCCATCGGTTTTGGAAGACCAAAACCGACGGGGGCGAGGGGTGGAAGATATAGAGTCGATTGCGCGCGGGAAGGCGGAGCCTTTGGTCAGTGCGGTGCAAGGCGGGAGCCTTGGACCGAGTGGGGATGGATTCTTCTGCGCGGAGCCTTGGACCGAGTAAGCTGCGAGGGAGTGCGGGATGGAATTGCCGACGAGGGACCGGGTGCATCCGCTGGCGCAGTATCTGCTTGCGCTGGCCGGGACGATCGGGGCCTATGCCGGCTACAACGCTTTTGTGGCCCCGCGGATCGAGGGGACTCCGCCGGTTCCGCGCGACGCAACCCATGTCCAGCGAACGCTGGCGACCGATGACGACTCGGTCGAGTGGCTGCGGCCGTGGCTGCCCGCCGACGCGTGGGAGCTGGGCAAGTGCAAAAGTCTGCGGACCGAAGACACGCTGCTGCTCTTTCAGGACTATGTGACGCGCGATGACGGCACGGTCCAGATTTATCCGCTCACGATCGTGCTGGGCGCGGCGCGGCGGCCAGCGGCCCCGCTCCAAAACCGGCAAGAGAACGGGTCAGACCCGGCCGGTTTTGCGCCTCCCGTGATTGTGCGGGCGACCGAACAGGCGGAACTGGTTTTTGACCGGCCATTGCAGCTGGGGGGCGATGGGCCGGGGCGGCTGATGCAGGGGCGGCTGCCGGGCCGGGTGGAAGTGTTTCAACCGGGGGCCGGCGGAACGGGCGGCACGCGGATCGTGACCAGCAACTTGCAGCTGACGCCGCTGAGGATTTTCACGCTGGAGCAGGTTGAGTTCGCGCACGAAGGCTCGCGCGGAAGCGGACGAAACCTGGTGCTCGATCTGGCCCACGCGGCACCGCCCGGCGCGATCAACGCGGGCTTCGCCAACGTCACGGGCCTGGCAAGGATGGAGTTGGCGTTCCTCGACTTTCTTGAACTGACGACTGGCGATCCGGAAGCTCCATCGGTCCCATCGTCCCAAATCCAGTCCAATCGGCGCGATCTGAGGTTGCGTGATTCGACGAACGCGGTAGGCCGGGCCGTTCGCGAAACAAGTGCCGTTGTGATTCCAGCCGCGGCCCCCCCTCCCCCGGCCCCTCCCCACCCAGCGGTTCCCGGAAGACCGGAACCGCTGGTTGGGAGGGGGGAAGAGATTTTGTCTGGCGCGGATGGTTCGACTTCTTCGCTCGAATCCGTCCGCATCCACTGTCGCGGGCCGCTGGTTTTTGATTTCAACCAGCAGACGGCAACGTTTCGCGATCAGGTCACAGTCCAGGCCACCGACCAGTCGGGCGATGAACTGCAAGGCGATCTCTTGCAGGTGGTTTTCCGGCGCGAACCGGATAGCGGTGAAATAGCTGGTGGAAACACGGCCGGCCGTTCGCTGGCGCGGCTCAAGCCCGACGTGGTGATCGCCGAAGGCCGACCCGCGCGGCTGGTTTTGCCTTCGCGGTCGGCCAGCGCCGCGGCGGAACGTCTGGAGTACCACCTCGGGCTTTCCCAGCTGCGGGCCTCCGATTCGACGGCGGTGATCGTCCGCCAGGCGGGGCAGGAGTTCGTTGCCCGGTCACTGGAATACCGGATTCGGGAAGACCGGACGCTTGGACCGCTGGTCGCGCAGGGACCTGGTCAGCTGATGGCGCGGAGTTCCGCAAATGACGGGCCTGCGCTGAATGAAGGCCAGTTGCCGGCAGGGCCGGGATGGCGCGTGACTTTCGGCGAGCAACTCACGATTCAGCCCGACGGCGACCGCCGGCTGGTGACCTTGTCGGGCGGGGCCGTGATGGAGCCGGAACCGGGCCAGCGGATCAGCGGTGATCGCGTGCAGCTCTGGCTGGAGCCGGGGACTTCGGCAGCCCTTCAGCCGGCAGGGACAGAAAGGCCGCTTTCCGCTGATTACCAGCCCGTTCGCGCCGAAGTCACGGGCAATGTTGAGGTGCAGCTGGACCGGTTGCACGGAACGACTTCCCGGCTGGTGGCGGAATGGGGAGAGGGCGAAAGTCCGGCGGTGGGGATGATCTCGCCGAGTGGCCGAAAAATCTCGCAATCGGTTGGTGCCGCGGACAAGAAGCGTCCTGGGTTCGAGCCGGATTTCACATTGACACATGAGACATCGTTCGGGCGTTCTCCCAGCGCGTCGGCCCCTCACCCCCCGCCCCCCTCTCCCCGAAGACGGGGCGAGGGGGAGGACGATTTCCGCGAGGGCGGTCATGGCTCGTTGCAGTTCAAGTGCGATGAAATCCGGGTACGGCTGGAGCGCGGCGAGGGTGCGTCGGCAGCGCGCGAGGTCGAGCTGGCGGGGCAGGTGCTGGTTCGACAACGGAAAGCGCAACCGGATGTCGGGGCGGAGTCTGGCGCAGACCTGGAGGTGACCGGTGACTGGCTGCAACTGGTACCGGCCGGCGAGAACCTGTGGCGGGCGCATGTCACCGGTACGGCTGGGATCGTCACGCCAGAAATGACGCTGAGCGGGCAGGACTTGCAAATGGACCAGGCAGCCAACCGGGCCTGGGTCACTGGGCCAGGTGAGTTGTCGATGCTCCGCCGTGGGGACAAAGCTCCCGCTTTGTCCATTGCATCGACCGGGGAGGGTACAGCGGATTTGCGCGGTCGGCAAAGCGGAGCTGTGCCCCACGGTCCCGAATCATTGCAAGTCACCTGGCAGGGCGGGATGATTTTTGACGGCGGCCGCGTCTGGTTCGAGCAGCAGGTGCGTTCGGCAGTGTCGCGTTCGCGCAGTGCGGAAAGCGGCAGCGAAGAGATCCGGACCGTCAGTGAAGCGCTGACGTTGACCTTTGACCGCCCGATCAGCTTTGAACAGCCCACTGGCGGACTCGCCGATCAGGCCAACGGGCCGCAGGTCCGCAAGCTTTCGCTCGCCGGAAGGCTGGCCCCGGGACAACAGGCTTTTCCGGTTGCAGCGAGAACTGACAGCGGCGAAACAGGCACTTCGGTGGTCCTCGAACGGACGATGCGCGACGGCGCGAAGAATGTCACCGGTCGCGAAGTGATGATCGTGCCCGCCGTCGATGCCGATCTGGACAGCGGCGACATTCAGGCCGGCGGACCGGGGGCCTTGATCCACTGGCGACCGGGCGGCGAAGGAGAATCGCGCGGTTTGTTCGGCTCCGCAGCGCCGGCTCAAGGCCAGGTCAAAGCCGAGGGTCAGCCCGGCGTCACTTGTCTGCATCTGAACTTCGACGGCCAGCTGACCGCCAACTCGAAACGGACCGAGATGCAGATCGACGGCCAGGTTCGCGGCGTGTTTGGTCCGGTCAAGGCGTGGGACGAACAGCTTAACCCGGCCCAGGCCCCGCCGCCGGCCGGCTGCACCCGGTTGACTTGCCAGTCGGTGTCGCTGGTCCAGTGGACGCCCGAAGCAGCCGGTTCGCCGATGACCGAACTGATTGCGACCGGCGATGCCGTGATCCTGGGCGAAGCGTTCGAGGCCCGTGGCCGGCGTGTCAGCTACAACCAGCAGAACGACCTGCTGGTGCTCGAAGGCGACGGGCGGACCGACGCCAACCTCTGGCACGCAACCCGGCCGGGTGCGCCGCGCAACCAGCTGGTCGCCGGAAAAATTCTCTACCGCCCCGGCGACGGCTGGACGCAGATCGAAAAGGTCCGCAGCGCGACGATCAACCAGCAGGGCCGCTGACGTGGGACAGGCTTCCAGCCTGTCGTTTTTTGCGCCGGAATGACAGGCTGGAAGCCTATCCCACTCAAGAGCGCCAGCACTCTCTGCCAGCACGCCTTGGGCTTGCTGACAGGCAAGGCGGATTCTATTGAATTGCTCCTAATTTTCCGGATCGGGAGCAAAGATTGGAGCAAAACCGGAAGCATCACCGGTTATTTTTCACGCTACTGGCGTGGAGCGCCGCGCTGCTGATTGCGCCAACGTCCGGATGCACGGTCCTTCAACCCGGCAGGGGCGATCTGGCCAGTCACTTGAAACCGAGCAACGACCGCAACTGGACGCCTGACTTTCGCAAGCTGACGACTGTTGACTGGAAAGACGACAACGTCACGGTTCGCAACATCCGCAACTGCGAGTACGTCACCGAAGGCGACTACATCGTCAACTACTACGACCGGACCTTCCGGCTGGACGAGGTCCGGAGTGTCGATTTCCTGGTCGTGCCGTTCAAGAACACTCCCGCCATCGCCCACACGATGCTCAGTTTTGGGCTGGCCGATGAAACGTGGCTCTGTGTGTCGGCGGAGATCCGCAAGGAAGTCGGCGAGACGTACTCAACGGCCAAAGGTTTCGCCAACCAGTTTGAGCTCGTCTACGTCGTCGGCGATGAACGCGACCTGATCCGGTTGCGGACCCGGCACCGCGACGCGGATGTCTACGTCTATCCGACCGTGGCCAAGGCGACCCAGTCCCAGGCTTTGTTCCGCGATGTGGCCCGCAAGATCAACGATCTGACGAACGAACCGGAGTTCTACAACACGCTGACCAACAACTGCACGACGGCGATCCAGCGGCATGTCAACTCGCTGGCCCCCGACCGTGTCCCGTTCGGCTGGCAGGTCCTGCTGCCAGGCCACGCCGCGCGGTACGCCTGGGAGCTGGGTCTGCTTGACCAGCGGGTCGCCTTCGACGAACTGACCCGCCTGGCCCACGTCAACGACCTTGCCGAAGAAAGCTACAACGACCCGGCTTTTTCCCGTCTCATTCGCCAGCGCCGCGACCAGATCGCCCGGCTGGCGGAAGCAGGAGACAAGCCCAGCCGGTAGGGTGGGTGGAGTCCGCGAAACCCACCATGCCTTTATTGCTTTCTTTTGAACTCTCGCCGGTTCCGGATGCGCGGGTGGTGGGGGGTTCCGAAGACTCCACCCACCCTAGCCGTCAAGCCTCACTCCATATCCCGCAAGACCTGATCGAGGACGAGGTCGAACTCGGCAGTGGAGAAATCCATCCGGGCGCTGGCGGTCGCGCAGAGGCGTTTTTCGATTTCGCTCAGCTCGCCGTCGACGGCCATCATCCGGATCATTTCTTTGAGCAGGGTGATCCGGTCTGTCTGGCCATCGGGAATCCTGATTTCGACCATGCCTGTGCTCAGCCCGGCCATCGCCGTCTCGAACTCGTCGGTCGAAATGCCCCAGTGTTCGGCCCGCCGGGCCAGCAGCTCGACCTCTTCCTCGGTGAACTTGCCGTCCGAAGCCGCGAGGTTGACGAGATTGGCGAACAGTTCCTGTTGGGGCATGTGCGGGGATCAGGTGTGAGGGGCCAAGTGTCAATGACTACAGGTCGGTCCGCGGGGGCGAGCGGCAGGGCGTCAGCCCTCCGTGTCCGACTCGCGACACATGGGCCGCCGGACTACACGGAGGGCTGATCCCGGCGCGCCGGGACTCGCCTGATTCTCGCTTCTATTCTGGCTGCTCGACCGTCGTGGCGGTAGCCGGAACTCAGAGCTTCAGAAATTCAGGCCTGGAATCTGCAGCTGGCCGGATGCTGCTTTTCCTTCATGCATTTTCAACAGGGCCAGGCCGATCCCCGCCGCGCCCTGCATCAGGCCGGTCTGGGCCTGGAGCAGTTCCGGCCGGACCCGGTGCTCGGCCTGCGTCCAGAAAAGGCCATGCCGGCCATTCGGCAGTTCGATTCGCGTCGCGCGCGACAGCAGATCATCGAACAGGGCTTGAGCGAGTGCCATCGAATCCGCGTCTTCGCGGCGACTCAGGAATGCGATCAGGCCGGCGTTGCCGCAGCAGAGGCTGACGTTGTTCCAGTACCCTTCAGAACGGGCCGGCAACCCGCACGATCGCAAGCCTGACACCAATCGTTGCGCCGCGGCCTCGTACTCCGGATGGCCGGCCGCCGCGAGCCGCTCAAACAGCGCGGTCGTTCCGGCCGGACCGTGACACCAGCCCAGATAGAAGAGCTGGTCGCCATCGGGAAAGTGGTGGGGCAACAGACCGGACGACGAATCATGGCTGAGCCGAACGAGGTAGTCGGCCCCGCGCCGCGCCGCGTGGATGAATCGTTCCGGTTCGGCGCCCACCACGTCCGGCTTGTTCTGACAGGCCAGATGCAGCTGCACCAGGAAATCACAAACTCCGGCGGTGCCGTGCGAGTAGTTGGGCATCTCCCGCGGGAAGCCCGGCTCCATCGGCCATTTCAGTCCGCCGTGGGTCGCGGCGTCTTCTTGCGCGACGTTGGCCGGCTCGGCCGCGGCCAGCAGGCCATCGCCAGCCGCGATCGCGAGCTTGAGGATTTCCTCGTCGCCGTTCGCAGCGTACTCGTCGAGCCAGACCATTCCGATCCCCGTGCTGCCGCCGATCACGTCGTTGACCGTGCTCCAGCGCGCGGTGGGATAGCCGTCATGTTCGCCCCGCATCGCTGACTGTTTCAGATGGTCGAGTACTTTGCGGCTGGCCGCGCGAAACGATTCCTCGCCGGTCCGGTCCGCCAGGACCCGCAGCGTGAAACCGATCCCCGACACGCCGGTGAACAGGCCCGGATCGGAATCCGGTTTCAGTTCCTTGACCGCCCTTAACAGGGTCTTGCCACCCGCGATTGCCAGTTTGCGATACGCCGGATCGTGACCAGCCCGCTCCAGTTCCAGCAGAAAGAGGACGACGCCCGCTGTACCGGAATACAGTTCGTCAGTTCCGTCATCCGTTGCGCCGGGCGCTGCCGACCACCGCGCCGCGCCATCCGGCGTCCGGATCGCGACCGACTCCAGCCAGTGACCCGCTTCCCGGGCTGATTCAAGGCAGGCGGACCGGTCGACTTGCCGGGCTTGACAGCGCGCGGTTTCCGGCATGGCGACCAGGAGCCAAGCCGCGCTCAGCAAGCGGAGTGCCAGAGCCACCGAGACCTCTTTGTCTGAAATACCACTTGGCCAGCGCCTTGTCGGGTCCCGCGCTGCCGGTCTGTGGGGTGAACCACGAGCCACGCGAACCAGGACGCGCCGTCCAGGGATTATGCCTGATGGCCGGCTTTCGGCCCATCCGGACCGTTTTCTTTCTGCTGCAACCGCTGGCCAATCACGCCGTGAAATCGCGCCTTCGATGTCGCCTTTCGCTCTCCGCGAACGGAAGAGCAAGCCCATGCAGCGCGGCGGCCGCATGGAATACCGGCAGAATCAATGGCGGGAAAGCGGGCGGAAGCCATCGGAGGTCGGGCGAATGCCACGTCGCGATCCCATTCGATCGCCTGATCCTTGCACCGCAGCAGGAACGGTGGCGTCCAGCTACGGCGCGAGGCGGTTGATGGTCCAGGGCAAAACCGGATCAACGCGGGAGTACTCGATCCGGTCATGCAGGCGGTGGGGGCCGCCTTGCCAGAACTCCAGCCGGCTGGGCACAACCCGATAGCCGCCCCAGAACGAGGGCAGGGGGATTTCGCCTCCCGCAAACTTGCGGCGCAGCTCTTCCAGCTTGCCCAGCAGCAGGCTCCGCGCGCTGACCACGCTGCTCTGGTGTGAAACCCAGGCCCCGAGCTGGCTCTCGCGCGGACGCCTGGCAAAGTATCGCAGCGACTCGGTCAGGCTGACCTTTTCCGCCACGCCGCTGATCTCGACCTGCCGCTGCAAAGGCAGCCACTGGAACAGCAGGCTGGTGCGGGCGTTCCCGCCGATCTGGCGTGCCTTGCGGCTGCCATAGTTGGTGAAGAACACGAATCCGGCGCTGTCGAAGTACTTGAGCAGCACCGTCCGCTGGGTCGGCGCGCCCTCGTTGCCGACCGTCGCCAGGACCATCGCGTTGGGCTCCAGGACGCCGGTCTGGCTGGCTTGGTCGAACCACACGGCGAACTGCGCGACAGGGTCCGGATCCACGGTCGCAACATCGAGTTCCCGTGCCGCATACTCTTGCCGCAGTTCGCTGAGATCTTTTTCGGGCAAGGCGATGTTCCGCTGGCACGGCGTTCCGGCGCGCCGGTCACACGACCAGCCTTCGGCCTCCATTCTAGGCCCGTGCGGGCCGGTCTTGCCGGGCGGTGACCAAAGCCGGGTCAAGGCTTGCGCGGCGCCGGACCGGGCAGCGCCGGCAGCAACTCTCCCGCGGAGGCGCAGGGTCCCCCGCCATGCGCCGAATCCCCGGCCTTTCCCCAGTGTCCCGGTGCCCCTGCGGGAATTCCTGCGTTCTTCCCCATCCGCGGCGTCCGATGGCCTGGGGTTGGCACGCGACTCCGCTGAGCCCGTTCCAGATTTCCCCCTCGACTTGCCTGCGGGAGGAGGCGGCCCGGCGCGCCGGAAGTGAGGGGCGATGTCCTGCTAAATATGTCACCATTTGGTGACATGTATTCGCTGATCCAGCCGAACCCGACCGGGCTCCGGCTTCCGCAGAGCCGCAAAGACGCCGCGGTTGTGTTGCAGCTCGAAGAGCAGCCTGGGCTTCCCTTGCGCCTCCGCGTGAGGGCGGCTTTGGGTCGGGCGGCTGCTCCCGCTGGGCTGATTCAGACTTTGCGGATGAACTGGGCGGCGTAGCTGCGGATCTGTTTGCCGTTGAGGACGTGGACCATCCGCAGCTGCTGGATGGTGCTGTCGCTGAAGCGCGCGAGCGGGAGCCAGACCCAGGATTTTTTGAAGTGTTTCGCCAGCTGCCGCCAGCCCTGGCCTGGCGGGCCGCTGCTGAGGAGGGCAATCTGCCGGCAGCTGCTGTGCAGACAGGCCGCACCAAGCAGCCGCTCCTCTAGCGTCTCCGCGAAATCAAGCCGCTCGTCGGTCCAGATGTCGGGGATCGCCACCGGCGGATAGACGAACATCGCCCCGCCGTAGGTCGCCAGGCAGATGCCCGGCCCGACCGGCTCGTCGGCGAAGTTCGTCGCATAGAAAGCGAGTGTCGATTCGTTTTTGTGCTCGGCAAACCAGGTCGTCCGCCACGGATACTGCCGCGGGTCGGCCGGTGAGTCGAACAGCATCACGGCCGTGTCGAGCTTGCCCCGCGCGGGGGGCAGTTCGCGGACGTGGATTTCCTTTTTGTGCCAGTTGCGAAGCGTCTCGCGGATGTCGACGCCGTCCTTGATGCTGGTCGTGAATTTTTCCGTCCGAACCAGATCGGCTCCCATCACTTCGCGGGCCCGGTCAAAGACGGCCTGGCGGAAGTTTTCGATCACTTCGTCTTCGGGCGGCCAGCTGCACTGGGCGTAGGGGTTCCACTGGTGCCGCCAGGCGCTTTTTTGCCGCTCGTCGGGGCGCGGGGTCAGCTTGAGCGTCGTCCAGAGCAGGGGCGGGCCGGGCAAACGGCTGGCCAGATCGAGCAGCGTGCCGTCGTAGAGCTGACCCTGGTTGATGCCCAGCTCGATTCGTGGCAGGTTGAAATCAATGCCAAAGGTCCACTTGCGGGCCGTTTCCAGCACGCTGATCGCGTAACCGTCCCCGGCCACCTGCTTGGCCGCCGTGACGATGGTCGCGAGTTGCGGTGTAAAGCAGCGCTGCATCAAGGTCAGATTGCGGATGTAGCGGAGCATCTGGCCGAGCAGCAGCGGCGTGATCCGCCGCGCCCGGCCGCGATATTCCCGGCGATAGCCGTCGCGCGCCGCGATCAGCAGGGCCTTGATCCCGTCGATCCCCAGCGTGCGGTCCTCGCCCAGCTCGGCCCGGGCGTCTTCATAGAGGTCCGTGATGTAAGGCAGCTCGCCGAGCAGGAAATAGAGTTTGCGCCGGGGTACGCTCCAGGGGGTGACCTCGCGCGGTTCCGGAAATCCGTCCGGAAACCGCGAAGAGAGCGGGTCAGGTACCGATTCGCTTCGAAGACTGCGCGAATCGGTACCAGACCCCGGCGGTTTCCGGACCGGCTGAAGCTGCGCGTCGTGGAACGCCGCACGAACCCACGGCCACTCGGTCAGCCCGCAGACAAACAGAATCCGTTTGAACTCGACCGAAAGCTCGCGCAGCCGCCAGGCCATGAACGCCACCCGATCGCGCCATTGCGGGTCGTCGGGCGCTTCGAGGAACGGCACCACGCTGGCCGCGAACTGTTCGATGGGGACCTGCTTCAAAGCCCACGGGTCGGGCAGCGATCGCGACCAGGGATGGAAGGGGCTGGTCTCCAGGTCGATGAAGCGGACCGGGAGGCGCTCGCCGAGCGCGGTCCGGATCGCCGCGATCACGGGCTGACAGGGATCGACCGGGACAAAGCTGGCCGTCTGATGGTCGGGTTCGTCGTCTTCATCCTGGTCGCCCGTCCATTCGCGCGGCTCGAACCGCAGTTCATCGCGCTGGAGAACCAGCGACGGCCGCGGCAGCTCCAGCACTCTGGCACAAACGGCTGCGCGAAACGACTCGGGCAGCGGCACGGCCAGGCAGTCGAACTGCCCCTCCAGCATCTGCCGCCGGACTTCCCACGCGAAATCCCCGCTCCCATGCACCACCGGCAAGGCCGTGACATGCGGTCCAATCTGGAGAACGGGGTCGGTCATGTTTGCAGGGTGCGTGCAACGCACCATTTGCGGCGCTGGTGTGTTGCACACACCCTGCGACTAAAACGGCACGTCGTCATCGTCGTCGCGACGGCGTTTGCGGTCGGGGTCTTCTTCGTCGAACTCGTCCTGGTCGTCGTCATCGTCGGAGAAGAGGTCCTCGTCGTCTTCCGCGAGCTGGTCGAGCGGGCTGATCGCGTCGGGGGGCAAGGGGCGGAGGTGTTCGTCTTCGCTGCCGAAGAAGAAATCGCCAAAGCCCATCGGGAGAGACTGGCCGCCGAGTGACTGGGTTCGGCGTTTGGCCAGCTCGTCGAGGTCGAGCGCCTCCTGACCGAGACAGCGCTCAAGGGCTTCGCGCCAGACGGCGTCGCGGCCGAGCGGATGGCGCGCGTCCTGGCTCATCCGCTTGACGGCGTAGCGGAGCAGGTTGAGCCCGTCGCGGGTGGAAAAATCCAGCTTCAGCTCGTGGGCTTTCTGCAGGAACTCGACTGTCATCGCCAGCATGTCTTCGGCGCAGAACGGCAAGTGGTACCGCAGGATCGCCAGCTCTTCGTCGCGGTTGGGGAACTCCAGCGAGAGCGTCGGCTGGAGCCGGCTGAGGATGTAGTCGGGGATCTCAAAGGTCGATTCGTCCTGGTTCATCGTCACGGCGCAGCGAAAACCGGGATGGGCGGCGATCGTGATCCCGGCCACGATCGACTCGACGTAGCGGCGATGGTCGAGCAGCGGGGCAAGCGAGGCCCACGACTTCTCATTCATCCGGTTGCCTTCATCAAGGATGCAGACGCCGCCGCGGAGCATGGCCGTGACCATCGGGCTGGCGTGGTAGGCAATCTTGCCGCTTTCGGCGAGGACTGGCGTGACGAGCAGGTCTTCGGGCCGCGTGTCGGCCGTGCACTGGTAGATGTAAAGCTCCTGCTGGCGGGTCGCCGCGGCGGCTGTCGCGAGAGCCGTCTTGCCGATCCCCGGCGGACCGGTCAGCCGCGGGGTCAGCGGCATGTCGCGTTCATTGACCACCAGCCAGCAGGCCAACAGCTGGTGGAGGATCTCTTCCTGCCCGATCCAGTTCGACTCGATCTGGTGCGGCTGGCCCAGCTGCAGCCGGACGCCCTGGACGTCGACCGACATGCGTTCGGGTTGAAGCGCCGATTTCGGACTCATGGAGCAACCTCGGAGGGCAGACGCCGGGAACGCGGGAAGCAAATCTCAACCCCGCTGCTCATTCTACCCCCTGACAGCACCAGTTGCGGGGCAGCGGGTAGAGCAGTTGTCCCCAACTGCTCGTCCGCGCATCATGCCCGTTCTATTGCAAACGGACCCTTCGAATGCGCCGGCCGGAATGAACAACGCGCGGTCCGGATAGTAGAGCCGTTGTCCCCAACTGCCCGTCGGCGCAATCTGCCTGTTTTCTGGCGACACAGCCACCGGGAAGAACAACGCGCGGACAAGCAGTTGGGGACAACTGCTCTACATGCGATCAGTCGTTGCTGCGGCCGCCGAGGAGGCCGGCGCGGTAGAGGAAGTAGAGCAGCGTCAGGAGCGTTGAAACAAACGCCGCGACGTAGGTCAGGGCGGCGGCGCCGAGAACCTTGTCGATGCCTTCCCGTTCCTGGTTGCCAACGATACCGGCTTCGACGACGAGGGCTTTGGCCCGCGCGCTGGCGTTGAATTCGACCGGCAGGGTGACGGCCTGAAAGAGGACCATCGCGCCGAAAAGGATCACGCCGAGGACGAAAATCCACTGGCCAAAAGCCATCCCGCCACCCATCAAGGCCAGACCGCCCATCATCGCGTACATCCCGATCGGGCTGCCGAACTGGACGACCGGGACCAGCAGGCTGCGCCACTTGAGCGGGTAGTAGCCGGTGGCGTGCTGGATCGCGTGGCCGGCTTCATGGGTCGCCACGCCAATCGCGGCGACCGAGGTGCTGTCGTAAACGGGCGGCGAAAGGGCCAGCCGCTTGTTCGTTGGGTCGTAATGGTCGCTCAGGAAACCCTCGACGCGAACGATCTGGACGTCGTGGATGCCGGCCCGGTCAAGCAGCTTCTGCGCAGCCATCGCGCCGGTGTAGCCGCGAGTCGACGGAATCCGCGAGTAGTAATTGAACCGCGACTTGACCAGCAGGCTGGCGGCGCCGCTGAGAAGCAGGCCGGGAACAACGACGATCAGGAGGTAAAGCGGATCGAAAAACATGGGTTGGGTTCGTCGGGTTTGGGGCTCGTGTGTAGAACAGTTGTCCTCAACTGTTCGTCCGCGCGGGTTTTGGGTGGTTGACTGGTTGCCGGGATCGAGGCCAGTACAGGCGAGCAGTTGGGAACAACTGCTTTACATGGCAGCCAACATGGCATTCGGTGTTTGCTGTCGCATTATTTGTGCCAAACCGGCGATTGACGAGGGCAATTGTCCGTGAGTAACCGCATTCCGGCTGGATTTGTCACGCGGCCGGGCCGTTCAATCGGACAGACCAGCGAATGGTTTTCGATGCAGGCAAGGCGACGGCGGTCACCGCCAGCGCCTTGACTGGTGTCGCGGAAGATTCCTCAGGTCCGACTGGCTGGCAGCCGTCCAGCTGGACATTGAACTGCAGGCCGCTGCCAGTATGCACGATGTCGAGCAGTTGCGTGTCCGCGTCCGCACCCGAGGCCGATCCGTGATCAATCTGCACGCCCGGGTCCGGAACCCAAGTGCAGCGAGGCGGCAAATGGTCGCCTCGACCGCTGACGGCGTACTCGATCAGCAGGTCGTTGTGGTTGATGCCGGTGAGCGAAACCGAGCAGGAGCTGTGGCAGCCGCCCGACATGCCGACGCCGAACGCGACCGGCGAGGCGCTGACGGTTTGCAGATGCAGTTGCTGGAAAGGCGGGCTGGGCTGGGCTGTTTCGCCGGATTCGCCTTCGCGACTTGTGAGCAGCCGGAACACACGGCCTGATGTGTCGCGCCACGCGATGCGGTGGTGATATCGGTCGTCGCTGAAGGTGAACTCGACCAGCCAGGAGGGGCCGTGGTCGAGCTGGAGGATGGTGGGGAGGGGCATTTTTTTGGCGCGGCGCTGGACGATGCTCTTGGCGCCTTGGTCAATGGTGTCAATCGGGTCAATGCGGTCAATTCCGGCCCTTGCGTTCCGGCTGACCTTCCCTCGCTTCAGGCCGTTTTTGGCCCTCGACGATGGGGGGCTGGCGGGTTACAATCGCCCCGCCCATTCTGGGAATTTTCACCCGTTCACGATACCGACCCAAGCCGTTCCATGTACGCGATTTTCACCGACGGCGGCCGCCAGTACAAAGTCGAAGAAGGCCAGTTGCTCGAGATCGACTATCGCGAAGTGGCGGAAGGCTCGGAAATGGTCTTCGACCGGGTCCTCGCGATTGGCGACGGCGACAACTTCCGGCTTGGCCAGCCGACCGTTGTCGGGGCGACGGTCACGGCCAGCGTGATTGGCGCGACCAAGGGCGTGAAACTCTACATCCAGAAGATGCGCCGCCGCAAAACGACCCGCCGCCGGACGGGACACCGCCAGAAGTACGTCCAGGTGCGGATCGGGAAAATCGGTTGATCCGGCTCACGGGCGAATCCGGGCAGGGAGCAGGAATGGAAGTTTGTGCGGACTGACAAAGCAGGAGCTTTGTCACCACGGGAAGGGGCAAACGGGGTACAACAGCGGTCCGGAGGTCGCACCGGATCGATGAACCGCAAGCCTGTTGTCCTGCCCCCGCCACTCTCTTTTGACCCGGCCAGTTTTGGTCTCGTCGGCGACAGCGCGCCGATGCGGGCCGTCTGTCGGCTGATTGAAAAGGCTGCCCAGTGCAACTCATCTGTCCTGCTGCTCGGCGAGACAGGGACGGGCAAGGAACTGGTTGCCGCGGCGCTGCATCGGCTGGGCCCGCGGCGAAGTGCGCCGTTTGTCCGCGTCAATTGTGGAGCCCTGCCGGAGACGTTGCTCGACAGCGAGCTGTTCGGCCATGTCCGCGGCTCGTTCACCGACGCCGTCCGCGACCGGACGGGGCGGTTCGAGGCGGCCACTGGCGGGACAATCTTTCTCGACGAGATCAATTCGACCAGCACCACCTTACAGGTCAAGCTGCTCCGCGTCCTGCAGGAACGCGAGTTCGAGCGGGTGGGCGATTCGCGGACGATCCCGGTCGACGTGCGGGTGATCGCCGCCAGCAACCGCGACCTGGCGCATGAAATCAGCGAAGGCCGCTTTCGCGAAGATCTCTACTGGCGGCTGAACGTGCTGCCGGTCCACCTGCCGGCCCTGCGGCGGCGAAAAGAAGATCTTCCGGCGCTGCTCGACCATTTTCTCCGGCTTTACAGCCAGCTGGCCGGCCGGGCTCCGTTACGGATCGAGACGGAAGCGCTCGCGGCGCTGATCGCTTACGACTGGCCCGGGAATGTCCGTGAGCTGCAGAACTACGTCGAGCGGGCAGTAGTTTTGGCCGAAAGCGACGCGTTGACGCTGACAATGCTGCCGGAATGCGTATCGGGCGATGTGACCCAGTCCCAGGCGGCTGTTTTCCGGCCGACCGACCAGGAAGGGCTGATCCGCGAGTTTGTTTCAGCCGCGATCGCGCGGGCTGATCGCGAGGCGACCAACCTGCATGACCTGATCGTCAACCCGGTCGAGAAAGAGCTGCTGTCCCAGGTGTTGCAGCAAACTGGCGGCGTGCAGACCCGCGCCGCCGAGCGGATGGGGATCAACCGCAACACGCTCTACAAGAAACTGAAAGAACACGGGCTGGAGAAGGACGAGTAGGCCCGCCGGATCGGGCCCATCTCAGTCGAGGTGCGTTGTACGCACCCTACTGCCAGTCCTCTTCCTCCGCTTTTTTTTCGTCTCCTGCGTCGTCCTCTTCATCGTCTTCGTCGTCGTCTTCATCCTCTTCGTCGTCGTCCCAGTCGTCGTCCTCGTCTTCTTCGTCGTCGTCCCAGTCTTCATCGTCCTCTTCGCTGTCGTCGTCTTCTTCTTCGTCGTCGTCGTCCTCGACTTCTTCCCACTTGCCGTCCTCAACGTCGGCTTCGGGCTTCTCTTCGGCTTCCTCGTCGCCGTCTTCTTCCTCTTCCTCGTCAAACTCTTCTTTGTCATCGTCGACGTCCTCTTCGTCGTCGTCGTCGAAGTCTTCCTCGTCGTCGTCCTCGTCGTCGTCGTCGAGTTCTTCTTCCTCCTCCTCGGCGTCGGAGGCGACAGCGGGCCAGGCCCAGGTGGCGAGCAGCCGGTCATCGGCGCAGGCGAAGCCGGCAACCTTTCGGCGACGGGCGGCGGGCAGAGGCTGGTGGATCGACGCGGTCACGAGACTTCCTCCTGGGTGGGGTCACAGCCGGGGACGGAAACAGGTGGCGGACAGACTGCCGGATTTTGCACCGGACTGGCCCAGGCTGGCAAGCCAGCCTGGCGGAGTTTGCCTGCGCGGGGCAGGTTCTCCAGCCCGTTCAGACCATAGTTCGTCAGGAACTGGCGGGTGGTCG
>JANOFL010000404.1:0-5163 GCA_031405895.1 Planctomycetota bacterium
CCCGGCCGCCCACCCCAACAACGGGCCCCCGCCCCTCCGCTGGCGCTACCGCCACCAACCCGCCCAACCCCAAGATCTAGAATTGACAGAACACCAGGGCCGCTTCAGGTTCATCCAGGATGTCGCCTTCGGATAAGGGCCACGGCCAGCCGGCCAGCGATCAGACCGGCCAGCTGACCGAACGCGGAGCGATGAACTGGCTTGTCATCTGCATTTCATCATCAGGATTTCGACACCAGGAAACACGGATGCGTTGCGCGACAGGCCGGTTGCGTCCGGCGGCGGGCTGGATTGCCTGCTCAATGATTTTTGCTTCGATGGCCGACGGGCAGGAATGTGCTCCGCCGCCCTGCCCTGGCGGTTGTCTTACGCAGCCGGTCCTGGTCGCTGAGCTGGAGCTGGCGATGTCGCTCGCCAACCGGGGCGACTTTGACGGTGCGGCGACTGTCGCGGCGGCGGCTTTTGAACAGAGCGGCGATCCGGGAGCGGGTTTCGCGCTCGTCCAGCTGCTGGAACAGGCGGCGGCGGCCGTGCCACTCTGCTCGACCGGGCGGCTGGAACTCCAGAGCCGGGCAAGCGACGTCGCACGGCGACTGATGACAGCCGGCCAGCTTCCCGCGAACTTCGCCAGCCAGTTGCCGCGCGTCGTCTGCCGGGAAGCGATCGCGCTAGCCGAGTCGGGATGCGCCGACCGCTCACGCGCCGTCCTGGAGGAAGCCTTTCAGCAAGGCTATTGCGGGTTCGACGAAGTCCTGGCCCAGCCTGCTCTCAGGAAAGTGCTCGGAGCCGACCAGCTGGAACAGCTTGTTTCGGCAGCGCGGCAGAAGTCGGCCGAGGAACTGATCCGGTCGAGCCGGATGGAGCTCGATCAGTTTCAGGCTTTTCCCTTCGCACTCAACACCATCGACATCGACGCCAATCCGCTCGACCTGTCACTGCTGGACGAACAGGTCGTGGTCGTTTGTCTCTGGGGCTCATGGTGTCCGGCTTGCCGGCAGAATCTCGCCGTGGTCAAGTCGGTCGCCGTTCGGCACGAGCAGGACGTCGCGGTCATTGTGCTTGCATTTGAGAACGGTGACGTGGAGTCGGGGACCGAGGCCGCGCGGCAGGCCCTCGACGGGAATGAGCCGCGGGTTC
Organism: Planctomycetota bacterium; assembly: GCA_031405895.1. Lineage (GTDB taxonomy): Bacteria > Planctomycetota > Planctomycetia > Pirellulales > Pirellulaceae > BJ22. The sequence continues at coordinate 1,138 of JANOFL010000404.1, forward strand.
GCGTCGCTCTGGGCGAACCGGGCATGACGAAGAGCCTCCCGGGATTTGAAGGGTTCCCGGCGCTGCTCTTTCTCGGTCCTGCCGGCACCGTCCGGCTGATGCTCTCGGGTCAGGTGACGGAGCAAAAAGTTGCCGCTGTCCTCGAATTGCTGTTGAACAAGACAGCGGACCGGGTTGATCTCGCGTTCCAGTCCGTGAATCCAATCCCCGACCAGCGAGCCGGAAGCGTCAGCGACGGAGACGCCGTCGACCTCCGCCCCAATGACGGTGACGCCGTTGACCTGATCGCCATTACCTGGCATCCGTTTCATAGCCGGATTCCTTCCGCCGCGACCCGGGATTGAAGCGGCGTTCAGGCACTGCCAGCCACTTTCACGCGAAATTCAGCGCATCTTCCGCGTTCCTTCATGCGCGCGGCGTCTATTACCCGCTCTCGCAAGCTGGGCCACACCCGATGAGACACCCCGACTGACTAACCCGCTGCGATTCGGGAGCGGGCGTCCGTTCCGCAGGCCAGGCCGTACCCCCGCACAGCCTGTCCGCGGAGCCTGACGCCCGCTTTTTCTATTGGCCAAAGCCGAGCAGTCGATAGTCGGCGGCACCACCGGCCGGCACGGTCAGACGGGCCGACTCCAGCGCGAACGGAGGCCGCGGCGAATCCCAGCCGTCCGTCCAGTTGCTGGCCGGCGATCGGGCGAATGCCAGCCCCACCGGCTCGCCCGCCGCGGGGGGCCCCTCCAGACCCAGCTGCTTCCATTCGATGGCCAGCTCAAACGTCCACGCGGACTGGACTTCCGTGGCCGTCGCGACGAACCACTGCGGGTTCCAGCTCTTGAGGCTGCCAACACCGTCTGCCAGACCACCCGCATCATCGACCGCCAGCCAGAACGGCCAGGCCCCATCGCGGTCGACATCCAGCATGATTCTGACATGGTCGCGTTTGGTGATCATGCCATCGCGATCGCGCGGCGAGGGAGGAGCGACACCGGTGCCCCCCGCCTGAACCCGCGCGATTCTTCCTGCACAAAACAGGAACTGCCGGTCGTGCGCCAGCAACAGATAGTCCGTCCGCGCCTGGCCTGGCTTTCCCGGATCGCGAACCGGAATCAGCTCGACCTTGCCCGTCGCCAAAAGGCCGCTCCACAACTCGTCGTCCAGCTTGCCGTCGAGCCTTGGGCGCGCCGTGGCCAACGGGCAAGTCAGCGCCGCCAACCCGCCACTCCTGGCCGTTTCGAATCGGGTCCGTTCGCGCAAAGCCACTGATCGGGCGTCGTCGTCAACGCCCCCTTTTTCACTGGCAACCCGCCGATAGACGGAATCGGCCGCCTCGTAGCCGGTCATCTGGCGAATCAGCTGGGCCTGGCCCAGGAGCATCCGCGGATGAGTGGCCAGTTCCGGAAAGGCTCCACCCAGCTGGTTAAACCGCGCCGACAATTCCTGCCAGTCGGGTCCGCGAAGCCCGGCTGCCGGTTCCGTCGCCGAAGCCGTCCTGACTCCCCCCGGTCCCGATGCCGCTCCACCTGATCCATCCTCCGCGGACGTCCCGGGGACCCAGACCAGATGCTGCACATCGTTCGTGTTGGCGGCGATGGATGCTCCGATCGGCTGCCCAGCCAGGCGAACCTGCTCGTCGAGCGCCGTGACCAAACCAGTCGCACTCCAGCCCGGCAGCGGCGGATCCAGCACGATCGCCGCCTCGTGGCTCGCGGTCAGACTCGCCAGCCAGATCGCGCACTCGCGGGCGAGCGGATGACGCGGGTGCCCGGCCAGCAGCTGGCCGACCGCCTCGGTCGCGAGATCCAGCCGCCCCAACTCGAGGCAACGGAGGGCCAGCTGGGCCAGCCAGATGCCAGCCTGTTCTTCGTCCACTTGTCCGGCCCAAAGATTGACCTGTCCCCGCCAGGCCAGCCGGTCGCGCGGCGTCTCCAGCGGGGCAGCGGAGAGCTGTTCGATTTCACTGATTTTGTTGGTCGCCCGCGCGACTCCCGCCAAGCCCGGATTGAAGGCCGAGGGCTGCGCGCCAATGAACCGGCGCTCCGGGCCAATCGTTCGCGCTGGCAACAGTCCTTCGATCCGTCCCGGCCCGGGCCCGCGATCATGACCGGTTACCCGATACGCCATTCGTGGTGCCGATTTCCAGTCCAGGCCGCACAGCGCCCGGCTGACCAGCGCAAGATCGGCGACGGTCCGCCCAGTTCGCGTCAGCCAGGCCGATGAGTCGAGCGTCCAGTCACCCGACCCGATTGCTTCGCCAGTTGCGAGGCGAGGGACTTGCCAGGGCGGCAGGCCCGCCGCAGCGCTGGCCGGAAATTCACTTTCATTCGCGGCCAGCCGGACGGCCTGGTCCAGCAGCGAGTGAACGTCGACTCGCGTGCCGTCCGACAGCACCACGGTCGACTGGTTGGCGACGATCGCCAGCGGTCGAAACTGGCGGATCAAAACCGCCAGCTGGTGTTGTTGCCGCGCTGCCGCGCCAGCCTGAACTGGCTTGCCATGCTGCCCAGGCAACGTGATCGCATCCGACGCTCCGCTGCGTAACGCCGCTTCGATAAACCACGCGCTGGAAACTGGCGGGCTGCCGTTGAGGGCCAACTGGCAGGCAACAGTCGCCAGGCCATCTTCTGCGGCGAACCGCGCGTGAGTTTCCCAGGCACCATCGCCGTCCCCAGCTGCCACGGTCAGTAACGCCACTTCCGACGCCCCGGCCCGCTGAATCGTCCAGCTCCTGCCGCGGTCGCAGCTGGCAATGATCAACCCCCGTCCGCCCACCGCCCACACGGTTTCTCCCCGCAGGGCCAGATCATGAATCGTCGCCGCCGTTCCCGTCGGCACGACTTCGAGTTCGCCAGTTGTCGCATCCAGACGAAAAACCGCTGAGCCAGGGCTGCCGGCAAACAGCACGTCATTGCCCTCGGCGACCAGCGCCTGCAAATCGAATCCGGACAGGAGCCGGCGCTGGCCGTCGGGCAGCTCGACCTGTTTCCAGGAACGGCCACCGTCACTGCTCGCAAGCAGGGTTCCATCTCCGCCCACAGCCCAGCCGCGGTGCTCATCGACCAGCCGGACCCGTTTCAGCGGCCCCGCGGCGCGATCAAGAATCACCGCCGGCTCGGCCACTCCCTGCTCCAGCCGCCACAACCATCCGTCCTCCGCAGCCGCGACTGTGACTTGCCCTTTCCGGTCCCCGTCGATCCACGGCGGCGAATCGTTCGCCACGGCCGTCCAGCTTCTCCCACCGTCGGCAGTCTCAAATCCGCCGCCCCGCAGCAGACTTCCAGGCCAGCCCATCGCCCAGCCATGCAACTGGCTGGTCAGCGTCATGCGTCGAAGCAACGGCATCCCGGCGGACGGCATTTCCTTCCATGTCGCGCCACCATCATTTGTCGTCAGGATTCGGCCCCGGACACTTCCAGCCAGCGAATGGGGCGATCCGCCGACCGCCCACCCGCGCGTCGGATCAAGGAAACTGACACCGCTCAAGCCAAAATCGACTGGCCGCCGGACTGTCTGTTGCACCGGCTGTCGACTGGTCCCGGCTGCCGAGCGAACCTGTTCAAGCAATCGGCTGGCGGTCGGGTCAAGCGATTCCTGGCGGCTGGAGATCGCCACGTCCGCGCCGCATTCCAGCCAGGTCTGTCCGCCGTCAGCCGATCGCAGGATTGTCCCCCGGTCGCCCACTGCCCAGACATGCTGACCGTCGACTGCCGTTACGGCGCGGAGGGTGTTGGGGTTGGTTCGTCCGTCAGGCTGGGCCGCCAAGGGGCCGGTATTCATTCCGGCGAAAAGGCAGACCGCCAGCCCGGCCAGCCTGAGGGCCAAAACGCTCGACTTCGATCCCATCCTGCGTTCCTTCGCACGATACATTTTCAGCGGCTGTCCCGGCTGGAACAACAAGCAGCACGGAGCCCGGCGAGTGTCGGGGGGGGGGGGCGGCGAGGGAAGGGGGATTGGGGGGGGGGAAGGACCGCAAAAAAGGAGCACAAAAAAATGCAAAAGAAAACCCCCCCCCCGAGGGGAAAAGAGGGG
>JANOFL010000009.1:0-1955 GCA_031405895.1 Planctomycetota bacterium
CCGGCTTTGGCGAGCGGCAGGGCGTCAGCCCGGCCTGTGGCCCGCCAGCCCCCAGGATCATGCGGTCAATCTCTGTCCAACCGCATAGGCACTACATGGAGGGCTGACGCCCTGCCGCTCGCCTGGTCCTGCTCAGACCAGCCAGGTCGCGAGGGTTAGAAACAGGCCCATGCTGGCGACGTCGGTGGCCGTAGTCAGGAAGATGCTCGAGGCCGTAGCCGGGTCGGCACCGAGGCGGCGCATGGCCAGCGGAATCAGCGCGCCCGCGATGCCGCTGATGACACAGGCACCGATCATCGACAGGAAGACGACGGCCGCGAGCACGATGGCCCGGTCGTTGCCCTGAATCGTCGCCAGAACGAACATGCCAACCGCCGCGGACAAGCCAACCAGGGCACCGTTGAGCAGGCCCAACAGGGCTTCCTTCATCACCAATGCCCGCTCGCGGCCACGCTTCAACTCGCCCAGTGTCAATCCGCGCAATGTGACGGCCAGCGACTGGCAGCCGGTGTTACCCGACTGCCCGGCCAACACGGGGAGAAACACGGCCAGGATCACCCAGCGGTTGATCGTGCCCTGAAACGCGCCGACCACCGCCGCGGCAACGAAGGCGGTCAAGAGGTTGATCTGCAACCAGGGATGGCGAAAACGGAGACTGGTCTGCCACGGAGTGGAGAGCCGTTCCTCTTTCTCAACGCCGACCAGCGATCCGGCCTGGGCACTGATCTCGATCGCGTGCTGTTCAAAGAGCGTTCGCCCCCGCACGGTCCCCACAAGTCGCCCCCCCGCATCGCAAACCGGATAGACCGGGACGTGCAGGTTGACGACCTCTTTCATTGCGTCGATCAGCGTCGTCTCCGGCCGCAAGGCAAACGGATTCCTGAGCATGATCGACTCCAGCCGCTCGTCGCGACCGGCCAGCAGCAAATCGCGCATCGCGAGGACCCCTAGCAGACAGCCATCGCGGTTGGTGACGTAGCCGTAGGTGATCAGCAAATCGCGGGAGAGCTTGCGGATCTTTTCGATGGTCTCCGCCACGGTCTGGCCGGGCAGAAAGACAGCGTGGGGCGGTTCCATCAGCCGGCCGATTGAATCTTCGGGGCATGCCAGATTGATCGCCCACTGCCGGCCGTATGCGAGGGGTGCGGCCTTGATCACGGCCGCCCTGCGATCATCGCCCAGCGCGAGCATGATGTCATCCGAAATCGCCGGGCTCAGCCGGGCCAGAACTTCGGCCACCGCCTCGTCGCTCAACGGCTCCAGCCGCGTTGCTGCTGCTTCCGGAGCCAGCACAACCAGCTCGTCGAAGAGGTTGACTTGTTCAGGCCGTGGAGGAACGTGATTCATGGTGCATTCTGCGGCAAAACAGGCGGGTTTCTTCGACGGCAAACCGGCAAGTGTTGCCAGAATCCAGAGGACGTCAGGCGACGCGAAATGAAAGCAGAATTCGTTCCCGGACGCCATGCGAAACGGGTGAAAGAATCCGCTCGCTGTCGCGTTCCGCAGTCAGCGCCAATTGCTTCAGAGTTTCGGCACCGGATCAAAAAACCACGTCATTTCCGGCTCTCTCGCCCGCCGCAGCTTTGAGCGGCGTTGGAGACACCTCATTTCCGGCTCCCTCCTCCGCCGCCGCTGCTTTGAGCGGCGTGGGGAGCGGCGCGGGGAGGGGGCGGCTGCGCAACGGATATGGATTGAAGTGTGTGAGAAGTCGACAGTCGCGCATCGGCCGTGGGTGTTTCGGAACGAAGTGGTTAGAGGAGGGGCAACGTGTTTGCCCGCGCCCGCCCCCTCCCCAACCCTCCCCACAGGCAGCCCGGTGATGAATGGTTTTCACCAGCAGGACAACCGATTCAAAAAATTGACCGCCAGGCCAGGCCACCTTTGCGCCGGCCTGCCAGGGGGAGAGAGCCGGAAGTTTCGCGCGCGACGAATCAACTCGCGGCGGGTTGGGTGTC
>JANOFL010000012.1:0-10202 GCA_031405895.1 Planctomycetota bacterium
CTCCGCATGTGCAAAATTTCGTTCACCAAAGCTCGCCTCCGCGCGCCACATTCGACACCCTCCGTGAAGTGCTGTTGGACACCAGCACGGATAACGTCGAAGCCCCCGAAAAGTTCGCTCCCTGATACTTCTTCACACACACTGCAAACCAAATCCACCTCTTCCCCGTACACTCGACAACAAATTGTGGGAAAACCTAATCCCTAGCCTCCGGTTCTTCGGGACCCGGCGATCTCCGTTGGTCAGGAATCCATCAAGCTTTCGACACCTTGCCTGCCGGAAGCGACTTGTCCGGTTTGGCCGGATCCAATCCGTCAATTTCGGTCGCGCCCCTTCCGGTCCTGAGCCTCCAGCACATACTCCACCGCAGCCACGATATCGTCGTCACCGGCCAGCAATTCACAATCGCCGCCCTTGGTCCACGTCCGTTCAGCCTGCAACGGCCCGGATTGTTGTCGCAGTTCGCGGGTGCAGTTCGCCTTCAATTGATCGCGAATGGTTTGGCCTTTCGTATCGGCGGCCCCAACAACGACATGAACGTGATTGGTTCGCACGCCAACGGCGAACAACTTCCAGCCACGGTGTTGGCAATGTTGTTGAATAGCGGTTTCCACGGACTTGAAGTCCTTGAAGGCCAAAAGAACGGATTCGCCTTTCATCTGACGCCGGCACTATTCCTCAAGCAGCGGTTGGGGCAGTTGCTCACCACGACGCCGGGTTCGCCAGCCTCGCCGGTCACCGGGAAGCCAGGTGCCGTAGGTGGTCCATGTGATTAGCCAACTCGCAGCATCGCGCAGCATTGCGAGAGGCCTCTTCAAGTGAAAATGACAGCCAAAAGGGAGAACAAATCCGACGGCTCAACCGGTTAAGCTGGTCGACATTCTATCGAAAGGAATGTCCCTGGGAGACGGAGGAACGGAATCCGCGGCTAGCGCCGTCGGCTCAGTCGATTGGAGCGCCGTCGGCTGGGTTTCGATTGCAATAACGCGCAGAGACGCAGGTGCGGAAAGGTCGCGGGAATGAAAGAACCCGCGGCTAGCGCCGTCGGCTCAGTCCACCTGGATCAGTCGTGCCTTAACGCCTCGATCGGGTCGAGGCGGGCGGCGCGGATGGCGGGGTAGATGCCGAAGATGATCCCGACGCTGACCGCGATCAGAAAAGCGAGCGGGATTGAAAGCGGGACGATCACCGGGTCGAACTCGCGGACGCTGGCCGGCAAATCGGCCAGCAGGCCGGGTGAAAAACGAATCACGAGGCTGCGGAGGGCCGTGACGAACCACGGACAGAGCAGTCCGCCCAGAATGCCGCTCAGTCCGCCGGCCATGCTCATCACCACTGTCTCGGCGAGGAACTGGCGGATGATGGCCCGGCGATTGGCTCCCAAAGCCCGGCGGATGCCGATCTCGCGGGTCCGCTCGGTGACGGTCGCGAGCATGATGTTCATGATCCCGATCCCGCCCACGACCAGCGAGATCGCGGCGATCAGGCCCATAAAAGCCATGAACATCAGCCGCGTGGTGCGGGCCTGCTCCAGCAGTTCCAGCGGCGTGACAATTGCCCAGTCGGCCATGTCGCCGTGACGGCGTTTCATCATCGAGGCGATGGTCCGGGAGGTCTCGAGGACCTGATCCATGCTGTGAACCTGGACGGTCAACTGGCTGATTTCGACGATTTCACTCCGCCGCGTGCCGGCACTCCGTTCCATCGTCCAGTCGCCAATCCGCTCCCAGAACGTGTCGAGCGGAACATAAACGTCGTCGGAAAAGTCCTGGGCGTCGAGCGAGCCGCCGATCGCGGCCGTCGCGCTCCGTCGCCGCATCACCCCGACAACGCGATAGGGAGTCGTGCGGATGCGGATGATCGTGTCGATCGCCGAATCGAGCGGGCGAAGTCTCTGGGCCAGCTCCCAGGAGAGGATGCAGACGTTCTGCTTCTGCTCGATGTCGACCGGCTCGATGAAGCGGCCTTCCTTCAGCTCCAGCCGGAGCACTTCGTCATATTCCGGCGTGCAGCCGATCAGGTGGACGTTGAGATCGGTTGCGCCATAGTAAAGCTCGCGCCGCGCGTCACGAATGCGGAGGATCTGGGCGATGGTGGGAATCGTCTCGGCCAGTTCCTGGCAGTCTTCGCGCGTCACACCGTAGATCGCCAGGCTGGTGTCGACGTCGGCGGTCTCGTTGGCCGGCAGGATGCTGCGGACGATGATGTTGTTGGTGCCCAGTTCCTCGATCTGCTGCTGGACCTTGCGACTGATCCCTTCGCCGATGGCGAGCAGCCAGATGACGCTGGCGATGCCGATGAAGATGCCGAGGATCGTCAGCGCCGACCGCATCGGATGCAGGCCGAGGCTGCGAAGGCCCATCTTCCAGACCGAAGCGTTCATGGGTCAGCGGGCGGCAAAACTCAAACGGGACCAGAAGCAGCACATCACACGCATTGAACAGGTGCTTCGAACCGGGTTGGCGAAACAAAGGCCGGTGTCCTGTTGACCGCGGTGCCCCCTCCCCCGGCCCCTCCCCACGCAGCGGTCCCGGAACGACTCCCGGCGCGCCGGGACTGCGGAGGAGGGGGGAAGAGATCTTTTTCTGCGCGTGTCGCGCTCAAACCTGGACTTGGCAATGGATTCACGGACCGATTGGCCGGGTGGGCGCGGCGGCTGGCGCGATGCCCGGCTGGCCTGCTGTGATCTGGCTGGTTGAGGGAAACGAGACGGCGTCGCGATAGTTCTCGGGATCGAGCAGGACTTCCTCGCCCGTCTCGACGCCTTCTTCGATGATCACGAAGCGGTCGTTGTGACTGCTGGTCTGGACCGGCCGGGCAGTCACGCCCTGCTGGTTTCGCACGAGGACAAAGCGGCCGTTCTGGTGGGCGACAATGGCGGACAACGGTGCCTGTCGCGCCTGATCGAACCGCTCGACCAGGATTTCGACTTTGGCCCGCAGGCCGGTGCGGACTTCTTCGGTTGGATTGGTCACATCGACGAGGACTTCGTACTCGATCGGGGCCTGAAACCAGCGGCGGGGAAGCGGATAGCTGGCGATGGAGCGGACCACTCCGGTGAGCGGAACTTCGGGGGCCGAATCGAGCCGGACCTGGACTTCCTGCCCCTTGCGGACGCGATTGACCTTGGACTCACTGACGGTCGCCCGGACCTGCATCCGGTGCGGGTCGGGGAGGAAAATGATCGGCTGGCCTTCGCGAACGGCGGCCCCTTCCTCCACGACAAAGGTCGTGTCGCCGTCGTCGTTTTCACTGGCGTAGATCACGGTCCCGGCGGCCGGAGCAACGACCTTGCAGGAATCGATCTGGGTCTGGCTTTCGTCCCGCCGCTGCTGGCTGAGCTTGAGCGTGAACTCGGCGGCCGCGAGGGTGGCAGTCTGTTTTTCAATTTCCAGCTGAAAACCTTCCTCCATCCGGGCCCGCGTGTAATTCTCGTAGACCGAGAGCTTTTGTTCTGCCAGCTTGAAATCCTGTTCGGCTTTTTCGACCGCGAACTCGTCGGCCTCGAGCTGGGTCCGTGTGATGTAACCCTTGCGGTTGAGTACGCGGCTGTGCACGAGGTACTCGCCAGCGCGGCGGCGGTTCTCCTCCGCGAGGGCTTTTTCGGCCTCCAGCGCCGCGATTTCCTGGGCTGCGATGCCGTTCTGAAACTCAAGGAGCATCCCCGCGGCGGTTGCCAGGTCGGACTTGGCCTGAATCACGGCGGCTTCGTCGGTGGCCACCTGGATCTGGTGCTCGACCAGTTCGTCGCGCATCAGTGAATCGTCAAGCTGGCAAAGGTAGTCGCCGGGCTTGACCTCGGTTCCTTCGGGCACGATGTCAAGAATGACGGTTCCTTCGCGGCCGCGGGAACGGACCTTGCAACGGACCTCGAGATTGCTGCTGCTTTCGACTTCGCCGACTTCGTTGACGGACGAGATGAATTCACCCTCGGTGACCGGGGCGGTGACCGCTCTTGCGAAGCGATCGACCGAACGGCCCAGCGACTGACGCCACGCGATCGTGCCACCGCCCAGGCAGAGCAGCCCGGCGACGATCAGGATCAGCTTGACGGAGCCGGTGGATTTCATGGCGCGGGATGGACGCGATGGGCTGAATGGACGGGATGGACGTGTGCGTCTGAACTGGCCGTTCCAAAGTCCATTTCATTCTACCCCAAGGCCCGGGCCGCGATGCCCCGGAATGCCCGCGATTGTCGACGCTTCCGGGCCAGCCCGGTATGATGGGGCCATGCAGGAAGAACAGGAAAAACCGTCGTCCGCAGCCCGGGTGCTGGTGGTCGACAATGACGAAGACCTTGCCCGGGCGATGACCGAGAGCCTGGAGCGGATCGGTTTCCGGGTCACCACGGCGACGAGCGGCGGCGAGGGTTCCCGCCTGATCAGCACCTCCAGCTTCGACCTCATCGTCACCGACCTGATGATGAACGACGTGGACGGAATGCAGGTCCTGAAAAAGGCCCGCGAGCTGCTGCCCGAAAGCGAAGTCATCCTCGTGACCGGCCACGCCACGGTCCCCCGGGCCGTCGAGGCGATGCGCGAGGGGGCCTACAATTTTCTCGAAAAACCGATTACGCCCAAACGGCTCCAGGCGGTCGCAGCAAAAGCGGCCGAATCGGTTCGCCTCCGCCGCCAGAACCACGAGCTGCATACCCGGCTGGACGAGCAGTTCGGCTTCGAAAACCTGGTCTATGCCAGTCAAAGCATGAAAAACGTGATCGACCGGCTGCGGCGGATCGCGCCGACCGACGCCGGTGTGCTGATCACGGGTGAAACAGGAACCGGGAAGGACGTCATTGCGCAGGCGATCCACCAGAACAGCCCGCGGAAAAAAAAGCCCTTTGTTGCGATCAACACGGCCGCCGTCGCAGAACACCTGGTCGAAAGCGAACTGTTCGGGCACGTCAAGGGCTCTTTCACCGATGCGATCACCGACCGCCAGGGCAAGTTCGAGTACGCCGACGGCGGGACACTCTTCCTCGACGAAGTCGGCGACATGCCGGCGGCGACCCAGATCAAGCTGCTGCGCGTGCTCGAGGAACGCGAGATCACCCGCGTCGGCGACAACAAGCCGATCCCGGTGAATGTCCGGGTCCTCGCCGCAACGAACAAGGACTTGCAGCGGGAGATCGATTCCGGCCGCTTCCGCAGCGACCTTTACTTCCGGCTCAAAATCGTGTCGGTGCATCTCGATCCGCTGACGCAGCGGCGCGAAGACATCCTGCCGCTGGCCGATTTCTTCCGCAAACAGGCCGCGAAGAAAAACGGCAAGACGGTCCGCGGATTCTCGCCCGAACTTCGCCGCTGGCTGCTCGACTTTCACTGGAAGGGCAATGTCCGGCAACTCAAAAACGTGGTCGAGAGCCTCGTGGTGATGGACCTCGACGGCGCGCTCGACATCGATGACCTGTCCCCCGATTTGCTTGACGAGATGCCGGTCGCCAACGGCAAGCCCGCGTCTCCGGGCCCTGGCAGCGAACTTTCCGGCCCGGTTTTCACGGGTTCAGGCACCGGTGTCGATGGAGCGTCCCATCTGGTTGGCAAGTCGATGGACGAGATCGAACGCTGGGCGGTCGAGCAGACCTTGCAGCTGACCGGCGGCAACCGCGAGGAAACGGCCCGCATCCTCGGGATCAGCGAACGCAACCTTTACCGCAAACTCAACGAGTATGGGCTGCGCAATGTCAACTAAGCCCATCCGGGAACCGCGAAGAGAGGGGGTCAGACCCCAAATCGCTCCGACGACCAAGAGCCTATCCCAATACCGGCAGGAGGAAGGGGTCAGACCCCGCCGGTGTTGGAACAGGCTCAATGCGATTTGGCGTCAGACCCCTGCGGTGCAATCTTTACCGCAAACTCAATGAGTACGGGCTGCGCAATGTCAACTGAGACGGCCCCATCATCTGCTGAAACCAGCCCGCCGAGACTGTTGAACGCCCGGCGGCCGATCCTTCCGCTGGGCACGGTCGTGATCAACCAGATCGCGGCCGGCGAAGTCATCGAGCGGCCCGCCAGCGTGGTCAAGGAGCTGCTTGAGAACGCGATCGATGCCGGTGCCACCCAGGTCGAAGTCTCGCTCCGCAATGGCGGGCTCGATTCGATCCGCGTCGCTGATGACGGCAGCGGGATTCCGGCAGACGAACTCGGCCTTGCGGTCAGCAGCCACGCGACGAGCAAGATCGCGGCCGCCGATGACCTGTTCCGCGTGGCGACTTTCGGCTTTCGCGGCGAAGCCCTCGCTTCGATTGCCGCCGTCAGCCACTTCACGATCCGCAGTCGCACGCCCGACCGCGACTCCGGCCAGCGGCTGGCCATTCGCGGCGGGATTGAGGATGCCTTCGAGCCCTGCGGAATGTCGCCCGGCACGACGGTCACGGTCGACGAGCTGTTTTTCAACACGCCGGTTCGGAGAAAATTCCTCCGCACCAGCCAGACCGAGATCGGGCACGTCACCGAAGCCTTCACGCGGATTGCCCTGGCCCACCCGGACCGGCGGCTGACGCTGCTGCATAACGGCCGCGTGCTGCATGAGCTGCCCCCGGTCGCCGACTGGCGGACGCGGATCGCCGATTTTTTCGGACCGGAAATCGGCGACAACCTGATCGAGGTCAGCGGCCGGCATGAACCGTACGGCTTGGCAGGATTCGTCGTCGATCCTTCGGTCAGCCGGACCCATAACCGGATGCAGTACCTGTTTCTCAACGGCCGTTTCATCCGCGACCGCTCGCTGCAGCACGCGTTGAGCGAAGCCTATCGCGGGCTGTTGATGACCGGAAAGTTTCCGGTCTGTTTCCTGCGGCTGGAGATGCCGTTTGACCTGGTCGATGTCAATGTTCACCCGGCGAAACTCGAGGTCCGCTTTCAGGACAGCGGGCGAGTCTACTCACATCTGCTGGGGACGATCCGCAACCGGTTTCTGACAACCGATTTGACTTCGCGGGCCCAGTTGTCGCGACCTGATGGTCCGGGCCAGATTTCCGGTGCCGGATTGGCCCCTCCCCTCCCCTCTCCTTTTCATCAATCGCAATTAGGGCTGCCCCAAGCTGCCGTTCGCAACTGGATTGACGCTCCCCGGCAGTCGCCGCCAGCGCCCGGATGGAGTGGGCAACCGAATCCTGCGTCTCCCCACTTCGGCCCAGCACCTGCTGATGCGGGCTTGGGAACGGCCTTCCCGACCCGGCCACCAGGCGTTCCCTTTGGTCAAGACCCTGTCGCGCCGACCAGCCAGTTTCCCGGGCCATCATCCGGTTCGGCGGATCGCGCGGAGCTTCCGCCCATCCACGCCGAATCCGGTGCGGGCCGACAACATGCCTTGCAGGTTCACAACACCTACCTGATCACTGAAACCGACGAGGGCATGGTCGTGATTGACCAGCACGCCCTGCACGAGCGGATCCTGTACGAGCAGATGCGCGAGAAAGTTGCGGCGGGCGGGCTGGAAGTCCAGCCGCTGCTGGTTCCCGAGCCGGTGACGCTGACTGCCGGCGAGGCGGCGGCCGTCCTTGAAAGCGCCGCGACGTTGCGCCAGATCGGGATCGAAGTCCAGCCTTTTGGCGGCGACACGGTTCTGGTCTCGGGTTATCCGGCGATGCTGGCCAACCTCAACCCGTCGGCCATCCTTCGCGGTGTGACCGAAGTCCTCCTCACGCCGGGTGCCCAGCTCCAGCGGCGGGACGTGCTGGACGAGCTGCTGCACATGATCGCCTGCAAGGCGGCGATCAAGGCTGGCGACCGGCTGACCCGCGACGAGATCGCGGCGCTGCTTGAACACCGCGCTTACTGCCAGGACTCGCACCACTGTCCCCACGGCCGCCCCACGGCTCTGGTCTTCTCGCGCACCGAGCTCGACCGGCGGTTCAAGCGGATTTGACGTGGCTGCGGGGGTGGGTGACAATTGAGCAGCCGGTTCCTGCTTTTCGGATGCCTGACCATGTCCCAAACCGAGACTTCACAGACTTCCGGGGATAACTCGGTCCCGTTGGTGAAACCGCTTCTGGTCACTGCTGACGACTTGCTCAAAATGCCGCGCGATGGAATGCGGCGTGAACTTTTGAACGGAGAACTTTTGACTATGTCTCCGGCAAGTGCTGAACATGGCCGAATCGCTGCAGTCATCCTGACGCGGCTCGGGCCGTATGTGGAAGCGAACGGGCTCGGCGCGACGTACACCGCCGAGGCGGGTTTTCTGTTGACAACCAGACCGGATACTGTCCGCGTGCCGGACATTGCGTTTGTCAGCAAGGATCGTTTGCGAACTGCCATGCTCCGGACCGGCTTTTGGCCTGGCGCTCCCGATCTCGCCATCGAAGTGATCTCGCCCAGCGACTTGTACTCGGAAGTGCTGGCCAAGGCCAACCAGTGGCTGGAGCATGGCTGTCAGCAAGTCTGGCTGGTCGACCCGCGCGCCCGGCAGGTTGCCATTCACCGGACCGAAAACCGTGTCGAGTTGTTCTCGATGGGGCGGCCGCTTACGGCACCCGACCTGCTGCCCGGATTTGAAGTGGCCGTGGCGGACCTGTTTCGGCCCATCGCCTGACTGGGGATCACCGATCTTTTGGGGAGTGGATCGATTCCGGTGCCGCGTTCTAAAAATGACTGGCGCGGTTTTGGCGATTAAAGTGTCGCCCACCTCCGGAGTAGTCGTCGGTCGAAGGCCGGGATGATGTTTTTGCGGTGTTCTGGCCACTTTCCGGCGCGCCGGTGGCTTGGGGCACCGGATCGGCCGGTCTAACATGGAGTGATTGAGCGTCAGCACCCGGCGGCTCAAGAGAGGGCGTTCCGGGATACGATGAGTTCGACAGCCTCGTTACCGAAGACTTTACCCGACCCGCTGGCAGGCGGTGGCCCGATGATTTGTGTCAGCGTAGGCCGCGGACGGCACCGGATGATGCTGGCCGAACTCCAGCATCTGGGCGAGCTGGGAGTCGGGCTGGCCGAGCTGCGGCTGGACTTCATTCGCCGGCCGGTCAACTTGCAGCGGCTGCTGGAGGGCCGCCCCTGCCCCGTGATTGCGACTTGCCGCCGGCCGACCGAAGGCGGCAAGTGGATGCGGAGCGAGCAGGACCGGCTGACCCTGCTGCGGACCGCGATCGCCGACAAGGCCGACTACGTTGACCTGGAACACGACATCGCCGGGAGCATTCCCCGCTTCGGGGCGACCAAACGGATTGTTTCCTACCATAACTTCAACGAGACGCCGGAGAACCTCGACGACATCTGGCTGGGCATGTCGCGGCTCGATCCGGACGTGATCAAGATCGCGACCTTTGCCAACAGTCCGCTCGACAACCTCCGCGTCCTGCGGCTGATCAAGCGGGCCAAGCTGCCGACGATCGCCTTCTGCATGGGCGAGATGGGGATCGTCTCGCGGGTCCTTTGTGGCAAGTTCGGCGCGCCGTGGACCTATGCCTCGGTTCATGAGGAGCGGGAGGTCGCGCCCGGCCAGCTGAGTCTGCAATCGATGCGGGACGAGTTCCGCTACGAGCAGATCGGCCGCGACACCGGCATCCTCGGCGTGATCGCCGACCCGGTCGCCCACAGCCTCAGCCCGCGGGTTCACAACGCCTGCATCCGCAAGGCGGAGCTGGACCTGATCTACCTGCCTTTTCGCGTGCCGGCCGAGCAGCTGGACGACTTCATGCAGGCCTGCCCGGAAGTCGACATCCGCGGGCTGAGCGTGTCCCTGCCGCACAAGGAGCGAATCCTCCGCAATCTCAACGTCCTCGATGACAACGTCGTGGGCGTGCGGGCCTGCAATACCGTCGTCTTCAGGAACCAGAATGCTTACGGCTACAACACCGACCTCGAAGCCGCGATCGGCGTGCTGCTCGATGCGCTCGGCGTCGAGGACAGCCGGAATGCCCTGCACGGGCGGCGGTTCCTGATCCTCGGTGCCGGCGGAACAGCCCGGACGATTGCCTGGGGCCTGCTGCGGCGCGAAGCCAACGTCTTCATCACGGCCCGCGATTTTCGCAAGGCCGAACTGCTGGCCAACCAGCTCAAATGCAAGGCCGCCGACTGGGCGGTCCGCCAGAATTTCCCCTGCGAGGTGCTGATCAACGCGACGCCCTGCGGGATGCACCCGAACATGGACGAATCGCCGTTTGACGACGGCTGGTTCACGGCCGGGACGCTCGTCTTCGACGTGATCTACAACCCCGAACAGACGATGTTCATCAAGTTCGCGCGGAAGGCCGGTTGCCG
>JANOFL010000040.1:0-2244 GCA_031405895.1 Planctomycetota bacterium
CCGCGAGACGTCGAGCAGGAGGGCGACGATCACCAGGACGACCTGCGTCATCGCGGGGCCGACTCCGAGCGTCGTGCCCACGAACACGAGCCGCAGCAGCACGATGGCCGCGTGCAGCAGGCAGGCGGCCATGAGGGCCCACCAGGCCCACCTCTCGCCGCGCTTGTACGGCCCGAAGACGATCGCCAGGAACAGGACCGCAAACGCCGCCGCGTACGCGGCAGACGTGCCGCGGATCCCGCGCAGCGCCTTCACGAGCTGCTCGTCGCCCGCGCCCACCTCCTTGACCGACGGCCCGTCGTTGCCGCCGATGGTGTAGTTGTTGAAGTAGGCCTGGCCCATCGACACGAAGCTGATGAGCAGGACGACGATTCCGACGAACGCCAGAACTCCGACGCTGACCTTGCGCATGTTGTCTCGTCCCCCTTATTGTGGAGATTCGAGCATATCTCAGGCCTTAGGCGTCCCGCATCTGCGCCGAAATCATGCCCGAGGGGCCCACCCGGCCGGGGAAGGCTCTAGCAGCTAGCCCCCAGCTAGCCCCAATGCCGTTAAGTTAACCAGGCTCTTCGCGGAATCGTGTGGGTGAATTCGAGGATCCGAATGGGCTCCCGGCCGCTGCGGGAACGGGTGCGAGAGGTGTGACCGATATCGAGAATCGCGCATACTTCACGCATGCCTCCAAAGCGACGTCGGCTTCATCTCCATCACGCGTACCGTTTCGCCGGATTTCGGCCGGACCCCATCGTGCAGGGAGTCTTCGGTGACCGCTATGCGAGGGTCATGGTCCTTCATCGGCGCTCAAAAAAACCGCATGCCCGTGTGGTCGGCAGTACCGGAGCTTCTACGACCGGAAGCGAAAGCGAGTGCGGGATCTCTCTTGCGGGGACCTGCGAATCTTCCTGGACATCGAGATACGGCGCATCGAATGCCTTTCGTGCGGCACGGTGAGACAAGAGTCGCTGTCCGTCCTCGCGGACAACCGCTCCTACACGAAGCGCTTTGCCTTCTATGTGGGCCGTCGTTGTCGCGCCTCGACGATCAAGGACATCGCCCAAGAGTTGCACCTCGACTGGCACACCGTGAAGGACCTCGAGAAGCAGTACATGCGGGAGCAGCTGAAGCGGGCGGGAAGGCCAGGCCCGATGGTGCTTGGCATTGATGAGATCTCGATCAAGAAGCGACACACCTATCGGATCGTGGTCAGCGACCTGGTCCGAAAACGACCGATCTGGTTTGGGGGCCAGGATCGCTCCGAGGCCAGCATGGACGAGTTCTTCAAGTGGCTGGGGGCCAAGAAGAGCACGGGGATTCGCATGGCCGTGATGGACATGTGGAAGCCGTTCCGCAACTCGACCCAGACCCACGCCCCGCAGGCCAGCATCCTCTTCGACAAGTTCCACGTGCTGCGCCACCTGGGCAAGGCGCTCGACACCGTCCGCAAGAGTGAGTATGCCCGCCTCTCGGGCAACGACCGCCGCTTCATCAAGGGACAGAAGTACACGCTGCTCTCGGGTCGCGAGAACCTAACGTTGGAAGGACGAAAGTCGCTCCGGCTGCTCCTGGCCGCAAACAGGCGCCTCAACACTGCCTATCTGCTCAAGGAGTCTTTCGGCCAGCTCTGGGCGTACACGAGCGAGGCATGGGCACGGCGCTTCTTCGAAAACTGGCGCGACTCGCTGAAGTGGCAACGCCTAAAGCCCTATGAAAAGTTCGCGGAGATGATCGAGCGGCACTGGGACGGCATCGCGGCACACTGCGCCGTCGAGAACAAAGTCGCACTCGGCTTCGTCGAGGGGCTCAACAACAAGATCCGCGTCATCCAGCGCCGTGCGTACGGCCTCCGCGACGAGGAGTACCTCCGCCTCAAGGTCCTCACCTGCATGCTGCCGGGAATCTAAGATGCACGTCTTGTATGGTCCCTTATGTGGTTTTCACCCACTCGAAAACGCGAAGAGCCAGTTTTCCCAAGGCCAGCATCTCCGAGGACAGAGCCCGAGCGGCCAGGCGGCGTTGAACACTTCAAGACTACAATCAAAGCGTGGAAAACAAGCCGTCCGGTTCCGGCCGCGTTCTGGTGGTGGACGACGAGGGAAGCCTTGGCCCAGTTGAATGAGGTGGCGCTTAGCGGCCTACAGTGGCCTATTGGGATTGCGAAGGGGCTTCGCTGCCTCGGCCAGGTGCGTCTGAATCACCTCGACTGCGAGGGCGCTGGCAATTTCTCCGGCGTTGCCGCCGCCCATG
>JANOFL010000045.1:0-23931 GCA_031405895.1 Planctomycetota bacterium
CCAGCTCGAGGCCCTTGTTGCGCAGCTCCTCCTGATTCTGGAACCCGGCGAACCGGCTTTCCGCCAGCTGGTCCGCAGCCTGCAACAGGTCAATCAGGTGACCGACATTTTCTTCGCCGTACTGGGGCATTCTGGTTTTCACGTATGGGCGAATCGTCCGGCCGTTGGCCAGCACGCTGCGCATCCACGCGGCTTTCAGCTTGGCCCCCACCCCGGTCAGAGTCGGAGGAATTCTGCCCTGTTCTCCCAGATTCAAATTCGTGGTCTGGAAGTGGGGACTGCGCTCGGCGGTGACGCCACCCAAACTGTTGCGTTCGTGGCAGGCCAGACAGTTGAAGGCATGGAGGCTGACTTCGATCTGTTCCTCGCTCTCCAGCTCCCGCGAAACGGAAACGAGCGCTGTCTGGATAAGCTGTCGTTCGCTGTCCTGAAACTGAAATCCGGGCCAATTGCCCCGATCGCCGGACAGACATCCTTGCTCGGGCCTCAGTTTGTCGAGCGGCACCTGACTGCCGGGTTGGGGAGCCTCTGCGGAAACTTCGGAGTGGCAAATGTGGCAGTTGTTGCTGACGAAGAGCAACTCTCCCTGTTTGGCCAGTTCCGTGTCGAGCCGCCAGGATGACGATGATTTGCCCGGGGATTGCAGCAGAAAATTCGCAAGGTCGGTTGCTTCGCGGTGGCTGAGCTGCATCTTCGGCATGTGACCGGATGGGCGCACAACGAGGGGATCTTCCAGAAACTGAACCAGCCCGTCGACGCTGTATTTGGATGTCAGATCACCCAGAGGCGTCGAGCGGGCCAGCGGCTGTTCCACGGCCTTGTCATTCCGCGGCGAATGGCAGGCGACACAACCAGTGGAATTGAACAGTTCGTGTCCGCGCGTAACGGCTTCGGCATCGATGGCTTGAGTCTGAAACTGGTTGCCGGCCCGGGAGACCAGGAAATGGGTGATGGCTTTGGCAATTTGTGCGCTTTCCGCGGCATCCCGCAGACCGGGTGACGCCGGCATGGTGGTTCCCGGTTTGACCGCATGGGGATTGCTGACAAACCGCTCCACCCATTCCGGATTCAGCCATTGAGCGGACCAATTCAGCCGCGGCGCCTGTTTGGCCTTTGCCACCATGGGAAACGACTCCGCCCGGTGGCAAGCCACACAGTTCATTTCCTGGATCAGGGCCAGCCCCTCCAGGTCTGGCGCAAGCTCCCGGCGGACCGCGACGCCAGAAGTCGCAGCACCTGGCTCGGGTCCCCGTTCCCGGATATCAATCACGTAGCGCAGCAGATCAAGAAATTGCTGGCGATCGGCCAGTTCGTTGGCGAGATTTTCCGGCATGCTGGACATCGTGCCGGGCTTCATCTCTTCGATGTCTTCCCTTCGCAAGGTCAGCGTCTGGTCCACGTTCTGGCTGTTCCGGAACACGACTTTTTCGGCATCTTCATTGAGAATGATGCCCTGATGGATCTGTCCGTCGGCGCCCAACAAAATGGTTGTTTCAAAGCCCTTCTTGATCGTTTTCGAAGGCTGCAGGATCGATTCGATCAGTTGCGCATCGGTTGTTTCAGGCTCCATTCGGCTGAGATCCGGGCCAATCCGGTCTCTCTCTGCCGAGGGGCGGTGGCATTTCGCGCAGTTGATGTTCCCCTGGTGGAACAGGATCGCGCCGCGAATGATGTTGCCGTGAGACCGCGCTTCGTCGGCCAGCCGGGCCGGATCGTCGGCAATCAGTTTTTCAGTGAGCGTCTGTCCATTCGCCGCGCTGGCAGACAGAACCAGCCACATTGTCAACCATGCCGCTGCAAGCAATCCGGGTTTCATTGAACTTTGGCTGGGGGGCCGGTATGGACCAGTCGAATCGCAAAATCCCGATCTCTCGCCGATTCTCCGGGAACCGGTTCGTCCCTGATCCTGGTGCGTGACGGGATCGGGAACCCTTTTGAGTTTACCGCAGAAGAAGAGGATCCAGGTCCGGGAGTGGTCGAAACACCGGAATCCGCAGGCGGCGTGTTTGAGGGCCTCGATGCGGCTGGTGGAACCTTCGCTTGTGGCGTTGGTCGGGAAGCGCTGGAAACCGTTCGTCAGCCACGGCAGGTACTGCGACAAGTTCCCCGCCACGCGATCGCGCCGGTTGCAGCCGGCTTCGGCTGGTCCTGCTGGGCCGGGCCGTGAGCGCTCACTGTCGGCGCTTCTGGCCAGCAAGCGCAACCCGGTTCGCAGCTGTAGTCTCCTGGACCGGGAAAACGGCGGGGGCTAACGCCTGATCCGCTGCAATCCGTCGAGGTTTTGGCGGAGGCTTTCGGCCGCATCCAGCTCTTCGCGATGGTCGAGGATTCCGATCAGGCCCTGGTAGCCAGACTGTTCGATGGTTTGCAGGATCGCGCGGTCGTCGTCGCCAGATCCCAGCGGAAGGATTTGAGGGCCCCCGGCCCGCATGCCATTCAGGTTCAGACAAAGGAGGTGGTCGCGCAGGCGATCGAGATGCACGGGAAAGTCCGCCAGCTGGTCGTGGCCGTGATGCAGGTTGTAGACAATCCCGGTGTTGGAGTACCCGAGAACTTTCAGGGCTTTCACGATCCCGACCATGTTCTCCGGCTCGCCGCACCATCCGCCGTGATTGTAGATTCCCAGCTGGCAGCCCCGTTCCGCCAAAGCCTGGGCCAGCGGTGCCAGAATCTCCGCCGCCCGATCCGCGCGTTGGCTGGTCGCGACATCCGTCCACAAGCCTTCGTCCAGCATGACCCACAACTGCATCTTCAGCTGATGCCGGTCGATCAGCGGCAGGATTTGCCGCCAGTGGAGCTCGTTGAGAGGATCGGCTGTCTGGACGGGTGCCCAGAATGCAGTCAGGTCGATCTTGTGTTCCCGGAGGGCGGCCACTTCGGCGTCCCAGGTGGGAAGGTGCTCATCGCGCCAGTCATAGGCCAGCCGTTTGAAGCCCAACCCGGACAGCATCTCCGCCCGCGCGACCGGCCCACGTTTGGCGGCATCAAAAGGCACGACGCACCAGGCGACCAGATTTTCCATCGCGAACAGGTCGGCTGGCCTGGCCTCGTCGGCCACTACCTCCAGCGGTTCCGGCAGTGCGTTGATCGTGCCCAGCAACTCGTGGGTGACTCGTTCGCCGCCAGCGGTGACGATGTTCGCGGTCAGCTGGATCTGGTCGACCGGCTGCAGGTCTTTCATATGCAGAAACAGGGTCCGGTCATCGAGCAGCGAAACCCGCTCCACCGACAGCTGGTCGTGGCCAATTTCCCTGGGACTGGAAGGACGATAGTGAAACGAACCGTACTCCTTCGACCAAAGGTAGTTCCAGTGCTCGACCGTGAACCGGGAGCGGTCCAGGTTCAGCTCCGGATCGAGCGGCACGGTGTATCGCACACAGATGCCGTTCGGAAAGGCGTTAAACGCCTCAGGCATCACGGGCGTCCGGCCAGTGTGGCGGACGCGCGAGAAACAACCGTCCTGGACGGCTCCGGTTTGCCAGCCATCGAGTCCCACGACATAAAGCTGTCCGTCGCGCGGATGAAACCGCGCGGTGCCGCTGCCGGAGCGGAAGACAAGCCCAGGAAAGCGAACTGTCGCGGCTTGCCAGGTCGTTCCCACCTGTTGCCGCAACACCGCGTGCAGCGTGCAGCGGCCCCACGACAGATGCAGCATCTCGCCGGCCTGGTAACTGCCCCAGCGCTGATCCGGTACCCAGATCTGTCCGCCGCAGGAGTTGTCGATGAACTTGGGGATGAAACAGAGCGGGCGCAGGGGCCGGGCATCGTCCGTAGCCTGGGCCTCGTTCTCAAAGTAGCCGTAAAACCCGCCCGGTTCGATCAAGTCGATTTTGGACGATGGGATGAACTGGCCCTCGTTGTCAGCGACCGTCAGCTCGTCATTCGGCCCGATCCCGAGGCCATACGGATGGCGGAAGCCGCTCGCGATGACTTCCAGATGTCCGCTCTCACGGTTCCAGCGCAACAGCGAACAGCCGTGCGGCGGGCCTTCGCTGGACTTGAGAAAATACAAGTTGCCCATGCGGTCCGATTCCAGCCGCATGGCGTAGGCGTGATCGCCACCCTGCGTGCTCAGTTCGTGGCACAGGGAGTGATAAATGTCGGCCTCGCCATTGCAGTTCAGATCCTCCAGTCGCGTCAGCTGGTTGCGGCAAATCACCACGACGTGGCCGTCCACGATCTTCAGCCCCAGCGGTTGATAAAGCCCGGTCGCAAACCGCTGCCAGCGCAACTGTTGCAGCCCGACGTCGATCCCCGACACTTTCCAGACGTCGCCGTGAGCCGTGCAGACAGCGGCGTCGCCGTTTGCAAAAAAGTCGACGCCCGAAATGAACATCAGGGCCTGGA
The DNA here is from genome assembly GCA_031405895.1 of Planctomycetota bacterium. GTDB lineage: Bacteria > Planctomycetota > Planctomycetia > Pirellulales > Pirellulaceae > BJ22. The sequence goes on from JANOFL010000045.1 coordinate 4,348, forward strand.
ACGGATTCTCAAGCGGGACCGTCAGCTCGTCTTTCAGATAGGGTGCCTTGCCATCATCAACGGCAAGTTCCCCGACGGTCTCCAGGGGCTGGCCCCAGCGCAGGCCGCCCGGTTCCATCAACGCGACCAGCTCGGGCAAACTTTGCCATGCTTCCTCCACCGAATCGGGGCCAACTTCTGCGCCGATTCCGACCGTGATCGCCAGGGCGACCGAAACGGGTTCCAAATCCGGCTGAAACTCTAGCACGATGTCCCGGCCGCGCTGGACCAGCCCGACCGAGCCGGAAGTGTCGCGGCCGAGTGACCAGACCAACCCGGTTCCATTCCGCGAGCCCCGGATGGAGCCGTCTGGCGCGACTTCAACGCCGTCGATTCCCTCGGCGAGCGTCAACAGCAACGACTCCTTGACCGCATCGAGATTCCAGCGACGAAGAATCGTCTGGCGTTCCCCGACCAACTGGCTGGTCGCATGTTCCCGGACAAGCGACGGTCCGACCCGATACTCAAAGAGGACTTCCCCGTCATGCAGGTACATTCGCCGGTAGTCAAGCTGGCCGGTTTCGCAGGGCACCCAGCGCTGGTCGTTTCCCTTTCGCAGCCAGGTCTTGCGCGGCGAAACATGGCAGACGACTTGGCCATCAAGGCTGGGCTTGCACAGCAGTCCGGCCCGGGCCGGGTTGATTTCCATTTGTGAATCGGTGAGGGCCGCCGTGAACGAACAAGCTCTTTCATCGAAGACCAGCGTCGTTCGCTGATCGAGAAAGACCGCCGAAAGCTTGGCACCCATCTCGTGCCCGTCGACAAGGAAAGTATGCGACACGACCGGCCCCTTGATGGTCTCTTGCCAGCGGCCATCCTCCCAGTCTTCTTCGCCTTCCAGTTCGTACTCGGCAATCTGGTGCGGATACGGCAGATGCCGCTGGTTGGTCTCGCCACCCGGCGTCCATTGGGCCAGGTAGTCGGCACGGGACTCCTCAAAGTCCCACAGGTGAAGCGTGCCCGCGTCCCTGGTCAGCGGCAGTTCAGGTGTCGCAACAATGTCCCGGCAGCGATCGGTGAGCCGCACTTCATCGAGGACCAGCGCTGTCAGCCGTTTTTCATCCAGCCGCGTCCCAAGGCTTAGCGCCGCGGCCTGGACCGGCGCGCCCGACAGCTCGACCGGCTCATCCACGACGTTCCGGTCATCGAGAAACAGTTTGACCCGCTTGCCATCCCATGTAGCGGCGACGTAATGCCACTTGCCGTCAGCGACCGATATCTCCGTCTCGAAAGTGGCCGGGCGACAGGCCGTGAAATGGCAAAACAGGTTGCCGGATTCGCGGCGTGCCCCGATCGCCCAATGATCGCCGGAGGTCTGCAATCCATTGGAAACGAAGACGTGCTCCGGGACGCCGGAACCATCGGGGTCTGACGCCAAATCGCGCAGTCTTCGGAGCGATTTGGGGTCTGACCCCTTTTCGGGATGGTTCTCGGGCAAGCACTTGAACCAGAGTTCGACCGTCAGCGGCGCCTCGCCCAGACGCTCTTCGGCCGCGTGAAAGAACCCGGCGGCGGCCCCGTTCCAGCCCAGCCCAAACCGGCCCGGCAGCTCGCCTGCCTGTTGATTGTCCGGCGTGCCGGACAATATCTCCTGCTCCGAAGTCTGTTGGCTGCCGGTTTCCATCAGTCCCCGCACTGCGTTCGGCTGGAAGCCGGGCAAGACCAGCAGCCAGACGAAAACCGGGACCAGGGCTATGGTGACGGAATGGCTTTCCCGAATGTTCATGAAAAAGCCCATTCTGAGTGTCTGCGATCCGGTTCACGGCATCCGGTCGCCGGCATTGTAGCGGGCGCCTCGCCAACCGCTCCCGCGCAGCAGCCGGGGCTGACCGGAGCAGGAAAGGTCGTTCCCGGTTTCAGAAAAACTGCCGGGCGCCCGCCTGTCTGATGCCCGCTCCATACTGGCGGGAGCCGCGAACGTGCCCTTACCATGGCACGAGTCCAGCCATGCTTCGTGCATACCCGTCCCGACAACTGGAAACGCATCATGCAATCAGGACTTGATCGCCGTACGTTTGTCCGGACGGCTGCGTCAGCGCTGGCCGGCGCGACCCTGATCCCGGTCAGCCTGGGTCAGTCCACGACGCGGCGGCCGGCCCCCAGCGACCGGCTGAACATCGGCCTGATCGGCTGTGGCAAGATGGCCCGTGACTATCACCTGCCCGAATTGCTCCGGCAGCCCGATGTGCAGCTGGTCGCGGTCTGCGAAGTCGACCAGACCCGGCGCTCCATTTTTCAGCAGCGGGTCAACCAGCACTACTCGGATGCGAAGACCGACTTTCGGGGCTGCGATGCCTGCCATGACTTTCGCGAGGTCCTGTCGCGCGACGACATCGATGCGGTTTGCATCGCGACGCCGGATCACTGGCATGCCATCCCGGTCATCGAGGCGTGCAAGGCAGGCAAGGACGTCTATTGCGAAAAACCCCTGACGCTGACTATCCGCGAAGCCCAGCTCTGCGTGGCGGCGGCCCGCCAGCATGGCCGGATTGTGCAGACTGGCAGCCAGCAGCGTTCCGGCGTTTTCGGGCCGTTTCGTGAAGCCGTCGAGTTGATTCGCAGCGGCCGGCTGGGGCGGATCCGCAAGGTAACCGTCGGCGTCGGAGGCCCGAGCGGCAACTGCGACCTGCCCGAAGAAGATCTGGAACCCGGCCTTGAGTGGGACTTTTGGCTCGGGCAAGCTCCGTTGCGGCCCTACCACTCCGAGCTGAGCCCGCGCGGGATGCATGACCACTTCCCGAACTGGCGCAAGTACCGGGACTATTCGGGCGGAGCCCACACCGACATGGGTGCGCATTTCTACGACATCGTTCAATGGGCCCTGGATCGCGACCGGTCGGGTCCGGTCGAAGTGATTCCGCCCGACGATCCGGCGGCAGAGACCGGCGTCCGGTTTCTGTATGAGGACGGCATCGAGATCATTCATGGAGGTCCCAGCGGCTGTGTCTTTGAGGGCGAACTGGGGACGCTTCACATTGACCGCGGTCACCTCAGCAGCGACCCGGTCGAAATTGTGCAGACGCCGCTGGGCGAGGGCGACGTCCATCTGCCGCCATCACCTGGCCACCACCGGGACTGGCTGGACTGCATCCTCAGCCGGAAACTGCCGGTGGCTGATGTGGAAGCCGGTGCCCGGACTGTGACGATTGCCCACCTCGGCAATCTTGCGTACTGGCACCGAAGATCATTCAAGTGGGACCCCGCGCGATGGTCGTTTGTGGATCCGGCCGACAATCATCTGCTTGACCGGACGCGCCGCGACCCCTGGCAGTTGCCCGCGGTTTGAGCTGCCAGCGCGAATCGCAGGAATTTTTCCGCGCGGTAACTCAAGCCCGGCCCGCAAACCGGGGGCCATGACAACCTCCGGCAGACTGGCTGCGTCGGTCGATCTACAATGAGGCGATGCCCGCCTGTTACCAGAGACCGCGCAATATGAATGGCTGCCCGTCGGATTCGAACTGCAGATTCGCGGCACTTCAGGCCTGCGTGCGGAAGGCCTGCGTGCGGGTCGGGTTGGCAGTGGTGTCCGCGGTCCTCGGGGCCAGCGGATCCAGCGCCCAGGAAACCGTTTCCTTCAACCAGCACATCCGGCCGATCCTTGCCGACAAGTGCCTGGCCTGCCATGGACGGGACGAGGCGAAACGCGAGGCGGGCCTCAGGCTGGACACGCTGGAGGGCGCGACGGAAGACCTTGGCGACCGACAGGCGGTCCGCCCCGGTGATCCGGGTGCGAGCGAACTGTGGCTGCGGATCACGTCGGACGACGAAGACCTCCGGATGCCGCCTGCCCACTCGCACAAGGTCCTTGACCCGGCCGAGATTGACCTGCTGCGAAAGTGGATCGAGCAGGGGGCGGCCTGGGAACAGCATTGGGCGTTTGAACCGGTTCAGCCGGTGACACCGCCGCAGTCAGCTGGCCCCAACCCCATCGATGCCTTTCTGCTCGAGCGGCTGCGGACGGAGGGTCTCCAGCCGGCACTCGAAGCCGACCGGTCCATTCTCATCCGCCGCGTTTCATTCGCCTTGACCGGACTGCCGCCCTCGCGGGAGGAAGTCCGGGTCTGGCTCGACGACACGGCACCGGGTGCCTGCGCGCGAATGGTGGACCGCTACCTGGGTTCCGTCCACTATGGCGAAGAGATGGCCCGCCACTGGCTGGACCTGGCGCGTTACGGCGACACCCATGGATTGCATCTCGACAACGAACGCCAGATGTGGGCCTGGCGCGACTGGGTGGTTCGCAGCTTCAACCGCAACCAGCCCTTCGACGAATTCACAATCGAGCAACTGGCCGGGGACCGGCTGCCGGAACCGACGACCGAACAGCTGATCGCCACTGGTTTCAACCGCTGCAACGTCACTACCAGTGAAGGCGGCGCGATCGACGACGAGTACCGCTTTCGTTATGCCGTCGACCGGGCCAGCACGACGGCCCAGGTCTGGCTCGGGCTGACCGCCGGCTGCGCGGTTTGCCATGACCACAAGTTCGACCCGATCTCGCAGCGCGAGTTTTATTCACTGTATGCGTTCTTCAACTCGGCGGCCGATCCGCCCATGGACGGTAACGCCTTGCTGACCAATCCCGTGCTCAAGCTGGAAAGCGATGCGGACCGGGCAACGCTGGCTGGAATGGACGAGCGGATTCAGGCGCTCAAGGCAGCCCTCGATCTTCAGGTCGCCGCGGTTGCCTACGAAGACCCCGCCGAATTGCAGCCGGCACCGGAACCTGCAGAAGTTGAAGCGGTCTGGCTGGAAGACGAATTCCCTTCCGGCGGGCTGATTCACAGCGGCCCCGGCCAGGGCACGGTTTTTGTTTCCGCCGAAGCGGGTGAAAAGGTCTACAGCGGACAGCGCGCATTGAAGCGAACCGACTCCGGGCTGTCCCAGGATGTCTGGGAGCAGGCACCGGTGCCGCTGGTGATTCCCGCAGCCGGGCGGCTGTTTGCCCATGTCTTCATCGACCCCGAAAACCCGCCCCAGTCGGTCATGCTGCAGTTCTTCAAGGGCGGCTGGCTGCATCGGGCTGTCTGGGGCGACTACGACGTGATTGCGTGGGGGACACCCCACACCACCGAGCGCGTCTCGATGGGTGAACTGCCAACTGCCGGCGAGTGGGTCCGGCTCGAAGTCCCGGCCGAAACCATCGGCCTTGCCCCGGGCGACGAAGTCACCGGCTTTGCCACGACCCAGTTCGGCGGCACGGTTTACTGGGACAAACTCGGCACTGTTGGCGTCGTTGATCCGGCCAATGACTCGGCACGATCGTGGAAGGCCTGGTGGAAACAGGTCGCAGGCAAGACTCCCGACGGGCTGGATCCGGAACTGGTGGCGGTCGCCCAAGCTGGCCCCGACGCCGAAGTCGATCCGGCGCTGCGCGATCGCCTGCGACTCCATTACCTTGCCAACATCTGCACCACGACGCGGCCGCAGTTTGCTGTTGCCCAGGCAGAAATCCAGAAGCTGGTCCAGGAACGTCAGCAGTTTTTCGACGCGATCCCCAGCACTTTTGTCTACCACGATCTCGAAACGCCGCGCGACAGCTTTGTGATGCTCCGCGGCCAGTACGACCAGCCTGGTGAAAAGGTCGAGCCCGCTGTCCCGGCCATTCTGCCCGGCCTCACCCACCAACCTGAGACGCTCCCCAGCCGGCTCGACCTCGCACGCTGGCTGGTGAGCGACGAAAACCCGCTGACCGCGCGGGTGATTGTGAACCGTTACTGGCAGCAGCTGTTCGGCACGGGCCTTGTGAAGAGCAGCGGAGATTTCGGGACCCAGGGCGAGCTGCCTTCGCATCCGGAGCTGCTCGACTGGCTGGCCGGGCGCTTTCAGGAATCGGGGTGGGACGTCAAGGCACTGGCGCGGCTGATCGTGACTTCGGAAGCCTTTCGGCGCAGCTCAGCCGTGACCCCGGAGTTGCTCGAACGCGATCGGGAGAATCGCCTGCTCGCGCGGGGCCCCCGGCTGAGACTGGAAGCCGAACAAATCCGCGACAACGTGCTCTTCGTCAGCGGACTGCTCGATCCAGCGGCAGGCGGCAAGGGCGTGCGGCCCTACCAGCCGGCCAATATCTGGGAGCCGGTAGGCTACATCGACTCGAATACCCGGAACTACAAACCCGACAGCGGCCCGGCGCTTTACCGGCGGAGTCTGTATACGTTTTTCAAGCGAACAGCCCCGCCGCCGTTCATGGTCAACTTCGACGCGCCCAACCGCGAGCAGACCTGCACGCGGCGAGAACGAAGCAACACGCCGCTCCAGGCCCTGCAGCTGCTCAACGACGTCCAGCATGTCGAAGCCGCCCGCAATCTGGCCCAGCGCGCGATCCTCGAAGGCGGCCCGTCGGCAGAAAGCCGGATCAGGTTCCTGTATGAATCCGTGCTCGCCCGCGCGCCGGACGAAAGCGAGTTGAAAGTCCTGTCCAGCCAGGCCGAACATCACCGCGTGCGTTATTCAGCCGCAGTGGAGGACGCCGGCCGGCTGATCGCGCCGGGCGAATCGAAGCCGGCCGAAGGAACGGACGCCGTCGAGCTGGCCACGTGGACGTTGGTGGCCAGCACGATCTTCAATCTCGACGAGACGGTCAACCGCAACTAGTTCTTCGTCTCAGAAAGATTTCAGAATGAACCGCAAGGCGCTAGCCGCAGGCTCTTCGCAGGGCCCGCACGCTGACGCGTTTCGGTTCGCCTGACAACCCTAAAACGCCAATTTGACGGCGCACTGACTGTGGGGATTGCAAGCGAAACAGCAACTTCCGAGAAACGGTCATGCCGGGTCGCAATTGAAAGGCGGAGCCTTTGGTCAGTGCGTTCCACGGCGGGAGCCGTGGAACGAGCAGAAAACAGGAAACACGTCTCATGCATGAACTGAACTCGCTGCAGCTGCGGCTGAACCGGCGGAATTTTTTTGGCACCGCGGGAGTCCGGCTCGGTGGGCTGGCGGCGGCGATGATCGCGGCACGCCAAGGCTCCGCGCATGGACAGGTGCGCGGCCGGGCAGTCGCCGATGACCGGGTCCACCCGCCCCTGCCAGGCATGCCCCATTTCACGCCGCGGGCCAAATCGCTGATCTACCTGCACATGAACGGCGGGCCTTCGCAGCTCGACACCTGGGACCACAAGCCCGGGCTGGGCGACTTCTTCGACAAGGAACTGCCACCCAGCGTCCAGGGCGGCCAGCGGCTTTCGACGATGACCAGCGGCCAGTCGCGCTTTCCGGTCGCGCCATCGAAATTCCGCTTTGAACAAAAAGGCCAGAACGGGACCTGGGTCAACATGGACCTGCTCCCGTTTACATCGGAGATCGTCGACGACATCGCGTTGGTCCGGTCGGTTCACACCAACGCGATCAACCACGACCCGGCCTGTACGTTTGTGATGACGGGGTCTGAAATCCCCGGCAAGGCCAGCCTCGGGTCGTGGCTGGCATATGGTCTGGGAAGCGAAAACAACGACCTGCCGGCGTTTGTTGTGTTCACGCCCAAGTGGCCCGAAGACAGCAATGGCCAGGCGCTCTTCAGCCGGATGTGGGGCAGTGGTTTCCTGTCGACGCGATTCAACGGCGTGGCGCTCCGCGGCAGCGGCGACCCGGTGCTCTACCTGCCAAATCCGGACGGAGTTTCGGTCGCTGACCGCCGGCTGATGCTCGATTCACTTCAGCAGCTCAATCGCCGGACACTCGACCGCTTCGGCGATCCGGAAACCGCGACCCGGATCGCGCAGTACGAACTGGCCTTCCGGATGCAGTCGAGCGTTCCCGAGCTGACCGACATCAGCGATGAGACGGCGGAAACGCTGGAGCTGTACGGGCCGGATGTGACGACGCCGGGCACGTTTGCCCACAGCGCCTTGCTGGCCCGGCGGCTGGTTGAACGCGGCGTACGTGTCGTCCAGCTGCTGCATCGCGGCTGGGACCAGCACGGCGACCTGCCCAAGCAGATTGGCAACCAGTGCCGCCAGACCGACCAGCCCTGCGCGGCTCTGGTCCAGGATCTGAAACGGCGCGGACTGCTGGACGAGACGCTCGTTGTCTGGGGCGGCGAATTCGGCCGCACTGTCTACACGCAGGGCACGCTGACGCGCGACAATTACGGCCGCGACCACCACCCGCGCAATTTCTGCATGTGGCTGGCCGGCGGTGGCATCCGGCCCGGGATCGTGCACGGCGAAACGGACGACTTCAGCTACAACATCACAGCCAATCCGGTCCATGTGAACGACATCAACGCCACGCTGCTGCACTGCCTCGGAATCGAACACGAACGGTTCAGTTTCCCCTTCCAGGGCCTCGACCAGCGCCTGACCGGCGTCGAACCGCAGCGCGTGGTGACGGAGATCCTGGCGTAGAGCTATCCCAGGACCAACGGGGTCTGACCCACTATTCTTGCCCGAGAAGGTCAGCCAGGGGGTGTGGCTTTCCTGGCGCCACTTCCAACCCCGTCACGGGGTCGATTTTGAAGTCGTAATCGACGCCGATTGGCGACTCGCTTGCTGGAGTTGCGCCGGATTCGGTGGCGATGACCGGGTCGCGGCGGGCGGGCTGTTTGCCGGGGTCCTGGAGCGAGACACGGTTGCCGGCCTGTTCGATCCCCATTACGGGAGCGACCGACTCGGCGAGCTGGATGCTGTTGAACTCGAGCAGCGTGCCCTTCTCGAAGTGCACGTTGCGGAGGGCCAGCTGGTACTCGATCTGTGCCTGGTGGTAGCGGAGGCGGGCGTCAAGCAGCCGGCGATGGGTTTCGAGTTCGACGTCGAGCTCCGGAGACTGATCCCTCCGGTTGGCCAGGGCGTTGAGCTGGGCAACGATCGACTCGAGCCGCCGCTCCTGGAGCACCATGTTGTCGAAGGCCCGGCGGCACTCGCTGACGGCGTTGCTCAGCCCGTAGTGGACGATCCGTTCCTGCTCGCGTAGCAGTTCGGCTTCGCGGGCAAGTGCCAGTTCCGAGTTGCGGACCGCGGCGTGGCCCCGGCGAAAGCCAACCGGCAGGTTGTACTCGACGCCGAGCTGCCATTCATGGAGGTCACCAGTGTAGAGACTGTTGGCGGCTCCGTCGTTGTTGTCAAAGAGGTTTTGGCCAAAGCCCCGCGAGCGAACCCGCGAGATGAGGTCGAGTTGCGGCTTGAGGAAGTTTTCGTTGGCGACCAGTTCCAGTTCGCGCTGCTTGATGATCCAGCGCTGCCGGCGCAGTTCTTCGCGGCGTTGCATCGCGACCGAGATCGAGTTCTGCCAGTCGAACATGACCGGCGCGGCGGCGGGCGAGTCGAGCGGCTGGATCAGCCGGCCATCGTTGATCGGCAGGCCAATCAGCAGGCGGAGCTTGCGTTCGGCGACACGGATGCCACCTGAACCACGGAAAGTTCCACCGGAGGAACCGTTGTTGGTCCGGGTGCCGTCGATCGGCCGGCCATGCAGCGCGTCGAGGACGTCGGCCTGAAAGCGGTCGACCTGTTCGCGGGCCTGGTCAACCCGGTCTTTGCCGAGATCGTCCTTTTTCGCATCCCAAAAAGTCCAAGTCTCTTCGGCGATGTCGCGGGCCTGAATCTTGGCCTCAAGGTCGCGATAGGCGTAGTAAAGGTCCCAGTAGCTGTTCTCGACTTCCGCCACGAGGTCGCGGACGGAGCGCTCGAAGTCGATCAGGCTGACGTCGGTCCGGACACGGGCGAGCAGGACACCATTGAGCTGGCCGGGGGCTGCCCCTGGTCCGGCGATCCGGTTGAACTGCGTGCCGGCACCCTGCAACAGAGGCTGGCGAACTTCGCTCTCGAAAAAGGTTTCCCAGCTGCGCGGGCCGAACTGGTTGGAGAGCTGGTTGTTGTCATCCATCGTCGTGACATTGCGGAAGCTGTAGATTCCGCCCGTCGCCGAACGCTTGTTGAAGCCGAGCTGGTTGGTCCAGAGGTCCTGCCGGAAAAAGCCCTGGTTCCCGAAGAACTGGTTGTTCAGCCGGCGGGCGTTGTCCTCAAAACCCGACTGGATGAAAAAGTTCGCATCGAAGGCACTCAGCGCGGCCTCTTCACCGGAACGCGGATCGGTGTAGGCAAGGGCCGGGTCGAGCCGCGTGGGGACGGTGCCGGGTGCCCGGATGATTGTCCCGCCAAGATCGCGCATCACGCTCGACGTGGCAAGCGCCTGGTTGATGCACTCCTCGAGCGACATCGGCAGCAAATTGCCCGACGAAAGCATCGACTCGTCGATGTCGAGCGGCGAGGCGAACTCGATCGCGCGGTTGTCGCATTCCGGATCGAGACAGGCGTCGGCCGGGCGGAGCTGTTGCGGGCCGCAGCCGGGATCGGTCGGCGGCAACTGGCACAGGCCGTTGCGACAAAGGTCCATTTCGCGCGAATGAAAACAGCAGCCACTCGCCCCGAACAGGACGGCGACAAACGCTGCAACAGCGGCGGAACTTGAAAAACGCATCCAGCTCTCCTCCAGCCAGCGGCTCGCGGGTTGCGAACAGCACCAGCCGGTGCGGACATTCCGGCCAAACGCAACATAACCCGACCGGGCGAGCCGTTGCAAACCGTAATACGAGCATCGGTTATGCGGCTTGTGCGGATTGAACCATTTTCACCGATTCTGCTGCCAGCTGGCGCGAAGTCCGGCGGCAGAACCCGGATCGCGGGTCGCGAAAGGCAACTCAACAGCACCAGTCCGGCGACGGTTGAACAGCGGGACCCTGCCCGCCAGTTGACCAGGTACCGCCCATCGCGCGAAATCCCATTTCGCCTGTCTTGCGCAAACCCGAATGTCATTCGCACAAGCCGGATCAGGCCCGGCCAGAAACAAGGCTTCCAGCTGAGCGGCGGAATTTGGCGCGAATCCACTACAATTGCCCCCAAAGGCCGCTTGATCACACCGATCCATCGCATGAACCGGACTGTACCCGTCGCCGATCTCGACCGGATGCTCGACGAGCTTGAAACGCTCACCGGTGCCGATCAGCCCGCGCGCGAGTTCTTTGGCCGGCTGCTCGGGCGGCTCGCCCTGCTGTTACAGGCGAAGTCCGCTGCCCTCCTGTTGCCATCGCGCGACGACTGCTGGATTGTGCTGGCGGCGCAGGGCGAGATCGCGACCGCCCAACAGGACGAGTTTCAACAAGCCGTCGCGAAGGACCGGGCCTCGGCGGAAGTCCGGCAGGGCCGCGATGGCAAGTGGCTGGCCTGTCCCGTCCGCCGCGGAAGCTGGGACAAGGGTGCCTTGTGGGTCGGCTTCAACCCGGCCGTTTCGGCGGCGGCTGCGAACGAACTGGAAGGGATTCTGCGGGCCTTCGCTGAAATCGTCGCGACCCGACAACTCAATGAGCAGGAAGCCTTTCTCGACTCGAAGTGGCCGCGCCTGCAGCAGGCGACTGCTGCGATGATGCAGAGCGAAAGCGTTGACCAGGCGGGCTACGAACTGGTCAACAGCCTGGCCGGGATGCTCGATGCCGACCGCGTGTCGCTGATGCGGCCGGGCGGACTCCTGGGAAAACGCCCGTCGCGCGTTGCGGTGATCAGCGGTGTCGCCCGGATCGACCAGCGGGCGGTGCTGGTCAAGCTGATTCGCGAGGGAGGTTCGGCGATTCTGCGTTCGCCCCAGCCCGTGATCCGGACGTCGCGCGATGCGAAGAATCCCGCCCCTGTTGACGCGGGTGGTGTCGCGGGACTGTTTCCGCAACAAGTCGGCGTCCGGCTCGGCGGCGGCGATACGGCGGCGAGCACGCGGCGCAAGCCGAACGGGTGCCTGTTGCTGGAATGGCGCGACGAAGAAGCTTTTCTCCGCGCGATGCCGTTGCTCAACCAGGTCCTCCCGCAGCTTGACCAGGCGTGGACGCAACAGGTTCGCTGGCTGGGTGTGCCGCGGCTGTTCCGTCGCGGTCTGGCCCGGGCGGGCGGGACGGTGGTGTGGCGGGTCATTCGCTGGGCGATCATTCTCGCCGCGCTGGCGTCGGCCGGCTGGTGGCTCAGCCGCCCGGTGCCGCTGCGGATCGAGGCCCGCGGCACGCTGCAGCCGGTTGGACAGCGCGGAATTCACGTCAGCATCGATGGCTTCGTCGAAGAGTTGCTGGTCGAGGACGGCCAGGCAGTTGCCGCCGGCCAGCCGCTGGTCCGGATCCGCTCGCCCGAACTGGAAATGCAGCTGCAGGAAATCCGCGGTGAACTGACCACACTGGCCGAGAAACGCGCGAGCCTGAACGTCGAGCTGGTGCAGACCTTTCCCGACACCGAGGAGGCGGCCCGTGAGCAGAACCGGCTTGCTTCCGAAATCAGGTTGCTCGATATCGAGGTGGAAGGACTGCGCGAAAAACAGAAGCTGCTGGAGGAGCAGAGGGGGCGGCTGTTGCTGGAGTCGCCCGCGGCCGGGACCGTCGTCGCCCCCCAGTTGCGGCGTTTTCTCGACGGCCGGCCAGTGCGGCGCGGCGATCTGCTGTTTCGGGTCGTCGAGTTCGATGGCCCGTGGCGACTGGAGCTGCTGGTGCTGGATGGCGATTCAGGCCATGTGCGCCGCTGGTTTGGTGAAGATGCTTCGGAACGAAGCGCTGGGGCGGTGCCGCGCGCGGTTGACTGGGTGCTGGCCGCGCGGCCCGACGAGTGGCAAACGGCTCCCGCCAGCTGGATTTCGGCATCGACCCGCAATCCGGATGGCAGCGGCGCGGTGGTCGATGTGTTTTGCGATGTCGACCGGGAGAAAGCTGCTGACGGCCACATGGGCGCGACGGTCCATGCCTGGTTCCCGTGTGGCAAGCAGCCTTTTGGGTTTGTCTGGTCGCGACGGCTGATCGAGTCGGCCCAGCGGCGGTTTTGGTTTTGAGTTTTGGTCCGACGTTTGACAAATACCAGCCCGCAGCGCAAGCAAGGGATCTTGTCCGATCAGACTTTCAATCGGGAGTGACTGAATGATGAAGCCTTTCGCAGCCGTTTTGACCGGCTTGATGTTCAGCTGCTTCGCGGCGTGGACGGTCGCCCAGGAGGATACTTCCCCGCCCGTCGAAACTCCGGTTGCGGCGATTGACGGCGATTCCGCTTCCATTCCCGTCGAAAACGCCACGCTCAAAATCATCCATTCGACGACGGTTGCGGCCCAGATCGCAGGCGTGATTGGCAAGCTGGACTTGAATGAAGGCATGAGCGTCCGCGCTGGCGACGCGCTCGGCGGGGTGCTCGACGCGGCCGTACAGTTGCAAGTCAGTCGGGCCCAGGTTACTTGCCGGCTGGCCGGGCAGAAGAGCCTCGACAATGCCGACTTGCGGCTGGCCCAGAAACGTTCGGCAGTTGCGGCCAACGAACTGGAACGGGCCGTCTCAGCCAATCAGCGCCGTGCCGACACTTATCCCGTGAAAGAAGTGGAACGCCTGCAACTGGTCGCAGACAGCGCGGTGATCGAGATCGAACGGGCGGAGAAGGCCCGCAAATTGCTGGAAGAAGAACTGGCCCTTGCCCAGATCGAGCTTTCCCAGGCGGAAGAACTGCTGGCCCGGCACCAGATCACGGCTCCGTCGGACGGGATCGTGACCGCGGTCGAAAAACGGCCAGGCGAATGGGCCGAACCGGGGACGGCGCTGTTCCAGCTGGTGCGGGTTGACCGCTTGCGGATCGAAGGCTTTGTCGCCGGTGACGCCGCGGCTGCCGGACTGCTGGGCCGGGCGGCCGTAGCGACCCTCGAAACACCGGATGGACCGCGGGCGATGGAGGCGGTGGTGACTTTTGTCAGCCCGGAAGCCAGCCCCGTCAACGGCCAGGTGCGGGTCTTTATCGAGATCGACAACAGCGCGGGCCTGTTGCGGCCCGGGACGAGGATCGGGACACGGATTCTGCAGTGAGCGAGCCGGAAAAAAGAGCGGCGTCCGCTGAACGGTCGTCTTCGTTTAGGCTTCGTGCGGATCTGGAGTGGGTCCGGCATGAGGGCCGAAGTGCGGCCCGACCGTGGGTCGCGCGCGATCCGCTGTCACTGGAGTATTTCAGTTTTTCGGAACTTGAGCATCGCGCGGCGCTGTTGCTTGATGGCAGGCGGCCATTGGAAGGTGTGCTGGCGATGCTCAAGCCACTCGACCTGGCCGGAACCTGGACGGTGGACCGGCTGAATGCACTGATCGGGAGGCTGGAGGGTTGTTGCCTGTTGCAGGCGGGCGGACCGGCCAGCGGCCAGCGGCTCTGGAAGCGGATGCGGAGCGGTGATCGCCGGGGCTGGCAGGCGGCGCTGCTCAGCCCGCTGGCGATCCGCGTGCCGCTGTTCGATCCGGCCCCGTGGCTGGCGGGCTGGCTCTGGGGCGCGATCGCGCGAATCCTGTTCAGCGGCTGGCTCGTCGCAGCCCTCATCGTCGCTGCCAGCGCGGCCGTGATGCAAGTCGCGCCGCGGCTGCTCGATTCGTCCGGACAGCTGACGACGACGTTCCGGTTTTTTGATGGCGCGAACGCCGTCTGGCTGGTCGTGGCCTGGATCGTGCTCAAGTCGCTTCACGAGCTGGGACACTTGCTCGCCTGCCGGCGGTGGGGTTGCGAGTGCCACGAAGTCGGTTTGTGGTTTTTGTTCTTTCTCCCCTCGCTTTACTGCGACACGTCGGACAACTGGAAGATGGCCAGTCGCTGGCAACGGGCCGCGGTCGCGGCGGCCGGCGTGCACGTCGAGCTGCTGGTCGCGACGCTGGCGGCCTGGTCCTGGCTCTGGATGCAACCCGGACTGCTGCGCGATCTGGCCGCCAACCTGATGGTGATCGGGACAATCGGCACCGTGCTGATGAACGGCAATCCGCTGATGCGCTATGATGGCTACTATGTTCTGTCCGACCTTTGGGGTGTGCCGAATCTGGCGGAACAGTCGCGCGAAGCACTGCGCGGAAGCGTTACGGCCTGGCTGACAGGTCATCCACTACCGCGCGAGCGGTGGGACGCCGCTCCGGCCGGGCTGGTGGCCTATGCGATCGCGGCCTGGTGCTGGCGGCTGCTTGTGCTGGGTGCCATCCTGTTCGCGGCGTGGAGATTTCTGGACGGGATGGGCCTCGAGCTGGCCGCCCTGGCGCTGACAGTGTTGACACTGTCCGGCGTGGTTTTGGGAAGTGCAATCCAGACGCTGGGCGTGGCGGGGGATGTGATGTGGGGTGGTGGGAAAGGCCGGCTCAGCCGGCTGGCGCTGACGCTGTTGCTGCTCGCGCTGCTGGTCGGTGCTGTGGGCTTTTTCCCACTGCCGTCATGGATTGCGGCCCGCGGCTATTGCACCGGGCGGCAAGTGACGCCGCTCTTCGCGCCCCAGGCGGGAGTTCTCTCCGAAATCGTGGCTGCTCAGCGCCCAGTCGAGGCCGGAACAGTGCTGGCCCGCATCGAAGCCTTCGACCGCCAGCTCGAACAGCTTGACCTGGCCGCCCGAATCCAGCAGCTCACGGAACGCGAATCGCAGCTCCGGCTCCTGTCGGTCGACGAGCCGCGGGCAACCCTCGAGCTGGATGGCGTGACGGACCGGCTGGCCGGACTCCAGTCGGAAGCGCGGCTGCTGGAAGCCGAACTGGCGGAACTGAATGTGACGGCCCAACAAGCGGGGCAGTTCCGCCCCGCGCATGCACCGCGCCCTGCCCCACTGGTGGAAAACCGCGCGACGCCGGACGATTCGCCGCGATTGCCTCGCGCCGAACCCGGCGACGCCGTCGCGCGGGGCGAGTTGATTGGCTGGCTGACCGGCGATGATTCGATGGAAGTCCGCGTGCTGGTCGCGGAGCATGACGCCCAGCGCTTGCGGATCGGACTGCCCGCGAGAGGCCGCCTGGATGCGGTCCCGTCCAACACCTGGCGCGGCAAAGTCAGCCGTATTTCGCCCGATCCGGTCAGCGAAACTCCTGTCGCACTCGCGGGCGATGCCTGGCTGGTTTCCGAACGCTCGCCCGAAGGCCGGCTCGTCCCGCTGCTCCCGCACTATGAAGTCTGCATCGAACTGGACGAAGCCCCACCCGGCTGGTCCAGCGACGGCCGCGTCCAGATCCGTATCGACACCGGCTCCGCCACCCTCTGGCAATCGCTTCTCCGCCTCGCCCGCCGGCATCTGTTGCCGTTGCGTTGACGGCCCTTGACGGTCCGCAAGTCCGTCGACATCAGGCTGTAATGGCCGTCGGCTTGACCTGTTTCTCGATCGTGTTGAGCGGTCCGATGGCCGGATCGTACAGGACGTTGAGCAGCCTTCCCCAATTGGGAGTCTGCATCGGGGCAGGCTGCTGGCCGGCCCCGGGATTCCAGGACATGACAAACTGGAAGAAGGCGGCCAGACCTTTCACCGCTTGGTAGAACAGCCAGATGATCAGAAGAATCAGGGCGATGACAAGAACGGCGACCGCGATCCAGAACATGATTTCCACCACCAGCGCGCCGACAGTCATGCCCGTGATGGCAACGCTGGCGACCTGAATGTTGGCCCAGCCAACGCCCAATGCCCCGAGGGCTGGCCGGGCGACTGTCAGCAGGCTCCGCAACACAGCCGGATTCTTGATCTCGGTCAGGGCCAGTCTCCAGAGAGCCCGCACCGCCGCTTGCGGGTTGGACGCAATGGTTGCGCCGATCGAGGCGAGCGCCGTCTGACCGGCGGTCGACAGCGAACCATGAAGCGAACTGAGCAGCGCGGAAAGCTGCTGTGCAACGTGAACGGACATCTCACGATCCTCCCCAAATGCATGACAGCCAGCGCACCCGACCAGAATCCCGGCCGACCCCGCCAACACCTTGGGGCCACGCCCGCAACCGGGAACTTGCTGGCGCTGCGGGCTGGTATCCGGCGGTCCCCAAAAGCGGCGATTTTTACAGCCTAGCCAGCTATCAGCATGGCGTCAACTTTTTCGTTGGCTGGGTGGCGCGAACGGAAGGGGCATGAAGTGCGGACGAGCAGTTGGGGACAATTGCTCTCCATCCTACTCCAGCTTGTAGGTGAAACCCTTCTCGCCAACGTCGATCGCGATCCGGCGGAATTCCTTGTCGTCGGCCATGCTGGCGAGGAACTCGTTGGAGAGTTCCGGCAGGAGGGTCTTGTTGAGAATCTTGTCGACGTTGCGGGCACCCGTGTCGACTTCAGTGCAGCGGGCGAGGATCGCGTCGACGACGGCCGGGGTGTACTCGAGGGTCGCGCCGTAGTTCTCGCGAATCCGGCGGATGACTTTGCCGAGCTTGAGGCCGATGATCATCCGCATGACGTTTTCGGCCAGCGGATAGTAAGGAATTACGGTCAGGCGGCCGATGAAGGCGGGCTTGAACGATTTGAGCAGCTCGTCGTGCAGGGCGTCGGTCAGGCCTTCGGGACTGGGGGCCGTGTCGGGGTCGGCGCAGAGGCTCTTGATCAGGTCGGTCCCGGCGTTGGAGGTCATGATGATGACCGTGTTCTTGAAGTCGATATCGCGACCTTCGCCGTCCTTCATGCGGCCCTTGTCGAAGACCTGGTAAAAGATGTCCTGCACGCCGGGGTGGGCCTTCTCCATTTCATCGAGCAACACGACGCTGTAGGGCTTGCGGCGGACGGCCTCGGTCAGCACGCCGCCTTCGCCATAGCCAACGTAGCCCGGTGGTGAACCCATCAGGAGCGAAACCTTGTGTTCCTCCTTAAACTCCGACATGTTGATCACAGTCATGTTCTGTTCGCCGCCATAAAGCAGTTCGGCGAGCGTGATCGCGGTCTCGGTTTTGCCGACCCCGCTGGTGCCGGCGAGCAGGAAGACGCCGATCGGCCGGCTCGGGTCGGTCAGTTTGGCGCGTGAAGTCCGGATGCTCTCGGCGATCTGTTTCATCGCATGGGACTGGCCGACGACCTGCTTCTCCATCTGGTTTTGCAGGTCGATGATCGTGCGGATTTCGTTGGCCACCATCCGGCCGACGGGGATGCCGGTCCAGGCGGCGACGGTTGAGGCGATCGAAGCGGCGTCGCAGCAGCCGAAGACGAGTGGATCTTCGCCCTGAATTCCCTTCAGTTCGGCCTCGAGCCGCTTGATCTCGCCGGGAACCTGCTCAAACGGCAAGTTGGCCGCGGCGGAGACGGGGTCGTTCGATCCGGATGGCGGTGCGGCCGGAACTGCTCCCGCCGGCGACTTGCCCGCCGGGGCTGGCGCGGGGGCGGCATCTGGTTTGTTGCCTGCAAGCCGGGCCTGAAGCGCGTTGACCTGGTTGACGAGATCGAGCTGTTTGTGCCAGCGTTCGTCGAGCACCTTCTTTTCGTCGCCGACCTCGACCAATTCCTTTTTGAGAGCCTCAACCGTCGCCGAGTGATCGGTTCCGGTCTGCATTTCGCGTTCGAGGATTCCCAGCCGGGTCTCGATCTGCTGCTGTTTGCGAATGCAGCGTTCAACTGCCGGTGGCATCGACTTCTGGCTCAGGCCGATCCGGGCGCAGGTTGTATCAAGCAGGCTGATTGCCTTGTCGGGGAGCTGGCGGCCGCTGATGTAGCGGCTGGAAAGCTTGACGGCGTCCTCGACAGCTTCGCTCAATACCCGGACCTTGTGGTGTTTTTCCAGCGTCGCGACAAGGCCGCGCATCATGTTGATCGCGCTCTCTTCGCTCGGCTCCGCGACGTTGACGACCTGGAAGCGGCGGGCAAGGGCCGCGTCGCGCTCAAAGTACTTTTTGTATTCGGCCCAGGTCGTCGCCGCGATTGTCCGGACTTCGCCCCGGGCGAGTGCCGGCTTGAGAATGTTGGCGGCATCGCCCTGCCCCGCCTGGCCGCCAGCGCCGATCATGGTGTGGGCTTCGTCGATGAACAGAATGATCGGCGTGGGCGACGATTTGACCTCTTCAATGACGGTCTTGAGCCGGTTTTCGAACTCGCCCTTGACACCGGCGCCGGCCTGGAGCAAGGCGAGGTCGAGCGTCCGCAGCGAAACGTTCTGGAGTGACGGCGGCACGTCCCCTTGGGCGATCCGGAGGGCAAAACCTTCGGCCACCGCGGTTTTCCCGACGCCCGGCTCGCCCGTCAGGATCGGATTGTTCTGCCGGCGGCGGCAGAGGATATCGATCACCTGGCGGACTTCGTCGTCGCGGCCGAGGACCGGGTCGATCTTGCCGCGACGGGCCGAGTCGGTCAGGTCGACGGTGTACTGGTCGAGTGAGGGCGTCTTGCCCGATCCCTTGCGTTCGCCAGCCGGTGCCGACGCGTCGCGGGCTGCCGGCCCGGCCGACTCGCTTTCGCTGGATTCGGCGCAGGTTTCGTGGAACGACTTTTTCAGCGACTCGTACGAAATCTTCTCGAACTCGGCGCTGGTCGCGACTGTCGTTCGGGCGAGGACCTCATTGCCGAGCAGGGCCATCAGCAAATAGCCGCTGCGGACCCGTTCCTCGCCGAACTCGACCGAGGCGAGGAGCCAGGCGTCGCGGACCAGGTCGACGATGGACTGGCTGAGGGCCGGCGGGCGGCCGTTGCCGGTCTTGAAGCGGTCCATCGACTTTTGCAGATCGGCCAGCAGCCGCGAGATGCTGACGTCGAACTCGCGGGCGATCGCTTCCCAGTCGCCGTCGGTCCGCTCGCAGAACTTGTGCAGCCAGTGCTCGATCTCGACATTGAAATTGGTCCGCGAAAGACAGAGCCCGGCGGCGCCCTCGAGGGCCTGCTTGCAAAGCG
>JANOFL010000063.1:0-8977 GCA_031405895.1 Planctomycetota bacterium
CTCCGCGAAAGGACTTTTCCTTTCGCGGAGCGAAAGGCGACACTACACATGCCGCAAACCACCACCAACAGATCGGCGGTTTCAATACCAGGCCCGTTGAACCCGCCGCTGCTTTTCACGCCCCTGTTTGCCGGACCAGCGCGCGGCCAGGATCGATGCCACCACGAGCACCAGCGTCGAGGAAGTCTCGGGAACGACAATGACCGGGGCACTGGTGAGCTGGATCGACCAGCTGACAAAACCACCCACGTCCCGGGATTTCTCGTCGGCGATGTTGAGTGTCCAGTTTCCGGCTGTCATGGCACCGCCAAAGATGCTCTCAAAAGTAAGTACCGTGTCGTCTGCTGACTGGGCCGAATAGTCACCCATGGCAACGCTTTCTGTATTGCCCACAGCTGCCGCGGCGGAAGTAAAACTTGCGCCCCCATCAATCCATTTGTAGCTTCCGGCGAGGTTGCTGTTGTCGCCGTTTGCGGTTGCGGGAACCCCTGGCCGGTGAAACAGGCTGATCTGCCTGCCGTCCGGTGCCGTCAGGGTGGCACTCAGATCCCCGACATGGCTGTGCCCTGTGACTCCCGTGATCAGCGGCCCAAAATCGATCGATACTTCCAGCGACTCCACGGCTTCATCTACGGCGAATCCAATGATCGACGTGATCCCGGCGGCGTTGTTGTTCGGAATCAATCCGCCGACGCCGATGCCTGCCATGTCGGCCTGAACTGGTCCTGCCCATCCTGACGTGACGGCGCAGCAGCCGATGGCCAGCGCGGTCCGGAGTGCCCAGTGAACGAAGGGAGTTTCATTTCGCATGACGGTCTCTGGAATTGAGATCACCCCGGCAGGTGACCAGGCAGTTCGGGTTGAGTCTGCCGGTCAGATCGGCTGCGCAGGCGGCGAATTCTGACCACAATTCACGGCCTGCAAGCACTTTTCAGCCAGCGACCTTCCGGTTGTCCGGACTCTTCCGGAACTGCGTGCTGTCACACGTGGCGACAGTTTGATGCCGCCAGTTTTGCTGGAACCAGGATTGAACGGTTGTGCCGGGAAGTTTTGTTGTTCCGCCTGCGGGGTTTGTGCCGAAGAAATCGATTACAGGATTGCCGGAAGGACCGTGCGCGCAGGGTCCACCCCTGCGCTGGTCCGCCAGTGGGATTCGGAAATACCGGTTCGCAACCCTTCCAGAAACCTGACAGCAGTTCGGAAAGCACATGATGTTGGTAATCCGCACAGGCCAGCCAGCCCTTTCACCGCAAGCCTTGCTCGCCCTGTTCCTGACCAGCGGTTGCGCCGCGGTCACGAACGCCCAGAGCTTCCAGTTTCAAAGTCTGCCGGGTGATTCCGTGGCGACTTTGACGCCACAGACCGGGGCCCAAACCGCTCCGCCTGTCCGGACGGAAGCGTACGCAGCGATCCCGGTGCCAGCAGCGGGTAACTCCGGGTCTGCTCCAGTCGCTAACGCTTCCGGCTCGTTGGGGGATGCAGTCCCGGCTCCTGCTCCGGGCAACCCAGCGGCCAGCGCAGAACCAGCCCCCGAGAGTTACGCGCTGCGCCTTTCGACCTGGCGCGAGTTCGAACAGCGGGCTACCGCCTGCTGGCTGGATGGCCAGACTCCGGCGATCACCGGCGAGGGCCGTTTTGCAACGTTTCAGATTCCCTGTCGCGCCGGCACGGCCAGCATGCTGGTTGACCGCCAGGGCGGGACCGTAACTTGCAGCCTCCCGGAAGCCAGCGAAGCGAAAGCCTGCCTCGGTTGCGTGGAACTGCTCGACACGTTTGATGCCCATGTCCCAGGCGGACAGGTTTGCCTCGTGCCCATGCGGCACCTTGAGCTGGCGACAGCGCGCGGACTGTTTGCGGCCATCTGCCTCCCTCAACCACAGCACACCGTCAACGCACGTCCCGTCTCGTTCTCGCGCCGCCAGGATCCGGCCCCAACCGGCCAGTTGCCCGGCGAGAACAACCGCGAGGACGAACCGGCTGCCGGCAACCAGCAATTCGAAGAAATGATTCCCAATGCCAACCTGCTTCAGAATCAGGCCAGCCCGCAGGACCTGGTAGCCAGCCTGTCGGGCGACGAGGCCCAGACGGTCATCGGCAACGTCACGGTCGATTTCGTTCCCGAACTGAACCTGATCATCGTCAAGGGCGAGAACCAGGAAGACGTCGCCCGTGTCAAGGCGATGATCCAGCAATTGATCGAGATTTCACAGAAAAACCAGCCTCTGGTCGAACGCGTTCCGCTCGCCAACTCCGAACCTGCAGTGCTCGCCGAGCAAGTCCAGACGTTTTACGAAACGGTCTTTCAGGATGCCCAGGGGCCTGTCGCGATCATGCCGATCCCCGATCCCAAAGGCCTGCTGATCGCGGGCAGCGCCGAGTCGATCGCGACCCTTAAACAGATCATCGCCCAGCGCGACGTCCCGGGCGCAGTCGAACCGCAAACGCCCAACTTCAAGAAGTACGAACTCCGCTACATCACGGCCGGCGACGCCAAACTGCGGCTCGACGAGTACTTCGGCAACAACGCCACCCAGGGTGCCGCGGCCGCCACGGAACCGGCCCCAGTCATCACGGTCTCCGACTACCGCAGCAATATCCTGATCGTCAAGGCCTCCCAGGTTTACCTGCAACAAGTTGACCAGCTGATCGAGTCACTCGACGTGGTCAACACCGAGAAGACGATGGCCGCCCGGGTATTTCGCCTGAAAAACACCCTCGCAAGCAATGTCCAGGCCGTGTTGCAGGGCGCGATCAACGGCCAGCAGCAAGGGGCGGGCCAGGGAACCAATCCCAATCCCCAGAACGCCACGCTCAACCAGCAAAACCAGGGCTTTAACCAGGGGCAGGCCAATTCCGGCCAGTCACAGATCGGCAGTGCGGCCCTCCAGCTCCTCACCGTCGACGCCAACGGCGACACCGTCCGCTCCGGGATCCTCTTTGACGTCCGGATCAACGCCGACTCGACCAGCAATTCGCTCCTCGTGACCGCGCCCCAGGAGAGCATCGACCTGATCGCGGCCCTGATCGACCAGCTCGACCGGATTCCCGAAGCCGAGACCCAGATCAAGGTCTTCCAGATCGTCAATGGCGACGCGGAGACGATCTTCACGATGCTGCAGACGCTGTTCCAGAACCAGGGCGGCCAGCAAGGCGGCCAGTTTGGCCAGTTCGGCGGCGGTGCCCAGACCACCACCCTGCCGCTGCAGACCGCCAGCGCCGGACCAGGCGCCACCATCACGGGACTCAATTTCTCGGTCGACCAGCGAACGAACACGATCATCGCCTCCGGCCCCGTGGGCGACCTGCAGGTGATCGAAGACCTCCTCATCCGGCTCGACACCGACGATGCGACCGGCCGCCAGGTCGTGGTTTACCGGATCAGCAACCTGTTCGCGGAAGACATGGCGACTTCGGTCAACGAGTGGCTCGACAATCGCCGTTCGCTGGTCACGCAGGTCGATCCCACATCGGCCAACAACTATTCAGCCAGCCGCCGCGAAGTGATCGTCGTCCCGGAAGTCGTCAGCAACTCGCTGATCATCAATGCCCGTCCGGAATACATCGACGAAGTCATGCAGGTGATCCAAGCCCTCGACCGCAGGCCGCCAATGGTCAAGGTCAAGGTCCTGATCGCCGAAGTCAACCTGTCGATGCTGGAGGAGTTCGGTGCCGATATCGGCGTCCAGGACTCGATGCTTTTCGACCGCGGGCTGGGCGTGGTCGGCTATCCCTTTAACCAGGCCGGGATCGGCAACAACAACAATGCCGCGGCACTTGCCAGCCGCGAAGACGTCGCCAGCCAGGCGCTCTCCAATCTCGGCACCGGCCGGATCAACCAGGACCTCGGCTACGGCGGCCTGGTCCTTTCGGCTGGCAACGAATCGATCAACTTCCTGCTGCGGGCGCTCAAGGACAAGCAGTGTGCCCGCGTCCTCAGTGCTCCGCAGTTGACTACGGTCGAAGGGCAACCGGGACGGACGCAAGTCGGCTCGACCGTCCGCTTCATCTCCGGTTCGACGGTGACCAATGGTGTGGTCCAGAACAATGTGGAAGCGGTCGACATCGGCGTGATTCTCGAGATCACACCCCGTGTCACACCCGACGGCATGATCGTGATGCGCGTCAACGCCATCAACTCGACACTCGGCGATGATGCCCAGGGCACCACGGTCGCCATCGCCGCCAACGGCGATCCAATCCGCGTTCCGCCGATTCTTGCCACCACTGCCCAGACGGTGATCATGGCCCGTCACGGCCAGACCGTCGTCTTCTCGGGCCTGATCCGCGAGGAAAAAAACCGCACCGAGCGCGGCGCACCCTGGATCTCCGACATCCCGCTGCTCGGCAATCTCTTCAAGTTCCAGGGCGAGGAAGCACTCCGCAAGGAACTGCTGATCGTTCTGACACCCTACCTCGTCGACGGCGACGAAGACATTGAAATGCTGAACAACGAAGACATGGACCGGATGCACTGGTGCATCAACGACGTGGCCGAAGTTTACGGCACCACCAACTACGACCGCGGCGTGCAGAACTACTCCGCACCAGCTGTCTACTATCCGGACTCTGACCCCAATGGACTGTCCCCGACCGGCGAACAGCGCCGGGAAGGAACGCCCCAACCGGTCTTCACCGGCGAGTTCCAAAACCCCAACGGGCAACCCGTCGCTCCGGCCAGCCAGCCCGGTTACGAAAACGATCTTCCGCCCGAAGGCCAGCCGTCGGCTCAGGGCCGCGGAATCTTCCAGACCAGCCAGCAGTCGCCGCCCCCCGGGCCGCCAGCCCAGACGGGGCCACGCCGCTTCCAGTTGCCCCGGCTCGCGCCAGGCAACCAGCCGGGAAAACCGGGCGAGTTCGGTTTCAATGGCAATCCCCACCTCAACAGCAACCGTGCCGACGCGCCGCGCGAATGATGGCTATACCGTGCGCAGCCAGAATTGATCTTGGCGAGCGGCAGGGCGTCAGCCCTCCATGTCCGGTGCAAAACCCGGAGGGCTGACGCCCTGCCTGCCAAAACACCTCAATTGTGGCCGCGAAAAGAATGATCCCCTCCTGCCAACTTCCCGCCTGACGACGGATTCCCACATGAGACCTGACCCCCAGAAGCGACCGGGCCGGCTGGTTTGGCTGGTCGCAACCGCTGTCGTCCTCGCCGGCACCGCCAGTGGCTGCAAGTCAGTCCACTGGAGCAAAGCCGACTTCAATCGCGAGGCCAAGGCCGCTGCCAAGGATGGCAATCCGTTTGGCGAACCGGTCAAGATGGTCGCGATCTGGAGCGAGGCGGTCTATGAGTCGGATCGCGGTCCCATGTCGCGCGGCTTTGGCGGCCGGTTTTACTTCTACGACGAAGAACAAAAGCCTGTTCGCGTCAACGGAGAGCTCGCGATCTATGCCTACGACGACTCTTCCCGAACCAATACCAGCGAAGCCGACCGCAAGTATGTCTTTCGCGCCGCAGAGCTGCAGCAACATTACAACGAAACGGCGCTCGGCCCCAGCTACAGCTTCTGGGTGCCATGGGATAGCGTCGGCGGCCCACCCTGCAGCATCGCCCTGATTCCCGTCCTGAAATCCGAAGCCGGGAAACTCGTCAGGGGGAACCAGTCGCTCAACGTCCTGCAAGGGAAAGCTCTGGATGGCCCACGCGGTTCCACGACCGGCGGCGCGCGGGTGGAGCCGATCACGTCGGGCTGGCGACCGGATCGGGAAACAGCCCGCCAGGTGGCCTACCTCGAAGACGAGCCGAAAAATGTCGTGACGATCGGGCATGAAGTCCGGACCACGACGATCAACGTTCCTGCCGAAACCGCAGCGCGGATGCCGCGCGACACACAGCCCGCCAGCCCGCCTCGCGCGGACGGTTCCCCGACGAACCTGGAACCCGAAAACAGCCGCTTTAGCCCGCCGCTAAACCAGGAAGAAACTCCCGCCGAACCTCCGGTGGCAACTTCAGCCCGCCGCAACCGCCCCGAGAGTCCCTGGGCCGCGTTTCGGCCGCTGGCCGAGCTCAGCAATCCCTCGGACAAGCCTCCCCTCGAAATCAACCGGGGCAACAAGACCCGATAGCGGCAGCAGGGCGGACAGGAAAGCATGACCTGTCTGACATTGTTGACGTCAATGACGGCATTGACCTGATTACGGAACGGTTCGGAGAAGCCCGAGAGCGCAGGGCCGACTTGCCAGTTCTGCCGGTTGCAACGCTCAGACCCGGCCTGGCCGCGACAAATCCTGGCCAGGTTTCCAGGCACGCCAACTGTTTCGGCGGCTCCGGACGATTTCACCCTATAGTTCGCTGGGGAAACGGCCGCAGTCTCTTGCGGTCGACGAAATCAGAATGGCAGGCTTGTTGCGGATCGGTCCGAATCGGCGGACCGCAAACCACAGGGTCTGACGCCGTCTTGCGTTCCCGGTGCGCCGGGATTCACAGCACAACGGGGTCTGACCCTTTTTCGGCGTGGTTGGCGGACCGGCGATCGGTCAAACGGGGCAACGGCGGCCAAGGGCAGGGCAGGGCATGGGGCCGGCGGCGTTTTTCGTCGCCGCGCACGGTGCCGCGCCCGCAACAGGCGGTCACCAGCATGTCCCAGTTCAGCCGGCTGAAAAAAGCCGCGGTCGTTCTCAAGCATCTTCCGCCAGCGGCCTCGGCCCGCATTTTTTCGCGGCTTGCGCCGGGCGACCTGAAAACCGTCTTCGCCGCGATCCAGGACCTGGACCGGGCCACAACCCAGCCGTTTTTCGATGCGCTCGATGAGCTGGCCCGCGAGGCCCAGCGGATCGAAACCGAACAGTCGGCCACGCTTCCGGCAACGGTCACGACCTCGATCCTGTCGCGACCCGAAGACGTTTCCGCGGCCGCCTCGTCCAGCTTCGGATTCCTCGTCACGCGGACGGTTGACGAAGTCCAGGATTTGCTCCGCGACGAGCATCCGCGCAACATCGCGCTCGTCCTCGCCGAGCTGCCGCCAGAAGCGTCGGCAACGCTGATTCGCGGTTTTGAGCCGCTGCAGCGGATGGCGATCGTCCGCCGGATGTGTGACGCCAGCGCGACACCCGATGAAACTGCGAACCTCGTGTTTGCGCTCAAACGACGGCTGCGAAAGCCTTCATCGCACCCATCAGCCACGCACAGTCCCGTCAGCCATGTCGCGCGAATGCTGGAACATGCTGGCCCGGAACTGACCCAGGAGCTGGGCGGCCTGCTCCACCAGTCGGCGAGTCACCCGTCGCGGCTGGCGACCCAGCTGGCCGTGGAAGATTTTGATCAGCTGGCAGAAAGTCCAGGCGCGGAGCTGCGTGAACTTTTCGGCCACGTGGACGATTCCACGTGGGCCGCGGCGCTCCGGCAATGCCGGGCGGCCACCCGAAAACACGTCCTGGCTTCGCTTGCGCCTTTCGACTCCCGGCGAGTCGGCCGCAAGATGCTCGACCGCTCGCGCGAAGTCTCCCTGCCTGGCCGGGCCGCCCAGCGCCAGATCGTGGCGGAGCTCACGCGGCTTCGCGCCAAAACCGTTTAAGAGCCTGGCCGGGAACCTTCGGGGTCTGACGCCAATTTGCTCCCGGCGCGCCGGGATTCGGAGCAAATTGGGGTCTGACCCCTTTCGGGGAAGGTTCCGGCTAGTGCTTTGTCCAGCCTAAATCCTCGGGTTGCCTCGATCAGCCGGCACGCGTTAGCGTCCGGTTCTGACGCAACAACCGGGGGCTAACGCCCGGCGGCTAATCCCAACTTTTAGCTTTGACAAAGCACCAGGCTCAAAACCGGGCCGCGTGGCCGGAGGGCTTGCGCCCTTCCGCTACAGGCCAACGCTACTTGTCGTCCGGATTGAGGCCGGCCTTGCTGCGATCCGGGTAGGCCGGCCGCTCAGGCTTGCGGTAGCCGCGGGTTTCGATTTCGCTGAGCATCAGCTTGATGGCCTCGTCCAGCTGCGGATCACCGCCGTCCTGCATCAGGGCCGGATCGTCGACGACGCGGAGGTCGGGATCGACACCGTGGCCTTCGATCCCCCAGGTTCCGTCGGTCTCGTAGTAGGCAAACGTCGGCGGTGTGACGCCGGAGCCGTCGATCATCGTCGGCCCCCCCGAGATGCCGACCAGCCCGCCCCAGGTCCGCATGCCGATCAGCTTGCCAAGCCGGTTCTGCCGGAAGAGGGCCGGGAACATGTCGCCGCCCGAGCCGGCCAGCCCATTGATCAACATGCACTTCGGCCCCTGATGGGCGTCGTTCGGCCAGGTCCAGTCGGTCCCGTCGCGCCGCGCCCAGTAGTTGGTCACCGGGCGGTTGAGCAACTCGATGAAGCGGGTCGGAATCTGCCCGCCACCGTTCCAGCGGTCGTCAATGATCAAAGCCTCACAGTTGAGCTGGCCGTAAAGCTGGCGGACGAGGTCGTTCTGGCCAGGGACGCCTGTGTTGATGACATAGATGTAGCCGACCTTGCCGCCGGTCCGCTCCGACACCAGCCTGCGGTTCTTTTCGATCCAGGCGCGAAACCGGACCGTTGCGTCGCTGGCCAGCAGCTTGACCGGGACCTGTTTCTCCGAACCGTCGGCCGCCGGCTGGTCGCTGACGGTCAAGACTGCGGTGAGTCCGGCGAGTCGTGAAAACGCCGACCATGGGCTGCCCGTCTCCGGCATGGGCTGGCCGTTGACGGCAAGCAGGAACTGGCCTTCGCGGATGCCAGCCTCGTCGAGCGGATTGCGGGCGTCACTGTCCCAGGCGGCACCGCGCCAGATTTCGGCGAATTTCCAGCCGCCCGAAGTCCGTTCCAGCCGGCAGCCCGGCAGGCCCACGCCCGGCGGTTCGTCACCACCTCCATCGCTGTCGCGATAGTAGGCGTGCCCGACATTCAGTTCCGAGATCATCTCGCCGATCAGAAACGCCACGTCGCGGCGCGAAACACAGTCGGGCAAGAGGGCCGTATACTTTTCCCGGACGGCCGGCCAGTCGACGCCATGCATGTTCGGATCGTAGAAAAAGTCGCGT
>JANOFL010000093.1:0-6823 GCA_031405895.1 Planctomycetota bacterium
CGCCATGCACCACTCAACATTCTGAAATCTCCACCGGGCACTCGGCTCTGCACGTTTGCCCGGTTCAACCAGCTCACTCGCGCGCCATTGCGCGGTCAGCCCCTCACCCCCCGCCTGGCCTGTCAAAAAGTTCTCCAAGGCCGCGATGACTTTCGTTGCGCATTTTTCGGTTTGCCAGCATGATTTTTGCCGTGTTTCTCCGTTTCGGTGGAGCACATTGCCGGAGGTCGCTAGCAACGAAGGCTGGTCTGGTGCAACGAGAGGAATTGCGTGGATTTTCAAACTTTTTGACAGGCCAGGCCGGGGGAGGGGGGGCCGCGGCCGGGACTACAACGGCACATGTTTCGCCAATCGGCTCCGCTGCCAGCACGTCTCGAATCGCGCAGCGTCAGAATGGGCAACCAACCTCCTGGTCCAGTTTGGTTGCAGATGTTGCCGGTTGCACCAGTTTCTTCCCGCCGGATCCTCTAACATCCTTCTCGTCCGCGTGGAGCCTGACTGGGACGCGCTTTGTTCCGCTCAGGAGCTGTTTCACGAATCGCCCCTTGGCCCCAAAACGCAATCCCGGCTGGCCGCGACGCATTCTGGTCACATTGGGCGGGGCCGACGCAGTCAACGCTACGCAAGCTGTATGCGAGGCGTTTGCTGATTCGGCCCTCGCCAGTCGCTGCCGCTTCACGGTCCTCGTCGGCCCCCAGAATCCACACCGCGAGAGTCTTGCGGCTTCAGTCGCCGGCCTGCCTGGCCATTGGCAAATTGAAACCGGCCGGCACGACCTGTCCGCTCTTTTCCAGTCGTCCGACCTCGCCATCACGTCGGCCAGTGTCACGCTCTACGAAATGGCCAGCGTCGGGCTCCCCTTCATCGCCCTCCAGACCGCCGACAACCAGCGGCTGGTGGCCGAATCGATCCCCGACTCTGGTGCCGGCTTGTTTGCTTCAACGTGGGACAGGCTTCCAGCCTGTCGTTCTGAAACTTCCATCCCTTCGACGCTGCTGCAACCCTCCGACAAACAGGTTCGCCGAGAGGACATCGCGCCACGAAGCCTGCTCGAATGTTTTGACCTCTTGATCGCCGACGACCAGCTCCTCCATCGCATGTCCGCTGCCGGCCCGCGGTGGATCGACGGCCGCGGCGCCGACCGGATCGTGCGGCGGCTGATGGCCGGCAAGCTGCGAGTTCGCCCCGCCCGGCCGGACGACGCGGTCGCACTCTGGCACTTGCGCAACGACCCGCAGGTCCGCGCCAACAGCCTCAGTCAGGAACCAGTCTCGTGGTCAACCCATTGCACATGGTTTGAGCGACTGCTCGAGAACCCTGACCGGCGACTGTTCGTCCTGACCGACTGTCGCGACGCCGTTGCTGGTCAGTGCCGATTGGACTTTGAGCCTTGCGGGGCCAGCGTTACGATCAGCATCGCCTTGGCCAAAGAGCTGCGCGGCTGTTCGGTCGGAGCGGGTCTGGTCAACCACGCGCTGGCCATGCTTCCCGCCGACTGGCAATGTAACCGTCTGGTGGCGGAAGTTTGTCACGACAACCAGCCCTCGCGCGCCTTGTTCGAGTCGCTCGGGTTCGCCAACGTGGGATAGGCTTCCAGCCTGTCAGTCAGTGTCCATCCGATCCCAATGACAGGCTGGAAGCCTGTCCTACGCCCATGCAGCCCTATCTCAACATCCAGCGTCGCCGGATCGGCTCCGGCTATCCGGCCTACATCATCGCCGAGCTTTCGGCCAACCACGGCCACAGCTTCGACCGGGCGGTTGAACTGGTCCACGCCGCGCACCGGGCCGGGGCCGACGCGATCAAGCTACAGACGTACACGCCCGACAGCATTACGATCGACTGCGACAACGAGTACTTTCAGATTCGCGAAGGGACTTGCTGGGACGGCAAGAGCCTCTATCGCCTCTACGAGGAAGCCTACACCCCCTGGCCCTGGCAGCCGCGGCTGAAGGCGATTGCCAACCAGCTGGGGCTGGATCTGTTCTCGTCCCCCTTCGACGCGACCGCCGTCGAGTTCCTCGAGCAGATGAACGTCCCGGCCTACAAGATCGCCTCGTTTGAACTGGTCGACGTGCCGTTGCTCAAGGCGGTCGGGGCAACGCGCCGGCCGGTGATTGTCTCGACCGGCATGGCCAGCCAGCAGGAAATCCGGCAGGCGGTCGACACGCTTCGCGCGGCGGGAACCGACCAGCTGGCGCTGCTCAAATGCACCAGTGCCTACCCTGCCTCAGCCGATTCGATGAACCTGCGGACGCTGCCCGACATGGCCCAGCGGTTCCAGGTTCCGGTCGGCCTTTCCGACCATTCGATGACGGTGGAAGCCCCCGTCGTCGCGCTTGCCCTCGGGGCCTGCATCCTCGAAAAGCATCTCACGCTTGACCGCAGCGAAGGCGGCCCCGACAGCAGTTTCTCACTTGAACCTGCCGAGTTCGCGGCGATGGTTCGGGCCGTCCGGATCGCCGAACAGACCCTCGGCACAGTCCACTACGGCCCCAACCACCAGGACGCGCGCAACCGCATCTTCCGTCGCTCGCTGTTCGTTGTCCGTGACGTCGCAGTGGGCGAGCCCTTCACCGCCGAGAACGTCCGCTCGATCCGCCCCGGCCACGGCCTCGAACCGGTCCACTACCCCACCATCCTCACCCGCCACGCCGCCGCACCCATCTCCCGCGGCACGCCGCTGCAATGGAAGCATGTGGCGTAGCGAACGACTCGTTGCAGGGCTCCCACCCTGGAATCCCGGCGCGCCGGGAACCAAAAGCTCCGCCTTTTCGTGGCCCAAGCACTCAGGGCGATAGTGCAACTCTGCGGGCTGCCGATGCCCTAAGAGCCTATCCGGGATCCGCGAAGAGAAGGGGTCAGACCCCCAATCGCTCCGAAGACTGCGCGATTCGGCGTCAGACCCCGGCGGTTCCCGGATAGGCTCCAAGCCCTGAGTGGGACTGTCTTCTGGATTGCAGCGCCAGAAGTGCACTTTTGACGATGAGTGCTGCAAAGACCGACAAAGCGGAGCTTCGTCGCCACGCGGAACGGCAGATTTCGTCTTGTCCCTCTTTGGTGTTCGCGGGTACGCTGCCTGACTCCTGACGGGCGGTTGCTGGCAACGGATTGCTGGCGGCATTGCGGTGCCGGATGAGCGACTGCCCGGATAATCACAAGCGACAGGGAAGTCGGCGACCCAACGCATGAAGAACATGAATCGCGCCATCGTGATGGCGTTGCGTTACCGCTGGTCGATCATGGGATCGCTGCTCTGTTCGGTGTTTGTGGCCGTTTTCTGGGGGATCAACCTCGGGGCCGTCTATCCATTCGTGGAGGTCGTGCTCCACAACAAGACGCTCCAGCAGTGGGCCGACGAACGGATCGAATCAGGCGAACAGCAGATCGGGCGGCTGGAAGACAGGTTCTCGGGCGTTGCGGCGGATGACAGCCGGCTTCGCGAGTCGATCCGGAACGAGATCGCCGCCGAGAATCGCAAAATCGACTCCACGGCGAGCCTCAAACCGTGGATCGCCCAATACGCTCCCAGCGACCCCTACCGTACGCTCGTCTGGATCGTGGTTCTGCTGCTGGCGGCCACGTTTCTGCGCGGCCTGTTCCTCGTCGGCAATATGGTCCTCGTCGCCCGCGTCGGACAGCGAACCGTGCTCGACCTGCAGAACCAGGTCTTCGGCAATGTCCTCGCGATGGAGATGAACGAGATCGGCGTCAAAGGGACGGGCGATCTCGTGGTCCGGATTCGTGGCGAGACCGGGGCAATTGGCAACGCGGTCACAAACCTGTTTGGCAAGACGCTTCGCGAGCCGCTCAAGATGGCAGCCTGCCTCGGCGGCGCTGCTTGGATCAACTGGCGGCTGCTGCTTTTCTCGCTGGTTGTCGCGCCGGCCGCGATCGTCCTGATGCTGTTTCTCGCCCGCTCGACCAAGCGGGCTAACCGCCGGGCTAGCGAAGAGTCGGCCCGGCTGCTGGACCGGCTCTACCAGTCGCTGACCTACCTGCGCGTGGTCAAGGCCTTTGTAATGGAAGACCACGAGCGCAAGCGGTTCATGACGGTCGCCAATGATGTCTATCGGCGCGGGATGAAGATCAGCTGGTACGGGGCCTTTGCCCGCGTGAACAACGAGCTGCTCGGGATCAGCATCATCGGCCTGGCGGTACTGGCCGGCGGCTATCTCGTGCTGAACCAGGCGACCACGCTGTTCGGCATCCGGTTGAGCGGTACGGCGATGAGTTTTGGCGAAGTGATGACCTTCTTTGCCTTCATGTGCGGCGTTTCGGACCCGCTCCGCAAAATGGCCGACTTCTTTGGTTCCCTGCAGGCCGGGATCGTGGCGGCGGACCGGGTCTTTCCGCTCCTCGACCAGCTGCCCAGAGTCCGCGAGCCGGTTCAGCCGCGCGCGATGCCAGCCGGGGCACCGGAAATCGCATTCGAAGATGTTCATTTTGGCTACGAACCAGAACGGCCCGTGGTCCGCGGAGTGAGCTTCACGGTTCCGGCCGGCGGGTCCCTGGCGATCATCGGGCCAAATGGCTGCGGCAAAAGTTCACTGATCAACCTGATTCCGCGGTTCTTCGACGTTGAACGCGGCACGATTCGCCTCGCCGGACTCGATATCCGCGAAACGGCTACCCGCGCATTGCGACACCGGATCGGGTACGTCACGCAGTTGACCATGCTCTTCAACGACTCAATCGCGGCCAACATCGCCTATGGGACGCCGGACGCGACGCCGTTTGAAATCGCGGCCGCGGCGAAGAAGGCCCATGCCGACCAGTTCATCACCGAGCTCGACGAGGGCTACGAGAGCAGCATCGGCGAACACGGTGGCAAGCTCTCCGGCGGACAGCGCCAGCGGCTGACCCTTGCCCGGGCGATCCTGAAGAATCCCGACATCCTGCTGCTCGATGAAGCGACCAGCCAGATCGATCCGCAGAGCGAGAAGCTGATCCAGGCCACGCTGCGTGAGTTCATTCGCAACCGGACGACGATCATCGTGACTCACCGGCTGGAAACACTCGAGCTGGTCGACCGGATCATGGTGATGGATGAAGGCCAGGTGATTGACCTCGGCACACACGGCGAGCTGATGAAGCGCTGCGCGATCTACCGCCACCTCCGCGAGTCGAGACAACAGGAGGCCGCCTGAGATGGAAGCCCTGCGCCGCAATTTCGTCGACAGTGCCTTCAGCCGCGTCCGCGCCGGAGCGGAAATCGTCCAGGACGAAGCCCGCGCGCTCGAGCGGCTTTCAAAACGGATGCCAGCGGACTTTTCCGCCGCAGTCGAATTGCTCGTGGACTGCACGGGGGCCGCAATCGTCACGGGGATCGGTAAAGCCGGCTGGATTGGCCAGAAAATTTCGGCTTCGCTCGCTTCGACCGGCACGCGGAGCCATTTTCTCCACCCGACCGAGGCGATGCATGGCGACCTTGGCCGGATCGGACCGGACGACGTTGTGATCGCGCTTTCGAACAGCGGCGAGACGGACGAGCTGCTGCGGATTTTGCCGGTGCTGGAGCAGCGTGGCGTGCCGATGATCGCGATCACGGCCGACGCCTCCAGCAGTCTTGGCCAGGCCGCCCGGCATGTGCTCGATTACGGCCGGGTGGCGGAAGCCGGTCACCTCGCGCTTGCTCCCAGCACCACGACGACGGTCATGCTGGCCCTCGGCGACGCGCTGGCACTGGTCGTCTCGCAAGTCCGTTCGTTCTCGGCCCGTGATTTCGCCCAGCATCATCCCGGCGGGACGCTGGGTCGCCGGCTTGCGTCGGTCAACGAGCTGATGCGGCCGATCAGCCATTGTCGCCTGGCCCGTGCGGGCGAAACGGTCCGCGAAATCTATGTTCGCAGCAGTGTCGCCGAGCGGCGCGTCGGCGTGATCCTTGTCACGGCCGAGAACGGCACGCTGGCTGGAGTGTTCACCGATAGCGACCTGGCCCGGCTTTTGGAACGCCGTCGTGACATTGCCCTCGACCGCGAGATCGGCGATGTGATGACAGTCGACCCGATCTCGATCACCAGCGGCGCCACCGTCGCCGCCGCCATTGACATCCTTGCCGGCCGCACGATCAGCGAACTCCCCGTTGTCGACTCCAACAACCGCCCCATCGGCCTGATCGACATCACCGACGTGATCGGGTTGCTGCCGGGAAGTGCGTGAAGCTGCCTTGCCGGGCTTTTGGCGCTTGCTCGTTTCCGCGTACGCGTTTTTTTTTGAGCAGTCCGCGCTCTTTGGGATTTCGTCCCGGAGGGACGGCGGAGTGTAGCCACGGGTGAAGCGCAGTCCCGGCCTTGCGGGACGGAGCGCAACCCGTGGAATGCGTTTTCATCCGACTCTTCGTCCCGGAGGGACGGCGGAGTGTAGCCACGGGTGAAGCGCAGTCCCGGCCTTGCGGGACGGAGCGCAACCCGTGGAAAGGAGTGCGGTTGATTCTCCCGTCCCGGAGGGCCGGCGGAGTCCTTGAGGCGGGCGGGGAAACCCGGAAGAAACTCCATCGGCCCTCCGGGACGAAGAATCGCATAATGTCCCTGTCCACGGGTTCCGCGATCCCGGCCAACCGGGACCGCTTCACCCGTGGCTACATTCCAGCGCACCCTCCGGGGCGAAGATTCCCAAGCCGATCCTGTCCACGGGTTCCGCGATCCCGGCCGACCGGGACCGCTTCACCCGTGGCTACACTCCAGCGCACCCTCCGGGGCGAAGAATCCCAGGCAGACATCTTCCACGGGTTCCGCGATCCCGGCCAACCGGGACCGCTTCACCCGTGGCTACATTCCAGCGCACCCTCCGGGGCGAAGATTCCCAAGCCGATCCTGTCCAC
>JANOFL010000143.1:0-18582 GCA_031405895.1 Planctomycetota bacterium
AGGTTGACCGTCAAGTCCACCACGCTGCCCGTCGGAACCGGGACCCGCATCGAAATCCCGGTCAGTTTGCCATTCAGTTCGGGAATCGCGAGACCAACCGCCTTCGCGGCCCCGGTACTGGTCGGGATGATGTTCTGGGCCGCCGCCCGGGCTCGATAAGGGTCCTTGTGCGGCAAGTCGAGAATCTGCTGGTCGTTGGTGTAGGCATGGATGGTGGTCATCAGCCCGGACTCGATGCCGAAACTCTCGTGCAGGACCTTGGCGACCGGGGCCAGGCAGTTGGTCGTGCAACTGGCGTTGGAAATGCAGGTCATCGCCGGCGTCAGCTTCTTGTCGTTGACGCCGAGGACCACCGTCAGGTCGGCCCCGTCCTTGGCCGGCGCGCTCAGGACGACTTTGCGGGCTCCCGCCGCAATGTGCGAGTCGTAACCGGGCTTGCCGCCTTCGGCGCGGGCGGTGAAGACGCCCGTGCTCTCGATCACGATGTCGACTTTCAGGTCCTTCCAGGGCAACTTCGAGGGATCGCGCTCCTCGAAAACCCGGATCTTGTCGCCATTGACGATCAGGTTTTCCTTATCGGCCGTCACGGTTCCCGGAAAGCGGCCGTGTACGCTGTCGTACTTGAGCAGCGTGGCGAGCATCTGGTTGTCGGTCAGGTCGTTGACCGCCACAACCTCAAACTCGGCCGACCGTTCCATCAGGATGCGGAAGGTCAGCCGGCCAATCCGGCCAAATCCGTTGATCGCCACGCGAATCGCCACAGCCGTTGCTCCTCGATACGATGAAAACCGGTTCCGGTCGGCAAAAATCCGCCGGCGACAACCTCAGAAAAACTAGCAGAACTGGCGGGTTGCGAACAGGCAACAGTTTCCAACGCGGACTGCAGCAGCGACCATCGGCTTGACTTCCAGACCTCCCAGTTCCGACGGCATCGAACCAGGCAACGCCAACTACCTGCGCGAACCGGGCCAGCCCGCGTTGCATGACCGGCTAACAGCTGGCGACCGGTTGGCTCAGGTCGATCTCCAGATCGTGATGGGTGAACTGAGCCAGTTTTCGCCGGGAGTCGTTGCCGACTTTGGATGCGGCACCGGTCGCACATTTTGGCCGCTTGCCCGGGCCGGTTGGCAAGTCCTCGGCATCGATCTGTCGCGGCCGATGCTGGAAGCCGCGAAACAACGGTGGGAAGGCGGAAAGCTCAACTCAACTGCCGGTTCGATCGACCTGACTAGGCCGTGGCTGGTTCAAGCCAGTCTGGCCGGCCTGAACTGCATCGCCGACCAGTCGCTTGACGCCGGGATCTGCCTGTTCAGCACGCTGGGCATGTTGCGGGGCAGGAAAGCGCGGGGCGAGTTTCTGCGCGCCGCCCGCCGGACGATCCGGCCGGGCGGCCCGCTCATAGTGCACGCTCACAACGTCTGGCACCAGCGAAGATTTCCCGGCGGCTGGCGCTGGCTGGCCCGGTCGGCCCTGTCGAGCCTCGTCGGCCGGACCGAATTTGGTGACCGCTGGGCCAACACGGCCGGAGTCCGCGGTCTGTTCATTCACAGCTTCCGGTTCCGTGGTCTTAGCGAAGAACTAAGGGAATCGGGATGGGACGTGGTCCGGGTCTGGCAGCATTTTACGCCGGAATCGAAAGGCAACGCTGGCGGGTCGGAATCCATACTACAGATTCAAGCACCGGTTATTCCGGAGCTGATTGGCCACGGCTCAAAGTGGAACGCCGTCGGATGGACGGTGGCCTGCATGCAAGTCGCACTGCGGGATGACAACCAGGCAGGGACAACGGACTCCCAATCGTAGCGGAACGGCGTGAGCCGTTCGGCGGCGGCGGAGTGAACATCCGGAAAGCCGTCGAGCCAGCGCGTCCGGACGATAACTCAACGAGCGGTTTTAGGGCGCGATCATCCGCATCGGGCTTTTAGGGTGCTGTGGCGCGCGGGCCGGAGGGCTTACGCCCTTCCGCTACAAAAGCGCGGGAGCCGTTCGTCGCGTCGATGTCTATTTCTTCGGTTCATATTTCCAGTTCCGTGACTTGCCCTCGGCGAGCATATCGATCGCCTGGGCAATCCGGCGTTCACGGGTTTCGGGACGTTTGGCTTCCTCGATCCATTCGACGTATTCGCGCTGCTGCGAGGGGCTGAAGGCGTCGAAGGTGGTCCGGGCCGGTTTGGACTTTTTCAGGGCTGCGGCGAAGTCAACGGGCGGTTTCGGGGACTTTTTGGAAACCGGTTTGCGGGGGACTTTGATGCCCTGTTCGTTGAGCTTCATCGCTTCGCGGATGTAGCCGAGCAGGACCATGTCGGCCGGCAGGTCCTTCAGCGAACGGGGCTTGATCGTACACATCGACCCCGCGCAATCCGTTTCGAACAGCCCCGCCGGGTCGGACATCAGCTTTGACTTCCAGAAGCCGTAGCCGACATGCTGCTTGAACGCCGCCATTCCGCCGAGCATCCCTTTCCAGGAAAAGTGCGGGACGCCCCATTTGATCTCCTCGACGACCTCGGGGCAGGCCTGATGAAAGAGCCGGCGGACTTTTTCCAGCATCGGCCGCGCGAATGCGGGGGACTTGGCGATGTAGTCGTCGACTCGTTTTTCGCCCCTGTCGAGTGGCATGGCGGGGATTCCGGAATTGGGTCTTGGGCCATCTCCCACAATGATAACTGGCTTGGCAAGCCCTGATTGCGGCGAAGACGACGGCGCGGCATAACTCAGCGTCGTGGGCGGTGGGCGCTGCGCGGGCGGGAACTTACAGACCGGGAGCAAGGACTATGAATTCGGCAGCGCAAGGCAGTTACCGCACGGGCGGCTTGTCCCTGATTCCGTTCAGCTGGGCGATCGCAGCACTGGCATTTCAGCTCGCCGGCCAAATGATTTTCGCCCAGGATGCGACTCCACCCGCGGCTGACGTTGCGGAGGCAGCCAGCGAACCGGTCGCCGAACCGACCCGCGAAGAGCTGTTCGCCCGCTTCGGCCTTCCCGAAACCCAGTTCGACTCGGTGATGAAGATCATCGACGAAGGCAAAAACCGGAATCAGGTCATGGAGCATCTCCGCTACCTGACCCAGGAAATCGGACCGCGATTAACGGCTTCGAGCCGGCTGGAACGGGCCAACAACTGGGCCGCCGACCAGTTCCGTTCGTTTGGTTTGCAAAACGTCCACCTGCATGAGTGGGGAACTTTCCCGGTCCGTTTCGACCGCGGACCGAGCTACGGAAAAATTGTCGAGCCAGACGAGCGCGAGTTTGAGTTCACGGCCCGGGCCTGGTCGGCGGGAACAGACGGACCAGTTCGAGGGCCCGTTCTCCGTGAACCGCAGACTCCGGAAGAACTCGAAGCGATGAGCGACAAGCTCGAAGGGGCCTGGATTCTTCGTCGCGAACCGGCAGCGCGTCCAGAAGGGAGCGGAGGCGGTCGCCGTCGCCGGGGTGAATCGCGCGAAGACAGCGCGCTGATGCCCCGGCTTCGCGCCGCTGGAATCGCCGGACTTATCACGGCCTCGCAAAACGAAATCGTCCGCACTGGCGGGATCAGTGGCATCCGGCAGCTTGAGTTCGAAAACCTGTCGAAGGAAGTCACCGTCATCGTCCGCCGCTCGGACTACGACGCGATCAACAGCCGGCTGCACGACGACCAGGAAGTGGTCGTCGAGTTCAATCTCGACCACAAGTTCACCGCCGGACCGATCCCCTGCTACAACACGGTCGCAGAGATCCCCGGCACCGAGTTCCCCGAACAGGTCGTCATTATCTCGGCCCACCTCGACAGCTGGGACGGGCCCGGCTCGCAGGGGACGGTCGACAACGGGACTGGTTCCAGCGTCACCATCGAGGCGGCCCGAATTCTGATGGCCGCCGGAGCCAAACCGCGGCGGTCGATCCGGTTCATTCTCTGGAGTGGTGAAGAGCAGGGCCTGCTGGGCTCGGAAGCCTACGTCCAGAAACTGACCGAAGCCGAACGGGCCAACATCTCGGCCGTCTTCGTCGACGACAGCGGGACCAACCGCGAAGCCTCACTGACGTGCGCGCCCGAAATGGAGCCAATGCTGCGGCAGGCCGTTGAGCCCATGAACTATGCGTTTTCCGACGTGCCGATCGAGCTGATTGTGCGCGATGGCGGAGGTTTACGCGGCGGAGGCGGAGGCAGCGACCACGCATCGTTCATTGCCGTCGGTATTCCTGGTTTCTTTTGGGGCAAGTCCGGCCGCGCCGATTATCGCTACGCCTGGCACACCCAGAACGACAAGTTTGACCAGGGGATTCCCGAATACCTCATCAAGAACGCCACGGTCTCGGCGCTGGCCGCCTATGTCGTCGGCAGCGCCGACACGCTGTTGCCCCGGCCGGCGCCTGAACCCGAAGCCGACGCAGAAGCCACGCCTGAACCTGTGGCGGGTGCTGATGCGGCCAAACCGGCCGAACCGCCCGCCGTGCCTGTAACGCCGGCAGCGCCCGCAACGCCACCAGCGACCGGTGACGGTTCGGGCGGACGGTGATCCGACAGATCGGTCTGATCGGACGGATCCGTCTGATCTGACTGATCTCCCGGTTTATTCACCCAACGGCACGATCAGCCGAGACAGTTCGTCGGGCGGATCGGTCGCGAGCACGATCGGTCGAAAGAGGCCGCCGGCACCTTGCCAGTCGTAGACGGCGATCACGAGGTCGATCGTCGCACCGGGCTTGATCCGCGAGCTGAGATCAATCGAGGTCTGCAGGTCGAAGGCGGACTCGCGCGTTTCGGCATCGCCGCACTTTCCGGCCAGTTCGCCGTTGACGTAGACCAGGCAACAGTCATCGACGCCGGTGAAGACAAGTTGGGCTTTGTCGGCCGGCCACGATTCGGGGATCGCGATCCGGGTCCGGTACCAGCCCCAGCCATCGAGCGCTTCGTGGCCCTGGGACTCCCAGTGCTCGCCGATCCGGATCGGTTGCCAACCACCCGGTGAAATCTCCTGTTTCGCCTCTGCAAGCTCCCATTTCTCGGCTTTTCCAACGCCATCCGGATCAGGCCGAAACTCCCAGCTTTCATTTGCCAGTTGCAACTCGCGGCGGAAAAGGCTCCGTTCGAGCAAGCGGAGATTATCGAGGCCGAGTTCCGTTTCTTCCTTGCTGACCACTCGTTCTTCCGTCAGTTCGTGCGCCATTTTCTTGAGCAGCCACTCCCCGACGGCGTTGTGTTTACCGAAATGGTTGAGCGCCGAGACCATTAGCCGCCCGCCCTTGTCGCCGACCGCCATGCTGAACCAGAGCCCATGCGTCCGGCATTCGGCCAGGTCATGGTTGTCCCAAAGCAGCAACCGCGGCTCAATCCGGTCTAGCCACGCGTCGATCCGGGGAATCACGGGACCGGCCAGGTCGAAGGGTTGCAGTGCTGTGACGCAAGCAATCGCGTCTTCCGAGTCGGTTACTGTCGTGACTCGACCATCCTTGACCACTTTACGCGCCGGAATGAACCAAGCTGGCCCGCTGCGCAGGAACCAGTGATCATCCAGCGCCAAACTGCCGGCTTGAGCGTTGGGCAGCAGCAAGATACGGCCACCGTCGCGCAAAAAGTCGATCGAATTTTGATCAAGGGAGTCGTCGATGCAGATTTGAGCGAGTTCTTCTTCTCCAAGTACAGTGGGAAGTTCGCCGAGAATGCTTTTACCCAGCCCAGTTCTCAATGTCTCCGAAACCAGCACGCCACGATCAGGCCATTCCACTGCCGGAACGGCGTAAACCACCCACGAGTTCCCAGATTGGCGACGCTTTCCTTTGAACTGGGCGCTCAACTCGATTTCCATAGGAACTTTGATTCCTGCTGGAGCGGCAATGGAAACCTCCACTTCAGGCCGCGAATCAGGCCCTGCGACTTTCCAGGAGTCAGCATCGAATTGCTGGATTTTTTCCTGAAACCCGATTTCGTTTGGTTCTTCGACCCAAGTGAGGCTCGCTTCCGGCAGGTCATCGTCGAGGGGGCCATTGATGATTAAACTCGCGCTCATTGACGTTCCGGACGTCACGCTTTGCACGTCTGCAGGTGTCTTGAGAAGCACCATCGGATCGAATTTTTGGAATTGCCACATGTATTGGCGAACTTTGGGTTCACCGGAACTGCTGATCAATCCCATCGAGGCCTTTGGAAAGTCGCGGATTACGCTGACAACGTAACCACCGTACGGGACATCACGACAGTACATCTCAATCTGGAACTTCCGCATCCGGATAGCGGCGGCAAAGGAATCGTTGATAAGAAAGTCTGGTTCGAACTGGCAATCAGTGCTTTCCGCGAGGCGAATCATCCGCTCAAGCCACCGGTCGTTTGCCGCCGCGGCAAGTCGTTCATGTGCCGACTGGAGAAAGTCGGACTTTTCCCGCCAAGGGTTGTCAACATCCCACGTATCCGCCGCGATGGCTTCGCCCAGGACCAGCGGTTTCGCGCCGTGTTCGTCGACGAAGGCATTCAGCCGGGCGAGGGTTTCGCGCCAGGTGTGGTTGTTGCCGTAGGGGTGGTCGTCGTAGAAGTCGTGGATCCGGTTCCAGCCGATCCAGC
Organism: Planctomycetota bacterium; assembly: GCA_031405895.1. GTDB lineage: Bacteria > Planctomycetota > Planctomycetia > Pirellulales > Pirellulaceae > BJ22. Next base: position 6,536 of record JANOFL010000143.1, read on the forward strand.
TGCTGTCGTCTTCAATCATGGCCCCGGGAACCATTGCTTTGCCAAGGTTGTAGAGGTCGCGGATCACTTCCAGATCGGCCGACGGGCCGGTTTCGCAGGTCAGGCTGCGAAGCGCGACGCAAGGGTGGTTGCGGTCGTGGGCAAAGAACTCGCGGTACTCGGCCAGCAGCTGGTCGCGGTGGACCTGGTCGAGCTGCGGGTGCCAGGTCGGATACTCGACCCAGGCCAGCAATCCCATTTCGTCGCAAAGTTCGAGGTAGCGTTTTGGCGGGACCCAAAGGCAGAACTTCATCAGGTTGAAGCCGCGGTCTTTCGCAAACTCGATCTCGTCCCGCATCCACTTTTCGTCCAGCGAAGGCGCGATCAGCGGCGGCGCGTAGCCCCAGTTGAGCAGGCCGCGGACGATCAGCTGCTCGTCGTTGAGGAGCAGTTTTCGGCCCTCGGCATGGACGGTGGCGAAACCGGTCCGGCGGACCGCTTCGCCCAGCACGACGGTGGAGTCGGGATTCCCGGTCTCGTCCGTTGCCAGCAACTGGACTCGTACTTCGTAGAGATTCGGGGAATCAGGCGACCAGGCGAATGCCTCCGGAACGGGTATCCGTCCATTTCCACGCAAGATGACGGAGTTCGCGTCCGGATCGCTGGCGCGGGAGGTGATTACGCCGAGGTTCTGCCATTCGCTTTCGTCGGCCGGTACAGCGTCGCGCGACCATTTTCGAATCGCGAGCTCAATCCGGGCTCCGGTAAGCCGGTTCAAATTGCCAGCGACTGCAACGTCGACCACCAGGACACTCTGCGCGGCATTGCCTTCCGGGGCGGGCTCACGGATGCCCTGGACGTGCAGGTTGATCTGATCGATGTGAACATCGTTGACCACGCGCAGCCGGACCGGCTGCCAGATGCCGCCGAAGTGATGGGTGATGATCGGGAGGAACCCCTGGGTGTTGTGGCCGACCCGTTCGTCGACTTCGACTTGGAGGGTCCACTCTTTGGCGTCCGCGTGGCGGCGAGCGATCTCGGTCACGTCGAACTCGAACGGCGTCCAGCCGCCGAGGTGCTCGCCGACAGGTTCGCCTTGCAGCGAGATTTTCGCGTGAGTGGCGACGGCCTCGAACTGGATCAGGAGCCGCTGACCGGGTTCCAGCTTGGTGGGTTCGACAGTTCGCTGCCAGGTTGAAACGCCGTCGTAGTTGAGCTGGAGGCCGTCTTCGAGGCTGGTGGGGACGGTGATGGGGCGGGGTTGGTCCTCGCCGGCAAGGGTGACTTGCCAGGGGCCGTCGAGCGGGATGTCGCGCGGGAGTTGAGGTGAGGCAGCGGCCTTGGATAGCGACGCCCAGGCGATCAGGGTTGCGAGAATCACAATCTGGAATCCTCGGGTGCCAGCGCGGCGCGATGATTCGTCCATGTGCCGGTTTGTCATTGCCATAACGGAATCTGGTTAAACAGTTGCGTGCCTGGCCATGAGGACATGGCCCTGGTTTCCCGGCACTTTCACGCTTTGGTTGCGCGCGACGCCACCCTCACCCCCGGCCCCTCTCCCTCCAGCGGCTCCTGAAGACAGGAGCCGCTGGAGGGAGAGGGGAGAGTTTTTTCAGTTTGGGCGCTCGCAGGGCATGTCGTTGAATCAGAGTCCACATCCTACCGCAGCGTGAAATGGCTGGACCGGTCTGATAGACTTTTCCGCGGACGGGAACGAGGTTGCGGTGCTGGTGGGCAAGCTGGTGCCGGATTTGTCAGCCGGTCGGTTGCGGCTTCAGGCGGATGCGGTCGAGGGTCACGACCGCGGAAAGCGCAGGTACCGGACGGCTGCGGGAGAGGCAAGCATGTTATGGGGGAAGTGTCGGCGCGCGTTTACGCTGGTTGAGCTGCTGGTCGTCATCGCGGTGATCGGGATCCTGATCGGCCTTTTGTTGCCCGCGGTGCAGCAGGTTCGGGAAGCGGCCCGGCGAACCAGTTGTCAAAACAACCTGCGCCAGATCGGCTTGGCGTTGCAGAACTATCATGAGGCCCACGGGAGCTATCCGGCGGGGTGGATCGCGGGCGAAGACGCGGGCGTGCCGGGTTGGGGCTGGATGACTTGGGCCTTGCCCTATATCGAACAGCTGGCGATCCACGACCAGATCCAGTTCCGGCGGAACATGGAAATACCGGAACACGAAGCAGTCCGGCTTTCAACGATTCCCAATCTGCTCTGCCCGTCGTCACCGCTGTCGGACGAGCCGTGCATCGAGTTGCCCACTGGCAATTACCCAGACCCACACGGAGCGGTTCCGTTTCCGATCAAGTACTCTCGAACCCACTATGTCGGCTGTGTCGGAACGTCAATCGGTTACGACGACATGGGGGACGGCGAATTCTGTCCTTCGTTCACGAACATCAGTGGTGGCGCGGAATCGCTGGACGGGATGTTCTATCGCAACAGCCACACCCGTCTGGAACATGTTTTCGACGGGACGAGCCACACGATTGCGGTCGGCGAACGAAGCGGGTTCATCTTCGATTCGACCTGGCTGGGCGTACAGCATGGGGCGGCCTTTCCGGCTTGGCGGATTCTGGCCTGGACCGGAGAACCGCCCAACAACGAACCGTTTAGCGAAGTTCACTTTCACTGGTACGCCCAGTTCAACAGTGCCCACTGGGGCCTGACGAATTTCGTGCTGCTCGATGGTTCGGTCCAGGTCGTCGCCGATGAAGTTGACCCGGAAGTTTTCAAGGCCAGCGGTACGATTTACGGTGGCGAAATGCTGGGCGATCCCTGGCAGTTTTAGCTTCGTCGGCAAAGGCAGCGATCAAGGTCTGGATTCCGCCAGGAATTGGGGTCTGGCGGAACAAGGTCATTCCATTGTCCCCATCGATCGCGGGAGCCTCGCAAGATGGGACCGTACGGCTACTACGACCCGGACGTGTCGTTCTTCCTTGGGATGAACGTCCTCAACGGCGCGGTTGGCTGGTCGATCCTGATCTACGCAGTGCTGGTTTACCTTTCGCTCACGATCTGGAAGGACCAGATCAACCGGCTTGACAGGATGGGGGTTGCAGCCCGACTGCTCGGTTTGGCATTCGTTTTGCCGGTGGTCACTGCGCTGTTGGCCTTTTTGGTGACCGTGATCACATTCAACCTCGCGGGCGGCCGTGACGGCGATGTACTGGGAGTGATTGTCGGCCTGATTGGCGGGGGAGGCTCGGCCCTTGCGCTGCTGGCGAGCGGCATTTTTTTCCTGGTGGCGATTCTGCCCGGGAAGGAATCCGATGGGGCGTTGCGGGCATTTCTGCAACCGCCGGTCCCGCCGCTCAAGCGCGAGGCATCCGTTCCGGCCCAGCCCGTGAAAGAGCCCTGGGAAGACTGACGGACGTGGGATAGGCTTCCAGCCTGTCAGGCCTATGTGACAACCAGACGACAGGCTGAAGGCCTATTCCACAGTGGCATGACAGGCTGGAAGCCTATCCCACAGTGGCATGACAGGCTGGAAGCCTATCCCACGTCACGGACGCCCAGTGGCAAGTCCGAGCTGCTGGTTGGCGTTGCGGATCCAGGCTGGCGCGCCGCCGGCGACGTAGCCAAGTTTGCCGCGGATCTGGCCGTCGCTGCCGAGCAGCAAGACAGTCGGGTAGCCTTCGATGTACGGGTCAAACTGCTGCTGGAGCCGCTGGTTTTGGGCGGCTTGCGCGGCGGGCAGCTCCTGATTGCGTGGAAAGTCGACTTCGAGCAGCACGGCGCGCTCCGCGGCCCAGGTGGCGAACTCGGGCTGGTCGAAGACTTCTGCCTTCAGCCGTTTGCACCAGTGGCACCAGTCGCTGCCAGTAAAATTGACGAGGACGATTTTTTTTCCTGAGCTGGCCTGGTCGCGAGCTGTCTCCCAGCTGGTTTCCCAGCGCACGGTTTCCGACTCGAAAGCGGGTTGCGGAGCGTCGGCGGGAATTACCGGGGGCAGATCGAGATGACTGTTGATTCCCTGCTTGCCACCCCATGTTCCACAGCCGGCGAGGAACGCAAGCAACAACAGGCTGGCCGCCAAACAAAACGTTCGGGCCACTGAACCGGGTTTCATTGCGACACTCCCTTGTCGAACTGGATTCAGTCCGGTCCCATGACCAGATCCGCGGAACTCTAGAAAATCATCGTGATGACCGAAACCGCAATGACAAGCGATTCCGGCATGGAGTGTGATTCGCACAATAGTGGATTGCCGTGAGGGGTTGAGATGGCCCACGACGTTCAAGGAAGGCCTGTGGCGCGGACGCCCCCTCCCCCCGCCCTCCCCACACCGCCCAAAGCCGCAGCGGGGGAGGGAGCCGGAGAAGAACTGTACTTTGCTTCAGCGCTGGATATCGGGCTTGTTGGACACAAAGGGCCCTCCGCACCCGCGGCTCTGCGAGCCCACCGTTTTCGAGCATTGAACGGGGCGGGGCAGGTCGGGTAAACTGCGTGGTTTCGCCCATCCGGCCACGGAAAGGCTCGCTCCCCGCATGGATCTCTCGGACATCGTCATCAAGGGCGCGCGGGAGCATAATCTCCGCGACGTCGATGTCGTGCTGCCCCGCAACAGGCTGATCTGCCTGACCGGCGTCAGCGGCAGCGGCAAAAGCTCGCTGGCATTCGACACGCTTTTTGCCGAGGGGCAACGACGTTACGTCGAAAGCCTGTCGAGTTTCGCCCGGCATTTTCTCCAGCAGATGCCCAAGCCCGACGTCGACCTGATCTCGGGTCTCAGCCCGTCGATCTCAATCTCGCAGAAAACGTCCGGCAGCAACCCGCGCAGCACCGTCGGCACGATCACCGAGATCTACGACTTTCTGCGGATTCTGTATGCCCGGGCCGGGACGGGTTACTGTCCGCGTTGCGACGTGCCGATTGCGGCCCAGTCGCGCGACCAGATGGTGGCGGCGTTAATGCAGTTGCCGCCCGAGCAGCCGCTGGTGATCCTCGCCCCGGTCGTGCGGGGCCAGAAGGGCGAACACGTTGACCTGCTGATCGACCTCAACCGCCAGGGTTTTCTGCGGGCCAGAATCGACGGCGAGATTCGCAGCCTTAGCGAGCCGGTCCGGCTCGACCGCAAGCTCCGCCACGACATCGAAGTCGTCGTCGACCGGGTCGAACCCAAAGCTTCCAACCGAAGCCGGATCGCCGAGGCGGTTGACTCGGCGATGAAAACCGGCAACCGGACGATGATCGTCCTGGAGGGCGACGCTGCCCCCGACGCGTTGGCCGAGACCGGGGGGGAGGAAGGGTCGGGTGGCAGTGCCCGCCAGCCGCATGAGCTGCTTTTCTCCGGCGACTACGCCTGCGGCAAATGCGGAGCGGGTTACCAGCCTCCTTCGCCTCAGCTCTTTTCGTTCAACAGCCCCCACGGCATGTGCCTCAACTGCATGGGGCTGGGGCAGTTGTACACCTTCGTGCCCGAGCTGCTGGTGCCGAACGCCCGGCTGTCGGTCAAGCAGGGCTGCATCGCGATCCTCGGCGACTGGAAAGCGACCGGTCGCTGGCGGCGACATATCTTCCAGGGGGTCGCCGACACGCTGGAGCGGGTCCGCGGATTGCCCGAAGGCACGCTGCTCGAAACGCCATGGCAGGATTTGCCTGAAGAGCTGCGACAGGTCTGGCTGAATGGTGCGGGCGACCAGCACATCACCTTCACCTGGCGGGGTGGTGCCGCGCCGATGAAGTACGGCGGGTTGTTCAATGGGGTCGTGTCGGAGCTGACGGAACGCTACCGCAATCTCAAATCCGCCTCGAAGCAGCGGCAGTTCGAAGAGCTGATGGACCAGCTGGACTGCCCGGTCTGCCGCGGCCTGCGGCTCAATCCGCAAGCGTGCAGCGTGCGCATCCGCTCGGCCACGGAACGGTACGCCAGTCCGGCGGGACACAGCTTGCCGGAAGTCTGCGACCTGCCGATCGACCAGGCGGTCGAGTTTTTCAGCGCGCTCGAATTCGATCCGGTCCGGCAGATAATCGCCACCCAGCCGCTCAAGGAAATCCGCCAGCGGCTGTCGTTCCTGATCAACGTCGGGCTGGAGTATCTCAGCCTTGGCCGGACGGCACCCACGCTGAGCGGCGGCGAATCGCAGCGGATCCGGCTCGCGGGCCAGATCGGGGCCGGACTGGTCGGCGTTGTCTACATCCTCGACGAGCCTTCGATCGGCCTCCACGCCCGCGACAACGACCGGCTGATCGGCACGCTCGAGAATCTCCGCGACCTGGGCAACACCGTGGTCGTCGTCGAGCACGACGAAGACACGATGCGGGCGGCCGACCACCTGATCGACTTTGGCCCCGGCCCCGGCGTGCATGGCGGCCATGTCGTGGCCAGCGGCAGTGTCGCGGACCTGGGGGCAAAGAAAGACAGCGTCACCGGGCAATTCCTGAACGGCAAACGCAGTATCGCGGTGCCCGGAAAACGCCGGCCGCTCGACCTGCAACGCTCGCTCCGTGTGATCGGTGCCTGCCACAACAACCTCAAGGGAATCGATGTCGCGATACCGCTTGGCGGGCTGGTTTGCATCACCGGCGTCAGCGGCAGCGGCAAAAGTTCGCTGGTCAACGATATCCTGATCGAAGCCCTCAACAGCCAGCTCAACGGCGGGCTCGGCGAGCCGGGCCGGCACGAGCGGATTGAGGGTGCCGAACTGCTCGACAAGATGATCGCGATTGACCAGTCGCCGATCGGCCGGACGCCACGCTCGAATCCGGGAACATATGTCAAACTTTTCGACGAAATAAGAAAACTCTTCACGCAGCTGCCCGAGGCGAAAAAACGCGGCTTCGCGGCCGGCCGGTTCAGCTTCAACGTCAAGGGCGGCCGCTGCGAAGCCTGTGAAGGCAACGGCTCGACGCGGCTGGAGATGGATTTTCTCGCCGACATCTGGGTGACTTGCCCGGTCTGCGAAGGCCGCCGCTTCAATCGCGAGACGTTGCAGGTCCGCTTTCGCGACAAAACGATCGCCGACGTGCTCGGCATGAGCATCGAGGCGGCGCTGGAGTTCTTTGTCAACGTGCCGAAAATCGCCAGCGTGTTGCAGACGCTGCAGGACGTGGGGCTGGATTATCTGACCATCGGCCAGCCGTCACCCACGCTCTCGGGCGGCGAGGCCCAAAGGATCAAGCTGGCCCGCGAGCTGGTCCGCAAGAGCACCGGCAAGACGCTTTACCTGCTCGATGAGCCGACGACCGGGCTGCACTTCGCCGACATCGACCTGCTGCTCAAGGTCCTGCACCGCTTCGCCGATGGCGGCAACACGGTCGTCGTGATCGAGCACAATCTCGATGTGATCAAGACGGCCGACTGGATCATCGATATCGGGCCGGAGGGCGGCCGGGCCGGTGGCGAGATCGTCTGTTGCGGCACGCCGGAGGAGGTTGCCGCCTGCGACAGCTCGTGGACGGGCAAAGCCCTGCGGCGGGTGTTGGGCGAGCGCAGCCAGCGGGCTTCAGCCGGCAAACGCAAGGCGCCGTCCGCACGCGTGGCCGAGGCGACGCACATCGAAGTCCACAACGCCCGCCAGCACAATCTTCGCGGGGTCGACGTGCGGATCGAACGCAACGCCATGACCGTCTTTTGCGGCCCCAGCGGCAGCGGCAAAAGCTCGCTCGCGATGGACACGATCTACGCTGAAGGCCAGCGGCGTTATGTCGAAAGTCTCAGCTCCTATGCCCGCCAGTTTGTCGGGCAGATGGAGAAACCGCTGGTCGACCAGGTGACCGGACTTTCGCCCGCCATCGCGATCGAACAGAAAAACTTCGGCTCGACTCCGCGCAGCACCGTCGGCACGGTGACGGAAGTTTACGACTATCTCCGCATCCTGTTCGCCCGTCTCGGCACGCCGTGGTGCCCCGACTGCAACGTGGCAACGGGGACCCAGACCAGCGACCAGATCGTCGACAAGATCCTCGACCGCTGCGACGGGCAAAAACTGGTGCTCTGCGCCCCGGTCCAGCCCGACGCGGGACAGGACTGGAAGGAACTGTGGGAAGAACTGCGCGGCAAGGGCTACCAGCGGGTCCGGATCGACGCCCGGATCGTGGCCCTGGAGACCGCCCCGGAACTTTCGCGAACCGGCCGGCACGAGGTCGAAGTCGTGCTGGACCGGGTCGATGTACGGGCCGCCAACAGCTCGCGTCTGGCGGACAGCATCGAAGGCGGGCTCGGGCTTGGCAAAGGCCTGCTGATGGCCATCGCAGTCGATGAAGCGGTCGACCAGCAGTACTGGCCGGTCGCGCGCTACAGCCAGCACCTCGCCTGCGACCAGTGCGGCCGCGGTTTTGAACTGCTGACACCGAACAACTTTTCCTTCAACAGCCAGCTCGGCTGGTGCCGCGACTGCGAAGGGCTGGGGACGCAACAAGGGGCCAACCCGGCGCTGCTAATCCAGAACATGGAGTCTTCCCTGGCTGAAGGTGCCCTGCGGCTCTGGCCCGGCATCGCCGATCCGCTTGCCCGCCAGATGCTCGAGGCGGTCTGCACGGCTGGGGCGGTCGACATGGACCGGCCCTTCAGCCAGCTCGACGCCCGGCAGCGGCGGATTCTTTTCTTTGGAACGGGGCAGCGCTGGTTCCGCGCGACCGACCCGGAGACCGGCTGCGAGTTCGAGTTCCAGTTCACCGGACTCTATCCGGCGCTCGATGCGGCTTCGCGGCTCAGCACGTCGTTGCGGCTCAGGATGCAGGCCTTGATGGATGAAGTCGAATGCGGCAGTTGCGGCGGGAGCCGGCTGCGCGACGACGCCAGCGCAATGCGGTTTCGCGACATGACGGTCGATGGCCTGTGCCGTTTGCCGCTGGGACAGCTGCTCGAACTGGTGAAGAGCTGGAAGCTGGACCGGCGTGAAAAGAAGATCGCCGGCGAGCTTTTCAACGAAGTCATCAACCGGGTCCAGTTCCTGTTCGATGTCGGGCTGGAGTACCTGACGCTGGGGCGGGCCTCGAACTCGCTCTCGGGCGGCGAAGCCCAGCGGATCCGGCTCGCCAGCCAGCTTGGCAGCGGTCTGGTCGGCGTGCTCTATGTCCTCGACGAGCCGACGATCGGTCTCCATCCCCGCGACAATCTGCGGCTGCTTGGCGCGCTCCGCCGGCTGCGCGACCTCGGCAACACGCTGATCGTGGTTGAGCACGACCGCGAAGTCATCCGCAGCGCCGACGCGATCGTCGATTTCGGACCGCGGGCCGGGATCGATGGCGGGCAGATCGTGGCGGAAGGTCCGCCCGCGATGGTTGCAAAGGCGAAGACTTCGGTCACCGGTCCGTGGCTGGCGGGTTCCGCTGCGATCCCGGTCCCGACCAACCGCCGGCCGGGGCTTGAACCGTTTCCCTCCAATGTCGTGGTCCAAACCTTCGCCGACGAAGCCGGCCGGACGAAACGCGGAAAAAAGAAGCCGCCGGTCGAGGACACTGTGGCAACCGCGCGAGGCAGCTTCGCCGAATCGCTCCGTGTGACTGGAGCCAGGCACCACAATCTCAAAGGGATCGACGTCGGTTTTCCGCTCGGCACCCTGACCGTCGTGACCGGACCCAGCGGGTGCGGTAAAAGCTCGCTGGTCAACGACATTCTTTACGCCGCGCTGGCCCGCCGGCTGCACATGGCCGGGCTCAATGCCGGGGCGCACAAGCGGATCGACGGGCTGGAGCACATCAACAAGGTGATCCGGGTCGACCAGTCGCCGCTGGGCAACTCGCCCAGCAGCAACCCGGCGACGTATACCGGGGCGTTTGAACTGATCCGGCAGCTCTTTGCCGAGCTGCCTGAGGCCCGCGTCCGGGGTTTCACACCGCGCCAGTTCAGCTTCAATGTCGCCGGAGGCCGTTGCGAAGCCTGCTCGGGCAACGGCCAGAAGTGCATCGAAATGCACTTTCTGCCCGATGTCTGGGTGCCCTGTGAAGTCTGCAATGGAAAACGCTACACCGAAGAGACCCTGGCGATCAAGTTCCACGGCCAGAGCATCAACGACGTGCTCAACATGCCCTGCGGAGCGGCGCTCCAGCTGTTTGCGAACCTGCCCGCGATCCGGCGGATTCTGCAGACGCTTTGCGATGTGGGACTCGATTACGTCCGGCTCGGTCAAAGCGCCCCGACGTTGAGCGGCGGCGAAGCCCAACGCGTAAAACTTGCGGCCGAACTGGCCCGGCCCGACACGGGGCGAACCGTTTACATGCTCGACGAGCCGACGACCGGGCTGCATTTCCAGGACCTCGCCCGGCTGCTGGAAGTCCTTCAGCGGCTGGTCGATCTCGGCAACACGGTGATCCTGATCGAGCACAACCTCGACATCATCAAGGCCGCCGACTGGGTGATCGACCTCGGCCCCGAAGCCGGCCATCAGGGCGGTGAACTTGTCGTCGCCGGCACGCCGGAAATGGTGGTGGCCTACGCCGACAGCGCGAAGGCGTCCCGGGGCAAACTGCCGCGCAGCTGGACGGGTGAAGCCCTGCAACCGGTCCTCGCCGCCGGGCCACACGCCGAGCGCCCGCCCTGGGATCCGGCGCGCGAACGGGAGCAGACAGGGCTGGAACTGAAGGAAGATGGAGCCGGGACGCTGATGCCCTGGGAAGCCGACGGCCGCGACTGGCACACGGTCCATGCCAAGAGCCATTCCGGCGAACCGGTCCAGTGGGCTGGAAAGATCCTGGCTGAAGTCGTCGCCCGGATCGAAGCCGACGGCCGTTTCGCACCCGCGAACTGGAACGCCCGTTCGGTGGTCGAGATCATGGGCGGGCAGCCCGCCAGCGAGTGGTTCCTCCACGCGCTGACCGGCGACCAGTGGATGCTCAAGCTCAAGTTCCGGGTGCCGCCGCGGGCCTTTCGGCAGGACCAGCTGCTGGTTCAGGTTCCGCTCAAGCCCAACAACCAGCTGGACGGGCTACCGGTCTACGGCAACGAACCGCGGCTGCGAGTCCACCAGCGGACTGGTTTCCAGGAGATCGAATTCCGGCTTCACGCCTGGGAAGAAGCTGATGTCCCCGGTTTCTGGAAGTTCCTGCAGGACGCGATCGGTTCCCGCCATGGGCAAAAACGTCCGGACGCCGGAAATGGAAGGCTGCCCGGCGCAAGCCCGCAGCAGGTCCTCGGTCTGGCCTGGCACGCTTCGCCGAAGCTTGGTTTCCCCAACGGCGAAACACCGGGCTGGGATACCAGTCTAGTGGCGGCCGCAGTTCGCGCGGTGATGAGCGAAGACCCAAACCTGAAACCCGACTACGGCCATCCTGCGGAAATCTGTTTTGAGTTGCAGGATCCGCCGGGCGTGCGGATCGTGCTCGAAACCAAACACGTGGATTCGCTCCTCATCCGGGTGGAAGGGCCGGCGGATTTCATTCGCGAAACCGTTGATATCTTTCCGGGTGAACTGATTTCAGGCCAGCCTGGCGAGGATGAGTTTCACGTTTCGGATATCGAAGCTTATGGCCTTGACGAGGCAATCGCCGCCTTGTTCGGCGCGATGGGGCCAACCGGGCCAACCGGGCCGGGCGGGACCAGCCAGCAACGTTAGCGGAAGGGCGTCAGCCCTCCGGCCCGCGCGCCGTGGACGATGCGAATTCGAACCGGATGATCGCGCCAGAATGCTTGCCATCGAGCGAGTGGTGGTCGTGCGAGACGGCGCGATTCAGCTGGAACAGTTGCGGGCGCACGAGCCTGAACGATTTCGTTACGCGAGGCGCTCCGCCGCCGGACGGCTGACGCCATTCCGCTACGAATCCGGACGGCTCTGCGCCTTTTCGCGAAAGGAATCACGCGGCTCAGGCGACGCCGTCCCAGATGTACTGGTTGTTGCCGTTACCGCCCCAGAGCTTGTCCTTGTTCCGCTTGCCGTAGAGCGTGTCGTCGCCGAGGTTGCCGAAGAGGACGTTGTAGCCCGCGTTGCCGTCCAGCACGTCGTTGCCGCCAAGACCGGAGAGCTTGTCGTTGCCATCGCCACCGAACAGGTAGTCGTTGTGGTTTCCACCATGCAGCGCGTCGTCACCTTCCCCGCCATAGAGCCAGTTGGTGCCGCCCGAGCCGAAAACCTTGTCGCGGCCTTCGTTGCCATAGACCTCCGCGGTCTGGCCGAGACTCATGCCAAAG
>JANOFL010000159.1:0-10718 GCA_031405895.1 Planctomycetota bacterium
TCCGGATTCGCGAAATCGACCGCCAGCTGCTGGAGATTTCGGGTGAGCTGGAAAAGCTCCCCAAGCAGCGGACGCAGACCAGTGCGGTCATCAATCCGGTTTACGAAAAAATCCAGACCGAGCTGGTCTCGTTGCAGGGACGCCAAAGCGGGCTGAAACAGAAACGCGAGTCGTTGTTTGAAAAGCAGGTCGCAGCGACGGGCCAGCTCGCGGAACTCAACAACGAAGAACTGGCGTCGAGCCAGCTGCAGCGGCAGATCGACATCGCGCGCAACCATCTCGCAATCTACTCGCTGAAGCTGGGCGAGGCCAAAGTCCTCGACCAGCTCGACCAGCAGGCGCTTTCAGCCGTGGTGATCTCGCAGCCAGCGGTTTACATGGTCAAGCATGTCAGTCCGAAAGGCAGCATCGTCCTGCCGGCGGGCGCGTTGTTGAGCGGTCTGCTGGGTTTGCTTGCCTGCCTGCACGGTTCGCGGCGCGATGCCCGTTCGGCGAGCCAGCGGCAATCGGCGGAACAGCTGCTGGAGTCGGCCGTGCTGGTGACACTGCCGCGCGTTTCCACCCGTGGCAACCTCGTTCGCTGATGCACGACCTGACCCTGGCGGCGACTGATCGTCCCGATGAACCGGCCCGCACCATGAATTCCCGGATTGAAATGCCTCGCGTCCAGCCGCCACCCCTGAGGCGTGCCATCCGCCCCAGCGAGCGGCTGCTGGGGCATTTCGCCGGCCTGGCAGCGCAGGTGGATGCCTGGGCTACGTCAGCCGGCCGGCCGGCAGCGCTGGGCGTCGCGGGTCTTCATCGCGGTGCCGGGGCCAGCACCGTGGCGTTCAATCTGGCGGCAGCCCTGGCCCGGAAATCCGCGGCACCCGTGGCGCTGGTGGAAGCCGATTTTGGCTTCCCGGTCCTGACCATGCCCGGTCGCCGTTTTGCCGGACTGTCGGAGATTCTTTCCGGCGCAGGCCGGATCGAGCAGGTTCTACAGCCAGCGAACGTGGCGAATCTCGAAGTCCTGGCACCGGGTGGAATCGCTCCCGAACGGGCCTACGACCTCGACTTTGACCTGTTGCGGCCGCTGATTGCCGAAGGGTTTTCGCGGCATGCACTGGTGATCTTCGATCTTCCGTCGCTTGAAACCCCCTCCCCGGCATGGCCCATGCTGCGCGCCCTGGGTGGCGTGTTGCTGGTCCTCGACGGCGAGGGGCTGGATGCGGCGGACTGCGGCGCGTTGCGCCGCGAACTGGACCGGACCGGAGCCGGGCTGGTGGGCCTCGTGTTGAACAAGATGGAATCCGCGCGCGGCGGGGGCTGACAGACCGCGACCGACGGACCGACTGAACCACTCAACTCTGATTCTGCAACCTGGATTTTGCGATGAACAGTCTTCCGGAAAGCCGGAGTGAAGTGACGTTGTTGGGCCGGCTCCTCGCCATGCTTTCGGGCCGATCCGGAAGTCGCCGGCCGGAAGGCGTGCTTTCTCCCGCCCAGTTCAACCTGGCGGTGCTCAAGGAACAGTCGCGCTGTGCGCGGCAGCCGCGTGAGCACGAGTTTTCGCTGGTCCGCATTCCGGCGGAAACGGGCAGTCAGCGGTCCCGTCTTCAGCTGGCGGCGGATGTCCGCGCGATTCTGCGCCTGGTCGACGAAGTGGCGCTCAATGACCGCGAAGTTGCGCTGCTGCTGCCCGAAACCAGCCGGCAGGGGGCGCATGTGGTTGCGGGGCGGATCCGGCCCTTCGCCGAGCGCGCCGGCTTCTCAGCGGCGTTCGAGGTTTTCAGCTATCCGGAGGACGATCCGGTGGCCGGCAACAGCTCCGATGCGGATGGCGAGGCCCGGGGCACCGACAATCTTGATGGACTGGGCGGTCACGAGCGGCTCGACCCGCCCCACGAGTTTAACGGGCTGGATTCGATGAACGGGACCGGTTTTTCCGGCGAGTTGCGCCGGTTTCCCGATCGGGGTCGCAATGGAGGCACGGCGACCCTGGTGTCGCCAGCCTTTTCGCCTCCCGAAGCTATCGCCCGTCTGGCGGAAACGCTGGTCGAACCAGTCAGCAGCCAGAACGCCACCGTGGTTTCAGGTTCGGCTGTGCCCGTTTCCCGGCCGACGCCACTCTGGAAGTCGGCCATGGACCTCATCGTGGCGACGGTGGCGCTGTTGCTGCTTGCCCCGGTTTTCGCGATCGCGGCAATTGCGATCAAACTCGATTCGCGCGGCCCGGTGTTCTTCCGGCAGAAACGGGAAGGCAAGGACGGGCGGGTCTTTGGCATGCTCAAGTTCCGCACGATGAAGGTGGGAGCCGATACGCTCCGCGATTCGCTGCTGCACTCCAACCTGCAGGATGGCCCGGCGTTCAAGGTGAAGAACGACCCGCGCGTGACCCGGGTCGGCCGTTACCTGCGGAAGAGCTGTGTCGACGAGTTGCCGCAACTGGTCAACATCCTCTGGGGCGACATGTCGCTGGTCGGACCGCGCCCGCTGCCGGTGTTCGAGTCCCGGGCCAGCCGGATGTGGCATCGCCAGCGGCTGGCTGTGCTGCCCGGACTGACCTGCCTCTGGCAGGTCTCCGGTGACCGGGACATGAAATTCGACCAGTGGATGCGGCTGGACCTCGAGTACATCCGCCGTCGAAGCTTCTGGCTCGACCTGCGGCTGATTGCGAAAACGGTCTGGCTGGCCGCACTGCACCGCGGCAACGTCTGACGGCGAAGCGTTTTTCCTCCCGCAACGGGTTCCCGGTTTCGTTTTTACAGAACGGAAGAGTCTTGATCAGTTCGGCTGCCATCCCGATGAACGGCAACGGCGCGGTGTCGCGCGCCGGCGGGTCGTGGCTGGACTGGACGCTTTCGGAGACCCTTGGCCGCGCCGCGTTTTTTGCCGTCTGCCTTTTCAACCTCGTGAACATCACGCTGGGCGAGGAAGACGCCCAGGTCACGCTTGACCTGCAGGTGATGCTTAAACTGGCGGGTCTGTTCGCGGCCGGATGCTACGGCCTTTGGCGGCTGTACTCCGATTCGCGTTTGCTGGCTGCGCTGACCACGGGGCCGATGCTCTTTTTCTCGACGACCTGCCTGCTCCTGTTCGGCACCAGTGCGACGTCGCTGACACCGGTCAATTCATTCGTTTCCAGCGGATCGGCCTGCGTAGTGACCGTCGCGACCGTGGCCCTGATGCTGGAAATCGGCACAGCGGCCGTGGTCCAGCTGCTGGCCTTGGCGGCGATCACGTTTGTGGTCGGATCGTGGGGTGCTTGGCTGTTCCTGCCGGCCCAGGGCGTCTATCTCGAACCAATCACCCACGGACAGTTTTTCGAGCGGATGGCCGGCCTGGCCCACCCCAACACGCTGGGCCAGTTGTCGGGAATGTCGTTGCTGTTGCTCTTTTTCACCTGCCAGGGACTGCGCAAGGCGTGGCCGCTGCTGTTCTGGGCGGTTGCGCTGGGCAGCCTCGGGGCCATGGTGCTGTGCGCCTCGCGAACGGCCCTGGCGGCCGGCTGTCTGGCGTTCGCGTGGGGCTTTCGCGCTGAAATCGTCCTGCTTGCGCGACGCTGGCGGGCCGATCTCCTGCTGGTCCCCTTGCTGCTCGGTGTGATGGTGCTGGGGGCGGGCGGGTTCGGCCAGGACTTCGATCGCCAGCTCGCGGCAAAAATCTCCAAGTCCGATGACCCGGATGAGCTGACCTCGATGACCGGCCGCTCGCTGATCTGGGGGCACACACTCAAGCTGGTCGGCGAACGTCCGCTGAATGGCTACGGCATGGCGACGAGCAAGGAGTTGCTCCGCGAATTCTCGCTGTACACCCACAACATGGTCCTCAATGTGGCCCTGTCGGCTGGGATCATCGCGGCCGGCTTTTTGCTCGCCGCGATTCTGTGGGGCGGGCTGCTGGCCTGGCAGCGGCCCCGGCCGCTGCCGGACGCCCTGTTGTTGTTACTCGTCCTGAACGGGCTGGCCGAGAACGTCATTTTTGAGTTCCTGGCCAGTGCCCCGACCGCAGCGTTTGTGCTTGCCCTGGCTTGGCGAAACGTCGATGGTTTCCGCCGCGATCAATTGTTTGCGGGGGAACGCGCATGAGTACCGCGACCCTTGCTCCACCAGCGAAAATGGTCCAGCCGGTCGAACCGCCGCTCGACGCACATGTCGTCATCCTCAACAACTACCTGCGGCCACTGCACGTCGCCGTCTATCGCGAAGTGGCCCGGCGGGTGCGGAAACTGACCGTGCTGCTGAGCACGCCGATGGAACCCGACCGGAACTGGGAGCCGGAATGGGGCGACCTCGACGTGCGAATCCAGAAGAACTGGACCTGGCGGGCCCGCTGGCGGCACTCGACCGGCTTCGAGGTTCCCAACTTCATCCATTTTCCGGTCGACACACTCCCCCAGCTACGACGGCTGAAGCCCGATGTCGTCTGCTCCGCCGAGTTTGGCGTTCGGACCCTGCTGGCCGGCCTGTTCCGGCTGACCCATCGGCGTTCGCGGCTGATCGTGATCGGAAACATGTCGGCCCACATTGAGCGGGAGCGTGGCTTGGGCCGGCGATTGTTGCGATCGGTCGTCCGCAAATTCGCCGACCGTTTCACCTATAACGGCAGCAGCTGCCGGACTTACCTCGGCGAGCTTGGCATTCCCGCCGGCAAGACCGGGTTTTTCCCCTACTTTTTCGACGAATCCAAAACCTGGGCTGGCGAGAAACAGTTCAGCCCGGACGGTCGGCGGACGATTGCCTTTTCCGGCTTCCTCGACGGTCGCAAGGGCGTGCCCCAAATGGCCCTTGCCCTTCGCGAATGGAGCCGCAAACACCCGGGATTCCGACTCGAGCTGCAGGTCTGCGGGACCGGCCCACTGCGGGCTGAGTTTGAGCAGCTGGCCAGCCAGGACCTGTCGGTCATGATGCTGGGACACGCCGACGACGCGACGTTGGCGCAGGTCTATGCCGAAAGTGACCTGTGCATCTTCCCCAGCCTCGCCGACGAGTGGGGCCTCGTTCCCGTCGAAGCCATGCGTTCCGGTGTCCCGGTGCTGGGCAGCGTTTATGCCCAAAGCGTCGAAGACCTCGTGGTCGACGGCGTCAATGGCTGGCGGTTTCGCCCCGACCAGCCGGCCGGCTTCCTCGGGCAACTGGACCGGGCGCTGACGTGCCCGACCAGCCAGTTGACCGTCATGAGCCGGGCGGCCCGTGCCAGCGTGAGCCACATCACGGCGGAATGGGCCGCCGAAGCTTTGCTGGAGGTGATTGCCAACAGCCTCGTCCGGAATCGCATTCCCCACAGTTGATTTTGCCGTTCCTCCATTTTCATCCGGTTCCCCATCATGTCGATTGCCAGTCTCCAGGAATCTGTCCGAACAGAAAAGCCCGCATCCGTGACCACCACGACGCGGCTCGTTTCTGTCGTTGTCCCCTGTCTAAACGAATCCGAGTCGCTGCCCCAGCTGCACCAGAAACTCTCCGAGCTGCAGGCGGAATGCGCCGACCAGTGCGAGTTTGAAATCGTGCTGGTCGACGACGGCAGCTCGGATGGCACGCCGGAACTGGCAGGCGGGCTGTTTGACGGAAATTTTCGGCTGAACCTCCAGCGACACGAAAAAAACCGCGGCATCGCGGCCGCGCTGATGACGGGGATCCGCGCGAGCGGCGGTGACACGATCGTCACGATCGATGCCGACTGCACATTTGATCCGGCTGACATTCCGCAACTGCTCGAACAGCTGCGCGATGGCGTATCAGTCGTGATCGGATCGCCTTACCATCCCGAAGGTGGCGTCGACCATGTGCCGGGGTGGCGGATTCTGCTCTCGCGTGCCTGCAGCCGGATGTACCGTGCCCTGTTCCGCAATCCGGTCAATTGTTACACCGGTTGCTTTCGCGCCTTTCGCGCCGCTGATGCGCGGCGCATTGCCCTCGAAAACCATGGTTTCGTGGGCGTCGTGGAACTGCTTTGGAAGCTGGATGGAAAGCCAGGCCGTTTCGTCGAGGTTCCGGTCCGGCTTTCCAACCGCAAGTACGGCCAGTCCAAAATGAAGACGGTCCGCGCGATGGCGAAGCATTTTCTGTTGATGGTCCGGATCGCGACGCGGACGATCAGCCGCCCTTAACCAGGCCCGAACACGAAGCCCCGACGTTCGGCTTTCAACTGCCGGCGCTGGAGTCCGGCCTGCAGACGTGTTTCATCACCACAAAACAGGGCCGAACTCCCGATTTTCTGTTCCAGACTTTGCCACCTGGATTGACAACTTCACCTGTCTTCCCGGATTCGATTTGCATGAGTACCGCCGTTCAGCCAGAAATGGAAATCCTCCAGCTCCCATCCGGCCAGGATGCCACCGGCCGGACACTTGGCGACGAGGAAATCCGGCTGGTCGCTGAAGTCCTTGAGTCGGGAATCCTGACCAGCACCAAGGGGACCTGCGTCAGGCGATTCGAAGAGGCTTTTGCAACACGGCTGGGCGTGCCCCACGCGGTCTGCTCCAGCCACGGCACGGCGGCACTGCACATCGCTTTTGCCGCGATCAATCCCGAACCGGGCGAAGAGTTTGTCACGACACCCATCACCGACATGGGTGCTTTGACGCCGATGCTGTTCCAGGGGGCGATCCCTGTTTTTTGCGACGTCGATCCCGACACGCTTAACCCGACCGCCGCGGCGATCGAACAGGCCATCAGCGAGCGAACGCGGGCAATTGTCGTCACCCACCTCTTTGGCCAGCCCTGCGAAATGGGGCCGATCATGGAGCTGGCCCGGGCGCGCGGAATCCCCGTGATCGAAGATTGTGCCCAGGCGTTTGAAGCGACCTGGCACGGCCGGCCGGTCGGAACCATCGGCGACATTGGCTGTTTCAGCCTGCAACAGGGCAAGCACATCACGACCGGCGAAGGCGGCGTGACCGTGACCGCCAATCCGGACTATGCGCGCCGGATGTTTCTCTTCGTCAACAAGGCCTGGGGCTACGGCGACGCCAAACCGGACCACTATTTCTCGGCTCTCAATTACCGGATGACCGAACTGACGGGAGCGGTAGCCCTCGCGCAGCTCGAAAAGCTGACCGGCTCGGCCACCTCACGGATCGAAATGGCAGACCGGCTCAACCGGCTGCTCGACGGCGTCAAGGGGATCCACATCCCGGTCCCGGCCCGTGGCCTGGTCCACACCTACTGGAAATATTGTCTGAACGTGGACGGCAACCTGATACCTGGCGGCGCCGTGGGACTCGCGCGGATCCTCAAGGACCGTTTCGCGATCTTTTCGGCACCCCGTTATATCCAGAAGCCCGCCTTCCAGTGCGAAGTCTTCCGCGAACAGCGGACGCTGGGCAACAGCCGCTTTCCGTTCACGCTCGCCCGACCGGCGGCGGTCGACTATCGGCCCGAACGGTTCCCCGGCGTTTTCCGCGGCCTTGAGCAAGTCCTCGTCTTGCCATGGAACGAACGCTACACCGCACAGCACGTTGACTACATTGCCCGCGGCGTCAAAAACGCGGTCGCGGAACTCAGCGTGGGTCAGGCTTCCAGCCTGACAAGGCAGCGCCAATAAACACTTCAGGAAGACGTTCACACCGACAGGCTTGAAGCCTGTCCCACGTCAGCGAACCGACAGCATCCATGACGACTTTCACTCGACCCCTCCGCTTCGGCCTGATCGGTGCTGGCGGCATCTCTGCCTCGTGGTCCCAGGCGATCACGGCCCTCGCGGATGTCGTGCGACTCGTTGCGGTTGCCGATGTCGTGGTTGACCGGGCGGCGAAACTGGCCTCGGTTTTCTCCGGTGCCCAGGTCTTCAGCTCGGCGTGGCAGATGGCCCTCGAAGCCGAGCTCGATGCGGTCGTGATCTGTTCGCCGCCTTGTTACCACCACGAGCAAACCTGCGAACTGGTCCGCCGCGGCATCCATGTCCTCTGCGAAAAGCCGCTGGCCCTCACCGTGGAATCGGCGCGCGAAATGCAGGCCGCGGCCGCCCACGCTGGCGTGTATTTCACGATGGCCTCCAAGTTCCGCTTCGTCCCCGATGTGATCGAAGCCCGCCGGCTGGTCGAGTCCGGCGCGATCGGCGACGTGATCCTGTTCGAAAACCAGTTCACCAGCCTGGTCGAAATGATCCAGCGCTGGAACAGCCGCCCCGAAATCTCCGGCGGAGGCGTGCTGATTGACAACGGCACCCACTCGCTCGACATCATGGGGTACTTCCTTGGTCCGGTCCAGGAAGTCCTCGTGGTCGAAGGCTGCCGCGTCCAGAACCTGCCTGTCGAAGAGACGGTTCACATCTTTGCCCGCAACGATGCCGGCGCGCAACACAGGGTCCGCGGGATACACGGAGGGCTGACGCCCTGCCGCTCGCCCGAACGTGTCAATGCTGGCCGCGCTGGGCATTTCCAGAATCCAAACGTTTGAAGACACAATGTCCCGACCGATTGCCAGCCTGTCGCTCGACCTCGACAACAAATGGTCGTACCTCAAGACCCACGGCGACCCCGACTGGGCCAGCAGTTCCAGCTACCTCGACGAGGTCGTCCGCCGCTTCGACGGGCTGCTCAAGCCCAGACAGATTCGCATGACCGTCTTCGTCGTCGGCCGTGACGCGGCGGACGAGACCAACCACGCCGCGCTGCGCAGTCTGGTCGCGGCCGGGCACGAAATCGGCAATCACTCGTTCAACCACGAACCGTGGCTGCATCTCTACTCGGACGACCAGCTGCGTGACGAGTTTGACCGGGCCGAACAGGCGATTCTGGCGGCAACCGGAACGAAGCCCACCGGTTTTCGCGGCCCCGGTTTCAGTTTCTCGGCAGCTGTGCTCGAACTGCTTGCCGCTCGCGGCTACGAGTACGACTGCTCGACGTTTCCGACGTTCCTGGGACCTCTGGCGCGAGCCTACTACTTTGTCCGCAGCGGCCTGAACCGCAAGGAACGGTCCCAGCGCAAGGCCCTTTTTGGCTCGTTCTGGGACGGTTTTCGGCGTTTGAAGCCCTATCGCTGGCAGACGACTGGACGGGATCTGGTTGAGATTCCGGTCACCACAATGCCCATTTTCCGCGCTCCGATCCACGCCAGCTATGTGCTTTACCTCGCCCGCTGGTCCGAAGCGTTGGCCCTCGCCTGGTTCCGGACCGGCCTGTTCCTCTGCCGGCTGACCGGCGTCCAGCCCTCGATCCTGCTTCACCCGCTCGACGTCCTGGGTTGCGACGACGAAAGTGACCTCGGCTTTTTCCCCGCGATGGACTTGCCCGCGGAGAAAAAGCTTCGCGTCATGTCCCGCATGCTCGATGCCCTCGCCGGCCGCTTTGAAGTCATTCCAATGGGTGAGCATGCCCGTCGTCTGCGCTCTGCCCGTTTGCCGCGCAAGCCGCTGCCACCCGCGCCCATCGTGTCGGCTCCGCCCGCCGTTGCTACTTCAGCTCCACCCGCGTGAACAGCTCGAGCATCGCAGTTTCACCCGGCGGTTGAATGATGTGGCGCTGGGCAAACTGGTCGGCTCCCTTACTCCCACCACAGTCCGAACATCGTGGGCTACCGCAGGCTTCCAGCCCGTTGTCAGGCTGGCCTGAACCGGCAAAAGGAAGGAACTGACCTCATTGACTGATTTGGCTGGATTGACTGAAAGTCCGACAGGCTGGAAGCCGGTCCCACGTCAGGACAATATGGGCGAAATCAGTTTCCCATGCACGTCCGTCAGCCGCATATCCCGCCCCGACCAGCGCCAGGTCAGGCGTTCGTGGTCGACACCGAGCAGGTGCAGCATCGTGGCGTGGAGGTCGTGGATTTCGACCCGGTTCTCGACCGCCTTGTAACCGTACTCGTCGGTCGCTCCATACGTCATCCCGCCGCGAATCCCGCCGCCGGCCAGCCAGAGGCTGAAGCCAAAAGGATTGTGGTCCCGGCCGTCGCTCCCCTGGGCAAACGGCGTCCGGCCGAACTCACCGGACATCACCACCAGGGTTTCGTTGAGCAGACCACGTTGCTTCAGGTCGGCCAGCAATCCGGCGATCGGCCGGTCAACAGCGCGGGCATTGTCGGCATGACCCTTGGACAGATTGCCGTGCTGGTCCCAGCGATCATGGCCCACCGACGGACAGGTCAGCTCGACAAAACGGACGCCGCGTTCGACCAGTCGCCGCGCGAGCAGGCACTGCCGGCCGTAAATGGATTCGGGCTCGTACTTGGAGTCAATCGCGTAAAGGGACTTGGTGGCGTCGGTCTCATCGTCGATTCGGGCAACGTCGGGAACCGAAGTCTGCATCTTCCACGCCAGTTCGTGATTGCGAATGGCCGACTCGAGCGGATCGCAGGCGCCAATTTTCTCCAGCTGCATCCGGTCGAGCCGGGCGAGCAGGTCGAGTTTGCCGCGCTGGAGTTCGGCGGTACTCTCACGGCGGCTGATGTTGGCCAGGGGCTGGTCGCCCGGATTGAAGATCGACCCTTGCCAGGACGCGGGCAGGAACCCGCTGTTGAAACAGTCGAGTCCGCCGGGCGGAATCAGGCCGCCATTGAGCACAACGAAGCCGGGCAGGTCCTCATTTTCACTGCCGAGGCCGTAGGTCGTCCAGGCACCCATGCTGGGGCGGCCCTGGAAGCCGTTGCCAGTGTGCAGAAAGTAATTGGCATTGGTGTGCTCGGAAAAGTTGCTGACCATCGAGCGGATCACGCAGAGGTCGTCGGCGTGACCGGCGATGTTCTGGAACAGGTCGCTGACTTCGAGTCCGCATTCGCCGTAAGGGCGGAACTCCCACG
>JANOFL010000246.1:0-4254 GCA_031405895.1 Planctomycetota bacterium
CAACGTGAAAGACACGCTGGAAGGCTTCGCGGTTGATGTTGAGCTTCATGCGATTCGGGTGGTTATTCGGCAGGACAGAAAGTTTACTGATCGTCGTGTTGATTGGCCGGCAAAAACTGTTGGCTTGGGGCGGCCAGACAGGCTTTCATCCGTCGCCAGCCAGTCGAGACGACCAGACATCGCTGTGGAAAAGCTGTTGATGTGCTGGTCGCCAAACTGTTGACGGAAATGTTGGCAAACTGTCATTGTTCGAGTCCGCAGCTATGGCTGTCATGGGAGGGCCTCCCCGGCGACAGCCAGCAACGACTCGTCAACACTTTTTCCCGGCGTGGAAACCCGGCTGGTCACCACCGCGATCCGGTCCGGCAAACAGTCGATCATCAACTCGGCAGTCCGGGCCGCGAGCGACAGCATCTCGCTGGCGAAGCCGGCGTCCGTCTCAATCCGCCTGGCGATCTTGCGGTTGGCGTGCAGCACGGTCGAGTGGTCCTTGCCGCGCAGCAACCGGCCGATGGCGGAAAAACTCCAGCCCACTGTTTCGCGCAACAAGTGAATCAACATGCCGCGGACGAGGACCGTGGTCTGCTGCCGGCTGTTGCCCAACACGGCGGCTGACGTCAATCCCATCTGGCCGGCCACGAGCCTCACCAGCCGGCGGGAAAAATCGGGGCTGATTCCCGCCTGCTCGCCAAGGAGGCTCACGATCCGGCCCGGATCGGGTTCCCCTGAAACGAGCGCGGGCTGGGCCGCGATCAGGTTGATGATCCGGCCAAGCTTGTCCGCTGAGACCGGGAACCGCCCGGCAATCGACTCGATTGCGTTGCGGGAAACAGCGAGCCGCTGCCGCCGGGCCGCCCGGCCCAGCAATTCACAACGGGCGACAAAACCCGGCAACTGGACGGGAACGGCCAGACCGCCCGTCAGCCGGCTTGCGAGGGCTGGAATCAGGCCTTCCATCCGCGCCGCATGTCTGTTCGTGGTTGCGACCAGTGGCACGCGTTCCCCGGCCAGCCGGTCCAGCACCGGGAGCAGCCACTCCTGGGTGGCGAGCGAGGCATCGAGGCGATGCAGGTCATCAATCCAGACCGCGGCCGACTGGAGCAGCCGGTCGCGCAACTGGGCCGTTGTCTGGGAATCAATCGCCGCCGCCACCTGGCGAATGAGATCGGGCGCGGTCAGGCCAACGATCTTCCGGCCCTGACCTGCTGATCGCTCCAGCCCAGCCATGATGGTCCGGGCCAGCGAAGTTTTTCCACTCTGAGCCGGACCGAACAAGACCAATGGCCAGCAGGAGTCGGGCCAGCCGCCGGGAAACAGTTCAACAGTCTCCTGGGGCATTGAGACCCCCAGCAGCTGTCGCAAAACCGTGTTGGCGTCGTCGCCGACCCACGTGGTTTCACGTTCGCGGGGCCGCTTGCCGCGCGGACCGCCAACGCCGCCGGAAGCCGGCAAAGCAGCGGGCACGGCAACAAAAAACAGCCGGTCCTGGGCGGTCACGGGCAAGTGTTCGGGGGCCAAAACAGACGGCTTGACACAAACCGCGAATTGTACCCGTTTTGGCCTTCTTCCGCGATGGCCCGAACCGCGCGAAAACCCGTCAAAACGCAGGTTTTCTGGTTGGCTGACAAGTCTTGAATGCAGGTCCGGAAAGGTGCCGCTCAAAGCGTGGATCGGGAACCCGCGTCACGACCTCATCCGGTTCACAATCCGGCTCAAGGTGGCCGCCGCGAACTGGACTTCATCGACCGTCGTTGGCTTGCCAAAACTGACTCGCACGCCGCTGTCGATCAGCTCAGTCGGCAAGCCCATTGCCTGGAGCACGGGCGAAGGTTCGCTCGATCCACTGGCACAGGCCGAACCGGTCGAGATCGCGAGGCCTTCACTGTCCGCGGCCAGCATCAGTGCCTGCCGGTCGACGCCAGGGAAAGAAACATTCGAGACATGGCAGCTCCGCTGGACGTGGCTGCCGTGGATGACTCCCGGGCCGTCGACCTCACGCAGGAGTTGGGCTTCAAACGCGTCCCGCAGACTGGCGATCCGCCCGACATGGACTTCAAGATCACAGACAGCGCGGCAATAGGCCTCGTGCATCGCGGCCACCACCGCGACATCCTCGGTTCCCGGCCGAAGTCCCTGCTGCTGTTCGCCTCCGCGCATCTGGGGCGTCAGGCTGATGCCGTTGCGGATCAACAGGCCGCCCACACCGCGCGGTCCGTGGAACTTATGCGCGGCGATTGCGAGCGTGTCGACCCCCAGCTCGTGAAAAGAACAGCCGACTCGCCCGGGTGCCTGAACCGCGTCGCAGTGAAGCAGCGCACCGTGCTGGCGGGCCAGCCGGGCCGCTTCAGCAACGGGCTGGATCACGCCCGTCTCGTTGTTGACCAGCATCAGGCAGACCACGGCCGGCGGGCCGCTCGCCAGGGCCGCCACCAGTTCCTCCAGCCGGATCACTCCCTGCCGGTCGGCCCGCACCAGCGCCACGTCACAGCCCCGGCTGGCCGCGATTTCCGCGGCACCGCGAACCCCCGGATGTTCCAGTCCGGAGAGCACAACCCGCGGCCGTTCGGCTGAAACCAGCCCCAGCACCGCCAGATGGTTCGCTTCCGTCCCGCCGCTTGTCACGGCCAGCCGGTCGGGCCGCATCCCGTCGGCCTGGCCGCCCGCCCGCCGCACCAGGTCGCGCCGCAACCGCTCCAGTTCGCGCCGTGCTTCCTGCCCGGCCCGATGCTGGCTCGCCGGATTGGCGTAGCCTCGCTTCAGATACTCCGCGAACACGGCCGCCACCTCCGGATCGACCGGCGTCGTGCTGCAATAGTCGAGATAGACCATCCTGGAGGCAGCCATCACGGCACCGGGAGCCGGATTGGAGGAGGGCCTTGTTCGAACTCCGCGGCAAGCTGCTCAAGCTGGTCCGCGCGGGCAGTATCTCCTGCCCCCCGCTCAGCCGCGGCCAGCAACCGGACTTCATCGGCCGCCGCGGCGAAGAGGTTTTGCGCGAACACCGGCTCATCCGGCTTCCCGTCCTCGATTTCCATCGCCAGCCGAAACAGCGCCGGCAGGGCGAGGCAGAGATTCTCCCTCGCCAGTTCAGCCACCAGCGGCCAGAACACCCCGGCGTGACCGGGATTCGTGTCGTTCCAGGCTGGCCAGAAGCTTTCGCCCTCCGCACCTTCCATCCGGATGTAATTAACCAGAATCGCGGCGTCGAAGTCGGCTGAATGTTCGGGCTGCCAGTTGTCCGACACCAGGTCCCAGCGCGGCTCGCCGCCCGGATCGTTCACCAGGCCATCGGAGAGCAACAGTTGCTGCGGGACGGAGGTCGAATCGAGGACCGTTCGTTTCGAGAACGGGACGCCGAACCAGGGCAGGCGGTAGTAGACGAACCGGCGGGACTCGAATGTCTGGGGCGAGAATTCCTCGCCGGTGACCAGCGAATACCCCGACAGAAACAGCAGCCCGACCGGCACCGCGATCACCAGCACCAGAGCTGTGACGCAGCCCACTCGCCCAAGCCAGCTCTTGCGTTTTGGCAGCTTCAGGTTTTCGTCGCTGGCCGCGGTCGTGGTCTGGCTGTCGTTCATCGCATGAGCTGGGGTTTCGTGCCAGCCATGGCACTTTCCGCTGACCTTGACAGTTGCCCCGTCCCGCGTCAACAACCAGACGGCATGGAGATCGAACAACACCAGCTTCGCCAGCGTGTGGAAGGAGTCCTGCTCCTTTCCCGGACACCGCTCAGCAGCCGCCGGCTCGCGCAGCTGGCCGGGCTGGAAGATGGGACTCAGGCGCGGACTCTGGTCCGACAGCTCAACCGCCACTATGACCAGGCGGGCCGGTCCTTTCAGGTCAAGGCCGTGGCGGGCGGCTTCCAGTTGCGGACCCGGCCCCAGTTTGCCCGCTGGCTGCGACAGCTTGACCACCTGCCGCCACCCCAGCGGCTGTCGGGTCCGGCGCTGGAGACACTGACCATTGTCGCCTATCGCCAGCCCGTGACGCGCGCCGAAATCGAAGCCATCCGGGGCGTCAGCAGTGGCGAAATGTTGCACCAGCTGCTCGACCGGGGGCTTGTCCGGATTGCCGGTCGTAGCGAACATCTGGGGCACCCGTTCCTGTACGCGACCACCCGCCAGTTCCTGACGAACTATGGTCTGAACGGGCTGGAGAACCTGCCCCGCGCAGGCAAACTCCGCCAGGCTGGCTTGCCAGCCTGGGCCAGTCCGGTGCAAAATCCGGCAGTCTGTCCGCCACCTGTTTCCG
>JANOFL010000253.1:0-24446 GCA_031405895.1 Planctomycetota bacterium
CCTGGCGGGCGGACGCGACGGCCTCGGGTCAGGGAAGTTCGACGCCCTCCCAATTGCTCCCGCGCAACAACCGGCCTTTGGCCGGCTCAGCCCTCGCGGTTCCGGTATCGATTGGCCGGTGAGCAATTGGGACAATTGCTCTACAACATGGCAAAGGCCTGTTCTACGCCTCTGAATCGCGAGAAACAAAATGACAAAGCAACCGCACAATCCGGACCGCCGCAAGTTTCTCGCCAGGACAGCGGCGACCGGGCTGACCGGGGTCTCTTCCTTGCTTGCGCTGCGGGCTGGTATTGCGGGTGGCAACCAGGCCCCGGCCTTTCACACCGCGCGGCGGACGGGTGGGCCAGTCATCTTCGGCCAGGATGAGTTCCAGTTCGAGTTCCTCCACGACTGGGCGAAGCTGCCCGAGCCTTACACTTGGCAGACGACGCACAATGTCGCCGTCGACGCCGACGACAACCTGTTTGTGATCCACGAAGGCCGCGCGGACCAGTCCGACCACCCGTCGATTTTAGTCTTCGATCCAGACGGGAAGTTCATCCGGGCTTTCGGTCAGCAGTTTCAGGGCGGCGGACATGGCCTCGAAATCCGCCGTGAAGGCAGCGAGCAGTTCCTCTACGTCTCGGCTTATCAGCAGGTGAAAGCCTTTGCGAAGCTGACGCTGGCTGGCGAGACCGTCTGGCACCGGTTCGCCCCGATGGAGGCCGGCGGTTATGCCGAGGGCGAAGACACAAAGCCCGAGCAAATCTGGGGTCGGGACCGCTTCATGCCGACCAATTTTGCTTTTCATCCCGACGGCGGGTTTTACCTCGCCGACGGGTACGGCTCGTGGCGAATTCACCGCTACGACGCGGAGGGCAACTGGCTGGCGTGCTTTGGCGGCGAAGGGGCGGGCGAAGGGACTTTTGACACACCGCACGGGATCTGCGTCGACAGCCGGGGCGGCCGCGACCCGGTACTGATCGTCGCGGATCGCGCGCACCACACCCTGCAGGTCTTTTCGCTTGACGGCGAGTACCGCGAGACAATCACCGGCTTTGGACTGCCCGCCAACGTCGACACACACGGCCAGCTACTGGTTGTCCCGGAGCTGCACGCCCGGCTTACGCTGCTCGACGGCAACAACCAGGTCGTCGCCTGGCTGGGCGATGACGTCGCGCGGATTACTGGCGACCAGGACTTCGCGATCCGGAGCGACGCCGCGCGTTGGGAAGCCGGCAAGCTCGTCCACCCGCACGACGCCTGTTTCGATTCCCAGGGCAACATCTTCGTGGCAGAATGGGTTCACACCGGCCGGGTCAGCAAGCTGCGACGCCTCTCGTAGTCAGTCGCTCAGGCTTTTGGTAGTCGATTCATTACCAGCCCGCAGCGCAAGCAAGGTCCGGCTGTTATCGAAGACCTTGATCACTGCTTGTGATCCGCAAATGTGACGGCCAAGCTGAAGTAGCCCGAAACAGGCCACAACAATCCCGCATTTGGTGCTTGATGGCAATTCCCGGTTACCAGGACTTCATGCTGCCCCTGTTGAAGGTCGCGGCTGATTCAAGGGAGTACACGATGCAGGACGTCCTGCCGCCGCTTGCGGAGGAATTCGACATTTCCGAGTCGGAACAGGACATCATGATCGCCAGTGGAACCCAGACAAAGTTCTACAACCGTGTGGCTTGGGCGGTGACCTACCTGACCAAGAGCTGCCTGATCGAAAAGGTCACCCGCGGCCGTTTTCGAATCACGGATCGCGGGCTCAAAGTCCTCAAGGAAAACCCAACGCGAATCGACAATAAATACCTTGCCCGATTTCCCGAGTACCAGACCTTCCGGGCGAGGAAACCTGTGGACTCAGGTTCAGGCGAATCCTCAAATGGCCGGGAAAGCGCGTCGGACGACTTCGATGTCACTCCCGAAGAGCGGTTGGGGGCCGCGTACCTGGACCTTCGGGAGTCGCTGGCCGATGACTTGCTGCGGCGGGTTCGGGCCGGGACACCGAAGTTTTTTGAGCACCTCGTCTTCCGCCTGTTACTTGCAATGGGGTACGGCCACGGTCAATGGGAAAGGGCCAAAGTGACCGGAAAGAGTGGTGACGACGGCATCGATTGTGTGATCCCGCAGGATCGCCTGGAGCTCGATATGGTTTATGTCCAGGCCAAGCGTCACGAGAATTCGGTTGGGCCAGGCGACATCGACAAATTCATCGGATCGCTCTCCCGCAAGAACGCGACGAAGGGAGTGTTCATCACCAGCGGGTCCTTCACCGATGGTGCGGAACGCGCTTGCCGGGAAGCCAAAGTCAAGTTGAGGCTCATCGACGGCGACGAACTGGCGGAGATGATGATCGACTACAACGTGGGCGTCACACCGGCAGACTCATACGTCGTCAAGAAAATTGACACCGACTTTTTCGAGGGCCTTTCGCTTTGAACGTACTTCAAACCACGCTGCGTTGCCCGTGGGCCAAGTCACAGACTCTGGAGAAGTGGATTAGCGAGCGGGTGCTGAAGCTGACCTGCACGGCGGAGGACATGCTCCCCCTCGCCGACGCCTGCGACTTCAAGTCCGGCAGCTTTCGCACAATCTCCTCTGGATTGTGCCGCTTCCGTCGCTTCGTCATCGTCGAGTCTCCTCGCCCTTCTCAGGGCAATGCGACTCTCATAGCGACTGGACCAGGTTTTGGGGAGCAGGCCACCGCCACGGTGCGGAAGTTCGGCTCCACGGTGTGTATGAGTGCCGCCGTTGGGGTTGGCTTTCCAATACCAGCCCGGAGCGCGGAGCAAGGGATCTTCGCAGTTGCCTCGATCGGTCAACCGGCTGAAGTTGCGGGATTCCTTGCTGGCGCTGCGGGCTGGTACTTCCGTGTTGCGGGTTGGTGCTTCCGCACAACAGGCTTTGCACGACGGACGTGCGGTGAGGTCGGCAAGGTCCGGTACGCCAACGGTGTTGAATCACAAAGCCTGGGGTTCGGCCCGGTCTCGCCTTTTGATCGGGCCGAACCCAAGGACGCTGGTTGCCGGACTTCTTCAACGCTGAAAGTGCTGGATCAGGGCGTGGTGCGAGGTCGTAGCGGAGGGTGAATGATCCAACCCGCGTTGGGGTTGCCGGATTCGTGAGGGTGCCCAACCCAGGGTGCGCTCCGAAGCCATCGCGACCCGGGGCTTTTTCGATGCAACGCCGTTGGCGTAAAGAACCCGCGTTGGGGTTGGCGGGTTCTTGGAGACCACCGAGCGAATATGAACACGAATGGCCGCTCTCCATGACGAAAACGAGAGGCGCTTGGGTGTCACTTTCCGACGCCAGCCGACATGTCACCAAATGGTGACATGTTTGGGCTGAATCAGCGGGTGACAGGGTTGGGCGTTTTCGGTGCGAGTCAGGATTTGTTGCCGTGACGGGTGCGCGGACGCCCCCTCCCCCCGCCCTCCCCACACCGCTCAGAGCAGCGGCGGGGGAGGGAGCCGGAAGGGGGATCGATAGTAGGGTGCGTGGAGTCTTCGCAACGCACCAATGCACGGCTGCCGGCGCTTGATAATCGGGGTGGTGGGTTGCGAAGACTCCACCCACCCTACTCCCCACACCGCCCAAAGCAGCGGCGGGGGAGGGAGCCGGAAGGGGGATCGATAGTAGGGTGCGTGAAGTCTTCGGAACGCACCAAGGCACGGTTGTGGCGATTGATCATCCGGATGGTGGGTTGCGAAGACTCCACCCACCCTACCGAAGCAGGAGTAGACTCACGGGTCTCAATGATTGATTGAGGGGGACAGAACGGAAGCGCCCAAAGAGTTATCCGCCCCTGATTCAATCGGCCATGCGGGCGTGCCTGGAAGTGGCACTCCGCATTTTTTTTGGGCAAGCGGGAGACTGGAGGCGGGTAAGCGGAGGCTGCCTGATTCCACTTTTTTTTGGCGGACGGGAAGGGCGGATCCGGCTCTCCAGATGGGCTCTCGCGGCAGGCCACTGTTCAGCGGTCTAGAATGCCGGCTGCGAGAGTTCGGCCAGGCGAGTCGGGAGAAGGGCGAGTGATGCCTTGAGTGACGAAGTACCCCTCGACGGGCTTACCGACCAGTCGCTGCTCAAGCGGTTCCGGTCGGGAAGTGCGGATGCAGCGACGGCGCTGTACGTGCGCTACGCCCAACGGCTGGAACTGCTCGCCGTCGGCAAGATCGACCGCAAGATGGCCGTTCGGCTCGATCCGGAAAGCGTCGTGCAAAGTGTCTTCCGGACGTTTTTCCGCCGCGTCTCGCTCGGCCAGTACGACGTCGGCGACCGGGAGGACCTTTGGAAGCTGCTGCTCGTGATGGCCCTCAACAAAATCCGCTCAGGTGGAGAATTCCACCGCGCAGCCCGGCGGAGAGTAACGCGGACGGAGTCGCTGGCCGACGACGGCGATCCCGGAGCGCACGACGCGGGCGAGCCAGTCGCCGTGACCGTCCTGCGGATGACGATCGATGAGCTTCTGGACGAACTGCCGCCGGGACAGCGCGAGATCGTCCGACTGCGGATCGAAGGCAGCGAAGTCGACGAGATTTCGGAAAAGACCGGCCGGGCCAAGCGGTCGGTGGAGCGGATTCTGCAGGGCTTCCGCCAGCAGCTTCAGGCGCAGCTGGAATGAAAGACAGCCGGCCCGTGAATCATGACCAAACCGACCCAGTCGCAGATCTCGACGCCGAGCAGGTCTATGAAGAGTTTGAACAAGGATGGTCGACGATGTCGCTCAGCCAGCTCATCGGACTGGTCGCGGCCTGGCCGGAAGAGGGCCGGGCCACTCTGGCCTGTGAGCTGGTGCGGATCGATCTGGAGCTGCGGACGCGGGCCGGTCTGCAGCCGAAACTTGAGGACTATCGGCAGCAGTTTGAATGGCTATGGCGCGACCTGAATTTCAGGTCGGCCGTGGCCTTTGAGCACTTTCGGCTGGAGCTGGAGGCGGGACGGAAAGCAGATCCGGATGAGTATCGCCAGCGGTACGGCGTTGATACGACGGGCTGGCCGGTGCCCAGCTCAGCGGGTGAACAGCCTGCTGTTGCGGGAATTGTGAGGGACTCAGGCCATTCGCGGCTGGAGCCAGCGGCCCTAGAGCCGGCGGCGCGGGACCCGGACGGTTTTCCGGTGGTTCCCGGACTCTTCGCTGGTCATGAACTGGTCGGAGTGCTGGGCGAAGGTGCTTTCAGCCGGGTCTTTCTCGCGCGGCAGGGCGATCTCGCGCGACGGTTTGTGACGCTCAAAGTCACGCGTGAAGCATCGGATGAACCGGACTGCCTGGCGCGGCTGCAACACACGGGCATCGTGCCGATTTACTCGGTCCATCGCGAAGGGCCGCTGCAGGCGATCTGTATGCCTTTTCTGGGCAGCCTGACGCTGGCCGATCTGGTCAGCCAGATGCCGCGCGAGGGAATCAAGGCGGCTAGCGGACGTGAGCTGGTCAGTACCGCCGCGGCACGCTGGCTGGAAACGCGCCGTGACAGAGGTGGACCTGCATCCGTATCGGCGATTGCGCTTGCCCGCGAGGCGGCCCGGCCTCCGCGTGTCCAGCGAGCCGACGGCTTGGGCTCAAGCCCCGCCGGTCAAGTTCGTGTCGAAGACCGGTTTGTGGCGCTCGGCGATCGCAGCTTTGGCGAGACGGCGGCCTGGCTGTTCCGGCAGCTGGCGGAAGGGCTGGAGCACGCCCACGGCCAGGGCATCGTCCACGGCGACATCAAGCCCGCCAACATCCTGATTGCGGATGATGGCCACCCGCTGCTGCTCGACTTCAATCTCGCGCGAAAATCGGGCGCGGGAGCGGCGGGAATTGTCGGAGGGACATTGGCTTACATGGCTCCTGAGCAGCTGCGGGGATACGATCACGGGCTGGGTGGCGATGAGCGAAGCGACCTGTACTCGCTGGGGCTGGTCATGCATGAACTGCTGGCCGGCCGGCGGGCGTTTCCCGACCGTAGTGGGACGATGACCGAAGTCATCGCCACGATGGTTTCCGACCGCAGCGGGCAGCCGCCTTCTCTCGAAGAAGTGCGACCGGCCATCGACCACGACCTTGGCCAGATCGTGGGCAAGTGCCTCGAGTCCGATCCGGGTCGACGATATCCTTCGGCCGCAGCATTGGTCGAAGACCTGCGTCGTCGCGAAGCATTCCTGCCGTTGCTGACGGCCAAAGACCGATCACCGTGGCACCGCGTGCGCAAATGGACGCGACGTCATCCGCGTGTGGCTTCGCTCGGATCGGTCATCACTTTGGCGGCTGTTTTGTTGGCGGCTGCCCTCGCCGGGCTTTTCGCGAGGCAGAGTCGGCTCGACCAGATTGCCGCCATGGATTCCAGTAGTGAGTTTGTGCGGGTGCTTCGCAAAGACCAGTTGCCGCTGACCGGAATTGGCGTGCCTGAATCGATGGTGAACCGGGCTTTGTTACAGGTCAGGGAAACGCTGGCCGGCTACGATGCGATGGCTCCGGACCAGCTCGAAAATGCCACCCGTTTCAAGCTGCTGCCCGACGCACAGAAGGAAACCGAACGCCGGGCCGCAACCACGGCTTGGCATCTGATCGAGGCGACCGGCGGCCCGTCAGCGGAATCGGCTGTCTGGCAAAAAAAAGCCGGTTCGGACGCCGATGACCTCGATTTCTGGATTCTGGCAACGGAAGACCTTCGGAGCCGTGAGTTCGGCAGGGCAGCGACAGGATTCGAGGCCTGGCTTAACGATCATCCAGACGATGCCGGTGGCTGGCTCCAGCTCGGGAACGCCTTGGCCGGCATGCGCGAACTCGCGGATGCCGAGGCCGCCTACCGGATGTGCCTGAAGCTGGATGACTCAATTGAGGTTGCCTGGTTTAATCTGGGCAGGGCCTATCAGGATCGTGGCGAAGGCGAACAGGCCATCAACGCCTTCTCGGCCGCTATCGGAATCAACCCACTCGAGCCGGCCAGCTACGCCAATCGGGGGCAGCTGCGGCTGGCCTCCGGCGACTCCCAAGGGGCGATTTCCGATCTCGGCGAGGCCATTGAACTGGGCGCCGCCGATACCCGGGTCTGGTATTACCTCGCCCGCGCGCATCGTGCGGTGGGAAACGAAGCTGACGCGACCAGGGCCGCCCAGCGGTTTCTGGACGAAGAGCCAGCCAGCGCTGATGGCTGGGCACTGCGCGGTTTTGTGCGCCACCAGTCGGGAGACCTCGACGGAGCGCTGAATGACTACGGTCGCGCGCTGGAGCTGGAACCCGCGCTCCAAACCGCGTTGCAAAACCGGGCTAACATTTTCGCCGAGCAAAAAAACCAGCCCGCCGACGCGATCGCCGACATGGACCGGATCGTGGCCACGCGGCGACGCGATCCGCTGCCCCTAGTGACACGCGGCGTGCTGCATGCCCGCATGGGTGAACGCGCGAAGGCCCATGCGGACGCCGAAGCTGCCCTTCAGCTCAGCCAGACTGGCGACACGTTGTATCGAGCCGCGGGAATCTATGCCCAGACCTCGCTGAGCGAACCGGCGGACCGGGAACGAGCCATCGCCCTGATTGCCGCCGCGCTGCTTCGCGATCCAGCGACTGTCGAAAAGTACTGGGCCGACGACCGGGACCTGAAGCCGCTCGCCGATGACCAAGAGCTGCAAAAGCTGAAAGCCTGGGTCGCCGAAATGCACGCCATGTCGTCCCCCAACCAGTAGCGGCAAGGCGTCAGCCCTCCGGCCCGCGCGCCACCAGACTCGCCAACTCCTGAACGGACATCGCGTCCCAACAGCGCCCGGCCGTTTGCCAATCACCCGCTGGCGGAAATCGCTCCGCGGAATCCAGTCTGTACCCCCCGCAGCCGGGCGGCTCACGCCGCTCCGCTACAGATCAGAAAGACTTTCTGTCTGCAATGCCCGATCAGAGGTCAGGCCTGGATACGGAAGAACCTGGAATCTTTCCCTGCTAGACTTGGCGGATGCCTGCCCCGGCTCCCGCTCTCCATTGAGAAGGCCGTTCGCCCGCCGTTTCATGCTGCGCCAGCCGTTCGCAGCCGGGCAGCCGGTTTGACCTTGTGGGTACCAGTCATGAGCCAGCATTCAGGTTTTTTTTCGGGCGAGACTTTCACGCGAAACAGCGGGCCGCTTCCCGATGGGGCTTTCGCCAGTTTTTCCGGATCATCTGGCGGTGGAACCAGTGATCAGCAGATCCAGCCGTGGAGCAGCGGCGACCGCTTGACGGTCAGTTTCGCGCCCGATGGGACACGCGTTTCCAAGTACGCCAGCAACCTCTACCAGGCCTTCGGCGGATTCTTGTCCGCTGGTTTGATGGAGGCCTACATCCTTTCGGCTTTCCAGCGCTGGGCTCGCGAGGCCAACCTCAATGTGGGAGTGGTTCCTGACGGTGGCCAGGCGTTTGGCACGAATGGTCCGGCTCAGGGCGACACCCGGTTTGGCGACATCCGGGTGGGTGCCATTCCACTTGACCCATCCGTGTTTGCGATCACGGTGCGCAACGATTCTCTCGTCTCGGGCACCTGGGGAGGAGAGATCCTGTTCAACTCCAATGCCCCGTTCACGAACATCAACCAGTTCTATTCGGTAGCCTTGCACGAAGCCGGACACGCGCTGGGGCTGAAACACTCGGGGCTGTCCGGTGCGGTGATGAACCCAGCCCAGCTGAATGGCACTCTCGCGGTCCAGGACATCGCGGCCGTCCGCGGACTTTACGGCGTCCGTTTTCTCGACCGGAATGAATCGGCGAACGACCCCAACGATACGGTGGAAGACGCTTCGCGGATCGAGAACCCCGGCAGCCTCGACGGGCGGATTCCGCTGGTGGTCTTCGGCGACTTGCCGGTCAGCGGCGACGTTGACTGGTTCGAGCTCCACCCCCTTTCGGGCTATGGCGGGCCGATCTCGTTCGAGTTCGTTTCGGCCGGGATCAGCCTGCTGCGAGGCCGGCTGACCGTGGTGGACGAAGCAGGGAACCTGGTTGCGACCCAGGCCTTGACCGGTTCGCGGGGAGGCCGCCTGAAGATCACCGTGCCGTTCGCGGCTGACGGCACCAGTTACTTTGCCCGGATCGAAGCCGTCGACGGCTCGCTCTATTCCACCGGCAGCTTTGCCCTGGTGACGACCTTGGATGACCAGGTGAACTTTTCACCGGGCTACATCAGCCAGGTGGCCCGCGGCGACTACGCCAACCTGAAACAATCCGACGTCCGGGAGGTCTTCATCAACCACCCGCAGTTCTTTTTCAACCAGGAGCTGGCACTCAATGACACGTTCCTGACAGCCGACCGGCTCAAGGCAACCCAGGGTTTCGGTGCCGGACGCCACTATCAGGTCCACGGCAGTTTTTCCTATCTCAACGACGCCGACTTCATGGCCCTCCGCACGCCGGACACGCTGCCCACCGGCAACGTCATGACATTGAGGCTCGACACAATGGAACAGGGCCGGCTAGTTCCGCGGATGCAGGCCTTCGACGAAAACCAGCAGCCGCTTTCCAGTAATGTCCTGGTCAACTCGAACGGGCAGCTGGTTCTCCAGATCACCGGCGTCCAGGCGAACCAGGACTATTACGTGAAGGCTACGGCCGAGTTTCCGGGCGACCGGTTTGACCTTGGCAACTACACGCTTACAGCCCGTTTCGACCGGCCCGCCGTGAGCCTGGCGACCATTGGCAGCGGGAATGTGGGTCCTGGCCAGCTGCGGCGCTACCATGCCCTGTATGTGGCCGAACCGCAGTTGTTCCGCTTTTCCCTCTTCGCCAGCAATGGGATGGACCGTTCCCTGGGTCAAGTCTGGATGACGGTCCTCGACACGCTGGGGCGGGTCGTTTACCGCGCGCTGACGGTGCCGGGTGAGACCCGGACCGCGCCCAACATCATCCTGCGGCCAGGCAGCTACTCAGTGATGGTCAGTTTCGCGGGAGCGACCAACGCCCCGCCGACCGGGCTCGACTATGTGATCAAGGGCGACAACGTGACCGACCCCACCGGTCCGGAAATCCTGCCGCCCGGAGAAAAGCCGTTTGGCAAGGAACTGGGAGAAACCAATTACACCTACCCGGGCGGCGTAAGCTCCCCCGATCCGTTCCTCTTCGTTAACGGCAATCTCGTCAACACGGGTGGCACGGCGGCCGCACCGCCCAAGGTCGATGCCAACGCCTGGTACTGGACCCAGGCTTGGCTCCAGCCGACCGTCCCGCCCAACATCTGAGCTGTTTCCCCCGACTCGAAACCCGCAACGTCAGTTTTGGAGTTGCACTATTTGGGTCAAGACCGGAGACAGACCGGCCAAATCCGCCCTGGTTCGTGCTCGTGCTCAGTCCCGGCCTGGCGGGACGGTGCGCATCATCGTGCTCGAAGAAAGCCGGCCGATTACGGGCACGAGTTCATTGAGCACGAGCACGAATCAGAGGCGAAAAGCGCAACTTCAAAAAGCGTCAGCGTGGGGAACGCTGGGAACCGCTGCGAACAGCTTCATCGTCCGACACCGGCAACTTGCCAAAAAAAAACGGTCCCGGCAAACGCCGGAACCGTGTTGAATAACCGGTCCGCGAGTTCTCGCCGGAACGTTATTGCAGGACCCCGCTCATCAGGAAGACATTGTTGGCCTGCGCCTCAATCACATTGCCAGCCGTCATGACAGGCACGCCCTGACCAAGACCGGTGTCGAGTTCGAACTTCCCACGGCCAAATGCATCGACGGTGAACGTACCGAGAACAGCCCCGGCCCGCCAAACCGAGATCACGGTGCCCGGCGCGCCGTTCTGCAGTTCGTAGCTGAACTTGCGGCGGTTGCCGCGCTGTTCGTATTTGGCCTTGCCTTTGGTTGCGCCGGCCGACATGTTCGCGATCAGCCGGATGCGGTCATTGCCGCCGCCACTCTGGGCCAGGGCTTTGGTCGCATCTCCGGCCACGATCATGATCCCGGCCGCGGCGACAGCGAGAGTCAGCAGGTTACGACGGGTCAACATCTTCTTGTCTCCCTAAAGAACAGGTGTTTCAGCCTTGAGTTCCGACCCCGCGACTGAAAGGAAGCGGCTGGTCAGGTTGGGCTACACCCAGAGAAGCTGGATCGGCAAGGGGATTCCGCCAAAAACAAATGTGCCGGGACCTGCTGACGATCTGGTCAGCCCGGGTGAAGAACGGCAAACAGGCTTCCCCCCGATGTTCCCACCAGGACTTCTTCGCCGTCGCCTGCGAACAGGATCGCCGTCAGCCAGTCATTGTCGACGGTGACGGACCGGATGATCGCGCCGGTCTTCCAGTCCAGCCAATGCAGTTGCCCGGCCTGGTCGCCGGCCACGAGTTGCTGCGTTTCAGTATCCCAGGCAACGGAGCGGGGAGTCGCCGGCAATCCGATGAAGCGGACCATCCGGCCGGTCAAGGGCTGCCAGATGCGAACGGTGCGGTCTTGGCCCCAACTTGCGGCAATTGGCGGGACCGAATCGGTGCCGTCCAGAATGCAAACGCCCAGGACTGGTCCGACATGCTGGCTAAGCGTCCGCTGCAATCGGACTTCCAATTCCGGCAAGAGCGAAACGCCGTCAGCTTGCGGCTTTCCCGGGCCTTCGCCTGACGGCGAGACCGGCGAGTTTTGTTCCCTGCCTGAGAAACTCCAAACCCGAAGGCTGGCGTCTTCACTCGCCGTCAGAATGGTCTCTTGATCGAGCCAACCGATGTCGGTCAAGGGAAGCGAATGCCCTTTGAGCCAGACCGGCTCGCCGCCGGTTGTGGGCGAAACGCTTCCGCGACCGTCGACCGAACTTGCCGCCAGCCATTTGCCGTCGGGCGAAACTGCGAGCCCGGTCAGCACATCGTCGTGCAACTCGACGGGATCGGTTGCTGACATCCTATCGACCGACGAGCTGTAACGATGGCCCACCAGACCCGGATCACCGCCACCGAGCCAGACGATTTCGCCGGACGAACTCGCTGCGACGCTGGTCAGTTGGCCAGAAGCGAGTTCGACCTCGCGTTGCGTCGTCCCGTCCTCGCGCTGGATCACGATCAGCCGGTTCTGGCTTGCGATTATCAGCCCGTTGCCTTCGGGTGTCCGCGCGATCGCAGTGACAGGCCCATCGAATTGCCTGATCAGTTCAATGCCGGGCTGGGCAGCGAGTCCGGCTTCCGGTCCGAAGTTTTGAACGGCCAGCACCGGCACGAAATTCAGCCCTGCTGCCAGAACGACCACCATCACCAGGATTGTTCCGGTTCGCATCGTTTACCCGGCAACGGCTGGAATGACCTGGCCCTCGCC
The DNA here is from genome assembly GCA_031405895.1 of Planctomycetota bacterium. GTDB lineage: Bacteria > Planctomycetota > Planctomycetia > Pirellulales > Pirellulaceae > BJ22. The sequence goes on from JANOFL010000253.1 coordinate 12,199, forward strand.
CGCCAGCCGGATCGGCCGGCCGCCGGGCGTCATTAACTCTGCCTGTGGATCAAGACCCAACAGATTGTAGATCGTGGCGACCAGATCGGCTGGCGTGACGGCACCATCAACGGGTGATTCGCCGGCCGCGTCGGTCTGGCCATACACCAGCCCGGCGGGAGTCCCGCCGCCAGCCAGCAAAGCCGAAAAAGCCCTTGGCCAGTGGTCGCGACCGCCTTGTGGGTTGATCTTTGGCGTTCTCCCGAACTCGCCCATTACGACGACCAGCGTTTCATCCAGCAGGCCGCGCGATTGCAGGTCGTCGACCAGTGCGGATACCGCCGTGTCAAGATTTGGAACCAATCCGACCGGGACTTGCGCACCCGTGTAACCGTCCTTCAGCCGGGTTACAAGATTGTCGTGCGTGTCCCAGCCCGACGAGTGAACGGTGACGAAGCGAACCCCGGCCTCGATCATGCGCCGCGCCAGCAAACAGCTTTGGCCAATCTCCGAAGGACCAAAACGCGCCCGGACGGTTGCCGGTTCGGCTTCGAGATCGAACGCCTTCCGCGCGGACCGCGAGGTCAGCAACCGGACGGCCTGATCGAGCATCGCATCGCCGCCGGCGCTTCCCGCCTGGTCGAGTTGCCGGCTGAATGCATCCAGTTGCCGGACGAAGTCGGCGCGCCGGGCGACCTGGACTTCGCTGGTTGAGCCGTAGAGGTCCAAGCCGGACGAACCCCCGTCCTTCGCCCCAGCTGTGACTTCCAGCGGAGCAAAACTGGCCGGCAGAAATCCCTCGGCCCGGGCGCTCGTTCCGCCCAGCCGGTGATTGGGGATCGCGACATGGGCTGGCAAATCGCCCGGGTCGCGCTCATGAAACGCCACGACGCTGCCCATCGCCGGATACTCCAGCACGGGTGTCGGCAAATGCCCGGACAGAAGGTAGTGCGCGCCGAGATTGTGTTCGCCCAGCGGCGAAGTCAAACCGCGAAGCAATGTCATCCGGTCCAGCCGCTGGGCCAGCCCCGGCAAACACTCGCCGAACCGGATGCCCGCGATCGCGGTCGCAATCGAAGCCAGCGGCCCGCGGACTTCGGCCGGCATGAGCGGCTTGGGGTCAAACGTCTCGAGGTGGCTCGCCCCGCCATCCAGCCAGATCAGGATGCAGTTTCGCAACTTCCGTCCTGATCCGTCCATTCCGCCCAACGGCAAGTCATTGGCGCGCTGGCCCACAGCCGTCGGTGCACTTCCGCGCACCCAGCCATTGCCAATCCAGAACGGCCCCAGCGCCGTCAATAATCCGAGCCGCACGAAATCGCGACGATGAACGCCATCACAACGCCGACCCGTCTCCATCGGTCTGGTCCTTTCCATTTGCCCGTTCCTTACCCTTCAGCCAAATGAAGCAACTGACCGCTGATAACACGGATTTCACGGATCAGACTTCGCTGCCATTGTGATTGGCTCTCACCTCGGACATTCGTGACATCCGGGAAATCCGTGGTTTGCTTCAGTAGACTGAACAGTTATCTCCGTTCCTGCTGGTTCACTCGATCCCTTAACCCACTTCTTTACACGGTCCCAACACTCTCATTCCTTTCCTCATCTGCGAAATCAGCGCAATCTGCGGACAACCTTCCGTTCCTTGTTCCCGCACATCCTGATCAACGCACCGTTGAAAACTCTTCGCTGGCAAGCACTCCCCAAATTAAATCGGCCCACAGCTCCGGTCGCTCCGACTCGCCAGCCGCCTTGAATACTTCCAGCCAGTATCGCAATTCTTCATGCGTGGGTGCTCGCGAATAGCAGCGCTGGTACAGCTCCCTCAGCATTGCCGCATCATCCTGGCCAATCGCCATTTGTTCCGCCAACCAGCCTTCACGATCCTGAATCCGGTCAACGATGACGCTTCCTGTCAGTTTTTCCAGCTGGGCTGCGAGTCCAGTCCCGTCTCCGGCCGAAGGCGCACAGGCCAGGCTCCGGTCGCACTGGCCAAACAACCGCAACTCGGGCGAATCCATTGGCCGGGCCTGCGTGAAATAGCGCGAATCGGGCGGGCGGTCGGCATGCGTCACCGCTTCAATCGCCGTCAACATGACCGGCGGCGGCAGCGGTCTTGACATGAATCGCCACGTGAAACGGTCGCGAGGCGATGCCGGATCGCCGGTGGAGCGGCGCTGGTAGGCGTTCGACAGAACGATGGCCTTGATCAGCGGCCGAAGCTGAAACTCGTTGTCGGCCAGGACGCGGGCCAGCTCGTCCAGCAACTGCCGGTTGGCAACCGGATTCGTTTCCCGCCAGTCGTCCACCGGCTCGTAGAGACCCTGCCCCATCAGGATTCGCCAGACCCGGTTGGCCGAGCTCCGGGCGAGTTGCTCCGGCGATTCGACTGTGAGCCAGTCCGCCAGCCGCGCCCGCGGATCGCCGGCTTTGATCGTGGTGCCATCGGGCAGCCCCGACTCAACCGCCTGGCCATTCACGGGATGCAAAAGGGTGCCGTCGCCGGTCCACTCGACTCTTGCGCCGCGCTGCACTCCCGCAAAGCAGGCCGCCAGCCGGTAGTAGTCGTCCCGCGTCCAGTGGTCGAGCGGATGGTTGTGACAGTTCGCACAGCCGATCCGGACACCCATCCAGGCGTTGAGCGCCTGCTCGGCTTGCAGTCGCGGGTCATTGGTCAAGCGATAAAAGCCCGTCGCGCCGTTTGAAACCGGCCCGCTCGCCGTCAGGCTTTCGCGGGCCAGGCGGACAACTGAAGCGGTCCCGGCTATTTCCCGCTTCAGCCAATCCTGCCAGGCCGCCGCGATTTCTTGCGGCTGGTTGTTGCCTCCAATCCGCAACCACTCGGCAACGTGCCAGGTCCAAAGCTGGCTGAACTGTTCGCTGGCCAGGAACTGGTCAACAATTTCCAGCCGCCGTTGGGGCGAGTCTCCGCGCACGAAGTCTTCCATTGCTTCCGGTTCCGGCAGCCGGCCGGCCAGGTCCAGCGACCAGCGGCGATAGAGCGTCGCCGGATCGGCCGGCCCTGTTGACTCGATCCCCAATTCGGCCAGCCGCCGGGCGATGGCCCGATCAATCAGAGTGTCGGTTCCAGACCAGCTGGAATCCGGCTCGGAAACGGTTCCTGACACCTTTTCGGGGAGGAGCAGTTCGACCAGGCGGACTTCGGACAGGTACCGAACGAGCACGGCGTGCTGGCCGGGGCGGAGGACCGTCGCGGTTGAGCCTTCCAGTTTCACCGCTTCCGGATCGAGCGGCTGAATGACCGCGATCCGGGTCACATCCGCGGCCGAGCCGTCATCGAATCGCGCCGTAACGCGCAAGGGAGTTTCGGGATCAGCGGGCGAAAGAGTCGCCGAGGCTGGCTCCACAACCAGCTCGGTCAGCGCCCGCAACCGCAACCGCCGCGCGCCTTGCGCGATCCAGTCGCGAATCAGCCGGAACTCTTCGCTCCCGGGTGCGATTCGCTCTCCGCCCTCGTGGTTCAACCAGGCCGTGGCTTTGAGCAGAAGCAGGCTTTCGGCCGGTTCTGTCCGGTGCACTCGTCGGCCCATCCGCTCGCGGACGACCTGATCGAAATCCACAGACAAGTCGCTACCGAACAGCGACAGCTGAAATCCGCCCCGCCCCCCCGCCGCGCCATGGCAGGCCGCCGCATTGCAGCCCAAGCACGAGAAAAGCGGCGCAATCTGTGTGTCGAAGTCGATGCGAACGTCGGTTGATGGGCGTACCGCAACCTTGCCAGGCCAGTTCGGCGTGGTCGCCAACGTTCCGAGCCACCCGCCCAGCCAGCCGAGACAGCATGCCAACAGGGCCTGCCGAGTCTTGATCCAGTCCTGACTTCGTGATCGATTCATGGCAGGCACAGAAGCCAAATGTCCACGCCGTTTCTGGCAACCGAAACTGCGTCTTGGGCTGTCAAGCAGTTGTGGACAACTGTTCTACTCTCCACCCCACTCGGCCGACCACTTTCGAATCCATTCCTGGCTGGTGGCAGTGCCGTAGTCCTCGAGTTTGCCCGATCCGGCGACGCGGCGGCAGGCGGCGCCGACGGCACTTCGTAGCGCAGCATCGTCCACTGCGGCCGCTTCCAGTCTTGCCGCTGCAGCGTTGATCGTCGCGGCGTCCGCATCGCGCTGGATCACCGGGGCGAGCCAGGGGCGAATGTTGACTTCACCCGCATTGCCGCCGCGGGACATCCGGTCGTTGCCGATCCACACGGCGACCTGTTCTTCCGTCGGCGGATCGACACCGGCCGCTTCCGCGACGGCTCTGGCAACCAGCGGCACATCAGCCGCCGCGCCTGGCTGAACGATGGCAAAACTTGCCGTGGTGGTTCCATCCCGGCCAACGATGACCGTCAGCCCAACATTGCGGTTCAGGCCCCAGGCACCAGGTCCTTCAATGCCATCGGGTGAAACGCCCAGGCTGACGCCTTCCTTGGGAATCGCCTGCCGCGCGATGTCGGCCCACTGCCGCGTCGCGGCCACGTCATCCGTCAGAAAGACGAGTGCCGGTTGCGCTTTCTCACCCAGCTCGCGGGCCTGGGCCATCACACCGCGAATCACGCCAAACGCCGGGCGGGTTCGCTGATGGACAAAGACGATGATGTGGACCGTTTCTTCACGGCCCGGCACGATCCCCAGTGTTTCGTCGCCGCCTTGCCCGTACAGCGGCCACACCGTCAGCTCGGGCAGCACTTCTCCCGCTTGTGGTCCAGAGAAAACCGGTTCCTGAACCGCAGCTTCGCCTGCCGCTGTTTCGACGGCCGGGGCTGCGGGCTCTGCAACCGTCTCGCCGGCTTCAGACTCCTGGACGGCTCCCCAAACCGATTCCGGCAGCATGACACCCACGGCCAGACAGCCAGCGAGATACAAGCCGAATTTCAGACCTCGATCCCATGCGCGCATGATGGCGGGCTCCCAGCGGTACGGTCCACGCCTCCCCGAGGGAGATTATTCACCAATTCAGCCAGGGCCGCAAATCCTTGGTCGCTACCTCAAGGCGGTGGTTGACCTCTGCAAACCCCACTCATGCGGCAAGATGATTACATTGGGGCGGGCTGTCCCGCGGTTGCGGCGGCCGGCAAAGTTGAGCGAGACGGGTTTTGGATACGCTAATGAATCTCGCACTCAGTTTCAGGAAGCCAGACAGGCGTCGAAGGGCACAATGGACCGCGAAGGGCGCGTTGACAGTCTGTGCGGTTTTGGTCTGCGAAACCGCGTCAAGTCAGGCCCCTGACTTCCGGCGCGACGTGCTGCCGGTCCTGTCGGATTCCTGCTTCGCCTGCCATGGGCCGGATGGTGCCGCGCGACAAGCCGGTTTGCGACTCGATCTGCCGGGAGTCGCGGTCGAAGCGGGCCTGATCGTGCCGGGCGATGCGGACGTCAGCGCGCTGATTGAGCGGATCGAGTCCGCCGACCCGGATGTTCACATGCCGCCGCCCGGGACGCGCAAGGACCTGACCCCAGCACAACGGGCGACCCTGCGGCGCTGGATCGACAGTGGCGCGACCTGCGAACAGCATTGGGCCTGGCTGCCACCGGTTCGGCCGACTGTGCCCGAAGCCGGCGCGGACTGGGCGCGCAATCCGATCGACCGCTTTATCGCTTCGCGGCGCGAACAGGCAGGACTCCAGCCCGCGCCGCGCGCCGATGCGGCGACACTGTTGCGAAGACTTCATCTCGATTTGACCGGCCTGCCGCCAGTCGCTGGGGGATGGGCTGAGCGCGAATCGCTGGGCGGTGCGACCAACTTTTCGGTGACCGTTGAAGGCTTGCTGGCTTCACCCCACCACGGCGAGCGGATGGCGGCGGGCTGGCTCGATCTGGTCCGTTATGCCGACACGGTCGGCTACCACGGCGACCAGAACCACAACGTCTTTCCCTATCGCGACTGGGTCGTCAACGCGCTCAACGACAACCTGCCTTACGATCAGTTCGTGACCTGGCAACTGGCGGGAGACCTGATTGAACAGCCCACCGAAGCCTCGCGAACGGCGACCGCTTTCAACCGCCTGAACATGGTCACGCGCGAAGGCGGTGCCCAGCCCGACGAATACCTCGCCAAGTACGCGGCTGACCGCGTTCGCACTGTCGGAACCGCGCTGCTGGGCACAACCCTCGGCTGTGCCGAATGCCACGATCACAAGTTCGACCCGTTCACGGCCCGCGACTTCTATGCAATGTCCGCGTTCTTCGCCGACATCCGCCAGTGGGGGGTCTACCAGGACTACGACTACACTCCCAATCCCGACTTGCGCGGCTGGAGCAACGATCATCCGTTCCCGCCGGAGATGGAAGTGGCAGTCCCGGCACTGACGCGAAAAATCGAACGGTTGGCTGTCGAGCGCGAATCGCTCTTCGCGAAGGCGTTTGACGATTCTTCCAGTGTCCAGGAACACGTCGCCGAATTCGAGGCCTGGCGCGCCGGGCTTGACGCCACCTGGCCATTGCTGCTGGACGGCTTGGCGATATTGAAAATCGCGGAAGGAAGTCCGGCCGGATGGGTTCAGGACGAGGCCGGGACCTTGGTGGCATCCAGTCCCGAGGTTGCCACAGTCAAGCTCGCCTTCGCGTCGCCAGGTTTTCGTTTCGCCAGTGTCCGGCTGGAGTTTCCCGGCGATCCGGATCGGCCCATGCAGCTTGCCGCAAATGCCACGGCCAGTACGGTGAATCTGCAGCTTTGGCGGCACTCTCCGGACGAATCGGAAAAGAAGCCTGTGCGGATTGCCATTCATCACGCCGACGCGACACAAAGCCTGCCCCGTTACTCCAACGGATTCGAAATCGATGGCGTGCAAGGTGGCTGGAGCCTGCGCGGCGACTTTCCGGCCGCGACTTCAAGCGTCTGGCTGCTGAACGAGCCGCTGGAACTGGCCAGCGGCGAATCATTGTCGGTCAATCTGTCTGGCAACGTCGCGCGGTCGTTGCGCCTGTTGGCAAGTCCCTTCGTGCCGAGTCAGCCCGGTGGCACCGCAATCGAGTTTCCCCCGCTCACAGAAGATGACCCGGAGGACAACCTGTGGGGCATCAAACTCCAGCACACTCCGCCACTCGAATTCCTGTTCCGCCAATGGATCCTGACTGAGGCAGGCCCCCACGATGTCCGCGACCGGATCCGGAGTCTCGATGCTGACATCCGCAACTGTCGAAACGGAAAATGGCCGGTCCTTGTAACGGAGGCGGTTCCCGAGCCGCGGGTGACCCGTGTGCTGCCGCGCGGCAACTGGCAGGACACGAGCGGTGAAGTGCTCGCGCCGGGGACGCCCGGTTTTCTGCCAGGCTTCGTTCAGCTGGCGGATGGCAAACGGCTCAATCGGCTGGACCTGGCGCGGTGGCTGTTTCGCCCGGACAACCCCCTGGCCGCCCGGGCCGAGATGAACCGGTTGTGGGCCCACTTTTTCGGCGTGGGACTCAGTCCGGTGCTCGAAGACCTTGGTGCCCAGGGCCAATACCCGTCGCACCCCGAACTGCTCGACTGGCTGGCGGTCGAGTTTCGCGAAAGCGGCTGGGACCGGCGGCACATGATCCGGCTGATTGTCAACTCGGCGACCTATCAGCAGTCGAGCCGCCCCGATGCAGAAGCCATGGCGAGCGATCCCGACAACCGGCTCCTTTCCCGCCAGCGGGCGCGGCGGCTGGAGGCCGAAATCGTTCGCGACAACGCGCTCGCCGTCGCGGGCCTGCTCAACCCGGAAATCGGCGGCCCGCCAGCTTTCCCGTGGCAACCGGCCGGCTACTACGCGCAGCTGCAGTTCCCCGACCGCGACTACCAGCCCTCCCGCGACTCCGACCAGCACCGCCGCGGGCTGTACATGCACTGGCAGCGGACGTTTCTGCATCCGATGCTGGCCAGTTTCGACGCCCCCAGCCGCGAGGAATGCACGGGCCAGCGGATCGAGGCCAACACGCCGCAACAGGCCCTGACTCTGCTCAACGATCCGGCGTTTGTCGAAGCGGCCCGGCACCTGGCCGGCCAGTCGATGAAAGCGCTGCCGGAAAATCTGGCGAATGCCAGCCCGGACGCAATCCCGCGCGCGATGTTGCGAACCGTTCTGTTCCGCGAAGCAACCGAAGATGAAGCCGCTTCGCTGGCCCGGTTCCTCGACTCTCAGCGCGAACACTACGCCGCGGTTCCCGACGAGGCCCGCCAGCTCGTCTCAGTCGGCTTGGAACCGCCCACTGCGGCTTATGATCCGGTAGAACTCGCTGCGCGAACTTCACTGGCCCGGGTACTGCTCAACCTGCACGAAACGATCACGAGGAATTGACTCCTTCCGTAGCGGCAGGGCGTCAGCCCTCCGGCCCGCGCGCCGGGAAATCGTCCGGCTCAAACTGGAAGATCGCGCCGGAAAAGTCCCTGGTGGTACCGCATTTCCAGCAACGTCACGGCTCCTCCCCCGCCGCCGGGCGGCTCACGCCGCTCCGCTACAAGACTACCGGCTTACGCCGCACCGCGACTTCCGCTTCCCGATCGCCCGTTGCATGGCGAGGCCCATGTCGCCGGGGGAGAGGGCGACTTCGATGCCGGCGGCACGCATGGCGGTCTGTTTTTCGGCGGCCGTGCCTTTGCCGCCGCTGATGATCGCACCGGCGTGACCCATCCGCTTGCCCGGCGGTGCCGCGGCGCCGGCGATGAAGCCGGCGACCGGTTTGGTCACGTGCTGACGGACGTACTCGGCGGCTTCTTCCTCGGCCGTACCGCCAATTTCGCCGATCATCAGGATCGCTTCGGTGCCGGGATCGGCTTCAAACCAGCGCAGGCAGTCAATGAAGGAAGTGCCGACGATCGGGTCGCCGCCCAATCCAACACAGCTGGACTGGCCAAGGCCGAGCCCCGAAGTCTGCCAGACAGCTTCGTAGGTCAGCGTCCCGCTGCGGCTCATGATGCCGACTTTGCCGGGCTTGTGGATGTAGCCGGGCATGATCCCGATCTTGCACTGGCCGGGTGTGATGACGCCGGGACAGTTGGGGCCAACCAGGACGGAGGCCGAAGCGCGGGCCCGTTCGTAAACGCGGACCATGTCGAGTGGCGGGATGCCTTCGGTTACCGCGATGACGACTTCGATTCCGGCATCAATTGCTTCAAGAATTGCGTCGGCGGCGAACGGCGGCGGAACGAAGATCATCGTCGCGTTGCAGCCCGTTTTCTCGCACGCTTCAACGACCGTGTCAAAGACGGGCAGGCCTTCGGCTGTCTGGCCGCCTTTGCCCGGGGTCACGCCGCCGACCATTTTGGTGCCGTAGTCGCGGCAACCGCGGGTATGAAATGCCCCCACACTGCCGGTGATGCCCTGGCAGATGACGCGGGTGCTGGAGTCGATCAGGATTGACATGGGGGAGCGGGGTGAACGGGAACGGGCTGGACTGTTTCGGCGTGGCGGGCAGTCGTGAAAACGGGTTGTTCGGCCAAATAAACACTCGGTGAGTGGCAGTCGCTGCCGCGGGAAACACTGATTGGGGAGACAAGCGTGCGGGCGGAGCAATTGGGGACAATTGCTCTACTTTGCGACGGCTGCGACGGCCTTGCGGGCGGCGTCGTTCAGATCGCTGGCGGAAATCACGTTGAGGCCCGACTGGTTGATAATTTGACGGCCCTGTTCGACTTCTGTTCCTTCCAGCCTGACGATGAGCGGCACCTCAAAGCCGACTTCGCGGGCGGCCGTGACGATCGCCTCGGCGATCGTGGTGCACTTCATGATCCCGCCGAAAATGTTGACGAGCACCGCCTTGACGTTGGCATCGGAAAGAATGATCCGGAAGGCCTCGGTCACCTGTTCCGCGTTGGCCCCGCCGCCCACGTCGAGAAAATTCGCGGGAGCCCCGCCGTTGAGCTGGATGATGTCCATCGTGCTCATGGCGAGTCCGGCCCCGTTGACGAGGCAGCCGATGTTGCCGTCAAGCTTGACGTAGCTCAGGCCGGCATTCGCGGCGCGGACTTCGGATTCGTCTTCTTCGCTCAGGTCGCGGAGTGCGGCCAGGTCCTTGTGCCGGAACCCGGCGCTGTCGTCAAAGTTCAACTTCGCGTCGAGTGCGATCAGGTCACCGTCACCGGTCACGACGAGCGGGTTGACCTCCATCAGGCTGCAGTCAAGCGCGACGAACATCCGGCAGAGGGCTTTCATGAACTGGTCGGCCGTGGCGACGGTTTTGCCGGACAGGCCCAGCTGCTGGCAGAGTTTGCGGACCTGGTAGCTCTCGATTCCCTGGGCCGGATCGAAGTGTTCCTTAAAGATCTTCTCGGGCGTTTCGGCGGCGACCCGTTCGATATCGACGCCGCCTTCTTGCGAGCACATCAGGACCGGCCTCGCGGCAGCCCGGTCGAGCACGACACCGAGATAGAGTTCGCGGGCGATGTCGCAACCGGCTTCGACCATTACTTGGCTAACAGCCTTTCCGGCCGGGCCGGTCTGGATCGTGACCAGCCGGTTGCCAAGCATCCGGCCGGCGACTTCGGCGGCTTCGTCGGCGCTGCGGACCAGCTGGACGCCGCGTTGGGCAGGTTGCTCGATGAAGGTCCCCTTGCCGCGGCCGCCCGCATGAATCTGGGATTTGACGACGGCGATCGAACCGCCCAGCGAGCGGAAAGCCGCAGCGGCCTCGTCAGCGGACCGGGCGACCTGGTTGCGCGGAACCTTGACTCCGTGCCGGGCAAACAGTTCCTTGCCCTGATACTCGTGGATCTTCATCGGAATGGATCAGGCGGGGGTTGGACCGGGACAGACAAAACGGCGAATTCTTGTGAGCCTGAGGCGCTAGCCGATTCCCCCAGCTTGTGAGCCTGAGGCGCTAGCCGATTCCCTTGGGTGTGAGTCAATGGCTGAACTAGCGGTCTCGGCTAGCGCCTCAGGCTCAATTTTTTTCAGGTCAGCTGTCTGGCGAGTCGGCGAAGGGCGTGATTATAGAAGCTGCTTTTTTCGATGGTCAACGGCCGGCTTCGTCGCAGGCAGACTCAATGGCGCGGGCAATCGCCATCAATCGACCGGCGACCGTGTCCTCATCGCTGCCTTGTTCCAGCATGTCGATGCCGATCAAAAGCAAATCCGGGCGGTCTTTTGCCGCGGCGAGGGCGTTGTCCGGCACGCTTCCGGCAAACAGTACAACCCTGGTGGGCACAGCCGCTCCGGCATCAGACAGGTTCGCCAGTCTCTTCCACCATCCCGCCTGATCCACGTCGTCGGCCCACAGTTCGGCCCGCGCATCCGAAAGTCCAAGTCCGCGCGAGGCAAACAAAAGGTCGGGCGTGGCAAACACCACGGCGCCATTCGATTCCAGCCGTTGCCCCGCAGCCTTCATGGCCTCGCCCACAATGGCCAATTCCATTTGCAACGACTCTGCCCGCGCGAGCAACCCGCTCTTGTGCTCAGGCCATTCGGCAACCAGCCGGTTGGCGATCGTCCGGACCTGTTTGGCAACCAGGGCCGGATCATGCCAGACAAAGGGCACCAGATAGTCGTGGGAGTGATCGCCTTCCGGCCCGTGTGAATGGGTGATCTGCATTTCGCGGACCGGAATGTAGTCGGCCAGCGCGAAATCGGCGGTGGCGTTGCAGAGCTTGCGTTCGCCCAACGAAGTCATGCCGGTCCACCAGGCGTAGGGTGCACCCGGGCCGTGGTCAACCAGCAGGCGGGCTGACTGGACTGCCGCCAGCTGATCGTCGGATGGAAACCAGGTGCGGCGGCTGGAGGCGTCGAATCCGGTTTCGGGTCCCAGCCAGCCCACCTTGATTTCGTCGCCGACCAGCTGCCGGGTCATGGAATACAGCGGCCAGGCCGTACACCAGATTTCAACAGCCCCGGCCGCAGCGCCATCTTCCGGCGCGGCGGACGAAGATCGCTCGCCCGGTTTCTGGCACCCGATCGCCATTGCCAGACCCGCGACTACCACCCACCCTCCCACCAGCTTCAGACCCGCCACCACGCGTTGCGATGCAATCCGGCAGAAGTGTCCTGAGGCCGCGCTGATTTTTGATCCCATTTGCTGATCGCTCACCCACACTCTCTGGTCCAACTAAGCGACGGTAAAATCTCAAATCTCAAATCATGTTTTCGCCTTGCCAAGCCTCAGGAATATCCGAGCACGAGCCGCTGGACATCTTCCGTGGCAAATCGCTGGACGAGTCCCGTCGACAGGAGTAGCAAAATCGCGGCTAGCAGGAACACGACCAGGAAGTCGCCCGCAAGACGCCAGGCGACGATCCCGCGGCTGCAGCCGATCCGGAACAGCGAGTCGAGCTCGTCCTGCCGCAGCCGGCGGGACAGCAGCGCC
>JANOFL010000256.1:0-26234 GCA_031405895.1 Planctomycetota bacterium
CCGGCTTACCAGCGACCGCCCCCGCCGCCCATCATGGAGAGCATCTGGTAGTTGTTGAATGCCATCATTCCAAACATCAAGCCCATAAACGTATCCCGATTTGAGAAGCCCCAGACGGCGATCAAGGCGGCAACGATGATCGAAAGGACAAGCGAGTTGCGAAGCCCGCTGTAGGGGTTCGACATGACAAACAGCTGCTGCGAAACCTGACCTCCATCGAGTGGAAACACCGGGGCAAGATTGAGCAGATTCCAGAACAGGTTGATCCACAAGCCGATGTTGAGAAACATCCAGAGAGCTGGACTTCTGGCCGTGACATTCTCGCCCACCTCGAGGTAGGGCAACGGCAGGCCACCCTCCGGGATTCGCAACTCCGCCCCGAGTGACAGGCCGATCGCGGCTAGCACAGCGGCCAGGGCGAATCCGGCGAACGGCCCCGCAAGAGAAATCACAATTTGGGACTTGGGAGTCAGCCCGGCCTGCCGTCCACCCCGCCAGCTCGTGTAACTGGAGGGCACAGCGAGTCCGCCCATCAGGTAAAGCACGATGTGCGAACCGACCCCGAAGCGGCGAAAGGCAAACGTATGGCCCAGTTCGTGAACCAGGATCGAAACAAAAAAGACCGCCACAACCACCAGCAATGTCACGCCGACGTTCATCCCTTCACGAAACGCCCCCCCGGCGAGCAGCAGCGGCATCAGGAAGAACAGCGGATGGACCCGGACCGCGAATCCGAACAGCGAGAACCTGAGGTCGTAGGGCGTCTGGCCGGGTTCAGAAAGGATCATGGGCGACGTTCAGGAAACGATTCGGGGCCGGTTTCCGGCCTGTGATCAACCGACCGTTGTGATATGTATACCTTTCGCGATGGAAAACGGCACTTCCAGTGTCGCCTTTCGCTCCGCGAAAGGAGAGCACCGTCGCGAATTGAAGTCTGGAAGAGCGAACGCTTGCGCAGGAATCCTTTGCGAGAAGAACTTTCGCGGAGCGAAAGGCGACACTGGAAACGCTCTTTCCGGCCATCGGCGTCAGGCCGCCTGGCGTCGCGGCGCTTTTTTCTGGCTGACGTCCAGCCGTTCGGCAATGTACTCTGCCGCCCGGACACTGGCACCCGGCCGGGCGAATTCGCTTGCCAGCCGGTCGAGCCACTGGCGGTTGCGGGCGAGGGCGGGGGGATCGTCCAGCCACCGGCCCACCTCTGCGGCAACATCGGCCGAACGGTCACGACTGTCGAGGTACTCCGGCATCGGGACCTCTTCCGCCGCGGGCGATGCCGGATCGAACAGCGCCCGCCCGTCGCGCTCAATCCGCCCGGCGGCCAGCAGGTTTACCAGCGTGATGTAGCGGCAACGCACGAACCAGGTGGCGAGGAAATGGTTGAAGCGCGAGAGCCGGTAGACAATGACGCTTGGCAGCCGGGCCGCCAGCAGCTCCAGTGAAACCGACCCACTGCACGCGATCGCGCAGGTCGCCGACCGGATCAGTTCCGGTGTTCGACCCGAGAAAACGTCGACAGCGACCGGGTCGGAGCGAAGGTCTTCCTCGATCCGCCGCCGATGGGAATCTGAAAAGCACCCGACGGCCACGCGCAGGCCCGGCCGCTCCTGCTGCAGCCTGCGGGCCGTGTCGCGGAGCACGGGCCAGTTGCGTTTGACTTCGGAATCGCGCGAGCCAGGGAGCAGCAGCAACAGCGGACTGGCGGGGTCTTCCTTCCGCTGCACGACGTCACCAACACGGCGGGCTGACGCCCTGCCGCTCGCCTCTGCAGGGCTGGCCGGGTTCGTCATCCGCCGCACAAAGTCCTGATCGAGCCCGGCTTCCTGGCGGTCGATCTCGTCGAACCAGGGGTGGCCGACGGAAACCGCGTTCACGCCCCGAGCCGCGAACCAGGCGGGCTCGAAAGGCAGCTTGCAAAGCGCATGGTCGACCAGCCGGCGGAGTTTTCCGGTCCGCCACGGTGCCCAGGCCCACATCTGCGGCAGGCCGAAGTAAAAGACCGGGATCCCCCGCTTCTTCGCCAGCCGCGCGACGTGCCAGTTGAAGCCCGGAAAATCGATCAGCACGACGGCCTCGACCGGATTGCGGTCGAGGAATTCTTCCGCCGCAGCGAGGTGCTTCCGGAAAGTGCGGTAGTGCTTGAGGGCATCGGCAAAGAACATCACCGCCAGGCTGGTGAGATCGAAAAGTGTCCGGCAGCCGGCGGCCGCCATTTTGGGCCCGCCGAACCCGCAGGCTTCGATTCCCGGCGCGAACCGCCGCAGGTCGCGAATCAGGTTCGCCCCATGCAGATCGCCACTCGGTTCACCGACCGAGAAAAAAACACGCATGACCGGAAACTCCATTCTCCAGCGGGACGACCAAAGGCACAGCGCATCGGACCAGTTGTGAGCCTGAGGCGCAAGCCGATTCCCTTGGGTGTTAGTTGACGTTTGAAGCAGCGTTCTCGGCTAGCGCCACAGGCTCACTTTTTGTCAGCCTGGGGGGCGACCGCGCAATCTTCCGAAGCGCAAAGTATCCCGCCTGCCAGTGATCTTTTGCCAGCCCAGTTTTTGCGGAATCGCGCAGACCGACAAAGCAGAGCTGTGTCGCCACGCCGGCTACCGGTCGAACCCGTAAACAGGTCCGCCGTCGGCCCGTTTCATCATGCTTTTCAGCGCCTCGAAATCGATCGACGAGGGCAGGAACTGGACTGAGCCATCACCAAACGCTGCGCTAAAGCCACCCGGGTACTGGCCGAACAGGTTCCAGAGTTCTTCACCGTCGGGCAGGATCCCCTCGTCCGGTTTGGTCCACGGCACAGCCAGCATGTCACTGGCTTCGACAATCATGATGGTATTGGAAGTGCCATCGTGGATGTCGGCGAAGCCAACTCCGCCAGCCTGCCCGTTTCCGCCGGTTGGGGGAGCGAGGATTCCATCATTTCCGCCTACCGCCCGATAGACCGTTTCTCCGGGGGCCGCCGTGCTGGACGGGCAGCGGAAGGTAGCCGGCATCTGTTCCAGCAACTGGATGTTGTGGGCGCTGTCCCACGGCTCGTCGTGGTTGAACTGGTCGTAGAGTCCTTGCTGTTCGAGCCAAGGCAGCATTTGCACCCGCCAGCTCAAAAGCGGCTGGCCCTCCTTGTCGGCGGTCCAGGCCGCGGGCATCTTGCGGTAGGCGCTTTCAAAGTTGTGTGCAGCAAGGGCCAGCTGCTTCAGATTGTTTTGACCCTGCATTCTTTGCGCCGCACCACGAGCCTGCTGGACGGCGGGCAACAACAGAGCCACCATCACCGGGGCCGCCACCGTGACATCGATCATGGGCAGTGTTTGCCGGGTCTCGAATTCGAAACCCTCGGATGTCTGCCGGATCGCCGTCAGCGCTGGCTGAAGGTGCGGATAAATCACGCGGGCGGGGGGCAGGCTGATTCCGCGCAGGGCCGGCCCGACGGTTTCAGAAAGTTCGGGGGGCAAATCCATCTCTTCGCCCATCCCCTGCATCATCGTCAGCATCATCTGGCCCCAGGGATACAGCAGTTCGAACTGGCGGCGCGTGTCGGTGTAGCTGAAGCCAATCACGTTACCGGCCTTGGCCTGCCCGAACGGTGTCGCCAGCCGCGCGTACATGGCGTCGTCCACCAGCGGCTCGTGGAGCAGCTTTTTCAGGAACGGGGCCATGCTCTGCGGAAAGAGCGTGACAATCAGCTTGTCGCCCGCCAGGCACCAGCTCGGCTCGACCGGCACCGGCATGCCCTGGAACTGGAGCGAATAGACATCGGTGCCTTCCATTTTCTGGCGGACGACTTTGGGTGCCTCGTCGTCGCGGGCCAAAGCCGCCTGGGCGACCTGCGAAATCTGGTCGATAGCTTTTGAAAGGGCGTCCTTGTCCTTGACCGAAACGGTCAGGGTCAGGCCGGTGCCGAGTCCATCGCTGGCCCCGTTGTAGAGCGTCCAGGTGGGGCCGAGCGCGGCGATGATGTCGCCCCGCACGTCGATCCCCAGTTCGTCCTCCATCGAATCGAGTCCCTCCTCGAAATCGGCCATTTCGTCGGGGCTGAACTGTTCAAGAAATTTCTCGACCAGTTCGAGGACCCGGCTGGCGTCAAGCGAAATGCCGGCGGCGAACAGCGCGTCGGAGGGGATGTGCTGCAACTCGGCAGCTGCGATCCCGTTTTCGCCGTTAAGGGCCAGCAGTCCGCGGGGCGTACCGGTGAAACCCACCCGCACACGGCTGGCGATGCCTTCTTTATCAAAACCGCCGACCGATTCGATCTGGGTCAAGCCGTCGAGACCCAGCTCCTTGACCACGATGCCGACTTCAGGCGGGGCGGTTTCCATCAGCTGGCCGCGCAGGCCGGCGAGATCGATCATTCCATACGAGGTCGGCTTGCGAAGCGGGTTGCGGGCCTGCAGTTTGGTCAGCCACTCCGGAGCCGCCTTGGAACTCTGTCGGCTGGTCAAGTCCTTGACCGCCTGGTCGCCGATCGCAAGGAACAGCAACCCATCCATCGAACCAAAGTGAATCGCTGGTGCTGTGGGATCCGGAATCTCGAGCCGGTGCACTGTCACGCCACCCGAAGTCTCGACGCCTTCTGCGGGAGGTGCCGCTGGATCGCGAACGAGCTTGGCGAGCGAATCGACCAGGCCGGCCGCATCCCCGCCCACATCGAGAACGAACGCGCCGTCGACGATCGGTGTTCCGCTTTCCGCCGACAGCTCAAACCGCTCGAGATAAAGGCAGCCTGGGCGAGTGAAAAGGGCCCGCGCGAGTTCGGGTGTCACGCGCCGCGCGATTCGGGCCCGTTCGTCGCCCGAGTCGGGAATCATCGCCGGGATCAGCTTCTCCATCCGGCTGGACAGGTCCTTGATGAAGGCCTGAACTTCCGGTTCGCTCATCAGGGCTTCGGCGTGATTGCCGCTGGCCGGGTCGAGCGTCACGGCTGGATTCCAGCCGGAATAGAACAGGCAATCGGCCGGCAGGAGTTTGTCCAGCCGGCTCATGCCATCGGATTGGGCGAGCGCCGAAGCCGCCACTCCCAACCACAAACCAACCGCGGTCAGAAACCGGAACGCTGTGCTGGAAACCATTCTGGCTCGCATGATCGTGCCCCCTTTGGCTGTCGATGGCCTGAGACGCTGACTGACAGGATTAGAGCCGGAGGCGGGGAGGGTTTCAATCAGTAGTGCTGGTTGAGTTCTGAACAAGTGGGAAGGCGGAGCCTTTGGTCAGTGCGGTCCACGGCAGGAGCCGTCGACCGAGTACGGAGCCGTGGACCGGGCAAACGAAAACGGGCCGCGGAGAACCGCGGCCCGTTAACAGGCTTCGCATCAAAAAACGGAAGCGTCGGCCCTAGCGTTGGCCAAAGCCCTTGGCGAAGGCGTCGGCACCGAAGAGCATCTCGGCCCGCTCATCCTCGCTTGCCGCTTCGGCCTTGGCCATGCAGTTGGCACAGCAGAAGCCGACCGACACACCGCCAGCATCGACTGTCATCGTCGAGTCGACGGGATGGCCGGAAATCGGGCAGGCGGTCTGGAGGAACTGGCCAGTCTGGACCAGCTGCCGGTTGGCCTTGGCGGCGAACTTGGCGGGGTCCTTGCTGAACCGCTTTACGCAGCCATCACAGCAGAGGAAGACCTTGCCGCCGTTGTAATCAACCGCCTTGTCGGCCGAGACAAACTTCTTCGGCATCAGGAAGCAGTTGATCCCGTCGAGCGTGATGGCGACGGATTTCTTCGCGAAGGCCTTCTCAAACGCTTCATTGCCGAACACCAGGGCCGCCTGGGCACCGGTTTCCGTTTCGGCCGCGACCTTGTTCTTGCAGTCCTCGCAGCAGAAACCGACTTCGACGCCCGCCACGGCCAGGGTCGAACCTTCGGCCAGCTCGCCACCCGAGAACGGGCAATGCTTTTGCTCGTACTGACCGGTCACGACCAGCTGGTGATTGGCTTCGGTCGCGTACGCCTGGGGATCTTTTTCAAAGGCGGCGAGGCAATCCTCGCAGCAGACGTAAACCATGCCTTCGCGCCAGGCAATGGCATGCTCGGCGGAAGCGTTGGCCTTCTCGCCCATCACCAGGCACTTGATGCCCTCAAGGTTGACGGCCGGGGCCTCAGCAACCGGTTCCTGGACAGTATCGGCGGCGGCCGGTTCAGGGTCCTGCCGTACCGGCTGGACCGGGGACAGCAACAATGAAACGCCAGCCAGCCCGGCGAGAAACAATGACTTGAAAACCATTTGCAGATTGCCTTTAAAAAAACACGGAAATGGCCGCCGGAGACAGGGCTCCAGTTCGCGGCCAGATGGAAAACGGACAAACACCCATGAATTGGCTTACTGTCGCCGGTTCAGGTATCTGATGGCCAGAACCCTGTTCGCGGCATTTTCGCCGAACCGGCAAACGCTTGTCAATCTTCAGCGTCCGGCGCGTGGTTATTCGGGCTGCCGGGTGGTTTGATCGCGTGGCTCGGCCAGCCACCACGTCATGGCGAATCCGGCCAGTTGACAGGCGGTGACGAGGGCAAAGGTGGGCTCGAAGCCGAACCAGTCGATCAGCAACCCGACGGCGACCGAGCCGAAGATTGCTGGACCTGCCATCATCAGGCTGAGGATCGCGAGGTAACGCGGCTGGCTAGAGCGGTCCGTCAGCTCCAGCGTGTAGTTGTTGAACGTCCTCATCGTCACGGGCGTAAGACCAAGCAAACCAAAGACCAGCAGGAACCAGTACCCGGAAGCGCCAGGAATCCGGGAAACCAGGATCGCCGCCACCGGCACGAGACAAAGTCCGAACATCACGAATCGCAACGCCAGCCGGTTGCCGTAGCGGTCGGTGATCAGTCCGACCGGCAGCGAGAACAGGGCCACGCCGAGATTCTGGGCAATGACCCAAGGCACCAGGCTGCTGAGGTCCAGTTTCAATCGCGAGATGGCCACCGCCTGATAGTGCGGGAAAAGCGTCATCATCATTCCGAACAGGGCTGCCGTAATCGCGACCAGACGGAAGTCGCGGTCGTTCCGCAGCACCATCAGTGTGTCGGTCGCCAGGCCCCGCAACGAAAACGGAGTCGGGGCAAAGCTGTCGGGCTTTTCGCGAAAGGCCAGGGCCGAAACGGCGCCCAGCAGGAACAGCACGCCGGTGAAGGCAAAAATCGATGTGAAGTCTGCGCTGTCGCCCGACATCCACCGCCGCAACAACACCCAGGCACAGAGCACGGCGACCACCGAGCCGATCATGCTGCTAACTGTCATCAGCTCGCCGCGCCGCCGGACCGGGATCAGCTTGCCCTGCAACGCCGACTGTACCAGCTGGTTGACGCCTGTCGCCGCGAAAAACACGGCGTAGAGCACCAGCACGGCCAATGACATCCAAAGCGCTGGAATCGTGTCGACCCACTGCCAGAGTAGCGCGATGGCGAGGAAGATCACGCCCATCAGGGCCGTCGTGCCGGCCAGCCAGTTTTTCTTGATCGCCGCCGAGCGGACCCGTCCGGCCGCGATCATCGGCGGGATGCTCTGTCCAAAGCGGTTGAGCATGGGCAGGAAGCCCCGCAGCCACGCCGAGCCGCCGATCTGGTCCAGCACTGCCGGCATGATCAGGCTTTCAGTCTTGAAAATCCAGCCCGTCCGCTGCAGGACCTGAAAGGCGCCCATCGCCGAGAAGTTCCAGTTGACGTGATCGGCCTGGATTCCGCCACTGCTGGTCGAGGCCAGTTCGTTGGCCGGACCTGATTCTTCTCCGTCAGGCCCCGATACCAGCCCGACGCGCAAGCGAGGCTCTTTGGTCCTTTGCTCCGCCGCTGGCTTGTCTGGATTCCAGAGGCCAGAGTTGCCGTTCTGCGTCCCAGCAGAACGTTCCGCGGCCGTCAACGCCTGGTCCGATGGAGGCTGAGCTTCAGAGAGCGGGGAAAGTGTCATCGCGGTTGTGTTGATCCATTCCAGCCCTCCACGCAGCATTGACGGGTGCAAGAAGCGCCGTTCCTTCAGGCTAACCGCGATCCACCCGCCAAATCAACGCCGTTTCGTGGCGACGTGGCGACGAAGCTCCTGCTTTGTCGGTCATTCCTGTCCTTGATCGACGGACCAGATGATGCCAAGGTTCGGCTTTCGCGGCTCAGGGGACAATCTGGCAATGACCACTCCGATTCAATGTCTCCCGGCCTGGCTGGCCCTGGCGCTACTCAGCGCTTCGACCCATGGGCTGCAGGAACAGCCCAGCGACGCGGCGGCCCTGCGGACTGGGGCTGGGCCGATAAAAAGTCAGCCTGAGGCGCTAGCCGAGAACGCTGAACCAACCATTGACTTACACCCAAGGGAATCGGCTAGCGCCTCAGGCTCAAAAGAATTCGCCGTTTTATCAGTCCAGACTGAGGCCCTTCCACTCAACTTCGATGTCATCGTCTTGGGCGGCACTTCGGCCGGCGTGGTTGCGGCAGTCAAGGTCGCGCGGCTGGGCCGGTCGGTATTGCTGATCGAGCCGGGCCAGCACCTTGGCGGAATGTCCTCGGCCGGGCTTGGTGCGACCGACATCGGCAACAAACGGGCGATCGGTGGTATGGCCCGCGAGTTTTACCGCCGGGTGAAGCAGCATTACGCCGGCGATTCCGCCTGGCGCTGGCAGAGTCGCGACCAGTTCCGGGGCGGTGGCCACGAACCGGCGGATGACGCGGCGTGGACTTTCGAGCCGCATGTCGCGGAGGCGATCTTTGAGGAACTGGTTGCCGAAGCCGGCGTGACGGTCGTTCGCGGCCAGCGACTCGATTTGAAACAGGGCGTCGGGAAAATTGGGAGCCGGATTTTCTCGATCCGGATGGAAAACGGTGATGATTATCGCGCGAAAGTCTTTATCGATGCCACCTATGAAGGCGACCTGATGGCGCTCTCTGGCGTCAGCTTTCATGTCGGCCGCGAAGCCAATGCGATCTACGGTGAGACGCTCAACGGACTTCAGACGGCTCAGGCAATCAAGCACCAGTTCACAAACCAGCCCGACCCGTTCATTGAACCTGGCGACCCGGCCAGTGGATGGCTGCCCGGCATCGGCCCGGCGCCGACTGAAGCCGATGGTGTCGGAGACCAGCGGATCCAGGCGTACTGCTTCCGGCTATGCGCGACCAACGTCCCGGAAAACCGCGTCACGTGGCCCAAACCGGAAGGCTATGACCCCGCGCGATACGAACTGCTGCTGAGGAACTCCGAAGCGGGTGATCACCGGATTCCGTGGAACCCGGTCCTGATGCCCAATGGCAAAACCGACTCCAACAACAATTTTGCCGTTTCGACCGACCACATCGGGGCCAATCAGGAATACCCGAACGGCAACTACGCGACCAGGGCCGGGATCATCGCCAACCATGTCGGGTATCAGCAGGGGCTGATGTGGACGCTGGCCAATGATCCGCGTGTTCCCGGAAATGTGCGCGAGCACTTCAACGAGTGGGGCCTCGCGGCCGACGAGTTCACCGACAACGGCCACTGGCCGCACCAGCTTTACATCCGCGAGGCGCGCCGAATGGTGTCGGATGTGGTCGTGACCGAGCTTCACTGTCGGGGAGCCCGACGGGTGGACGATCCGGTGGGCCTCGCCGCGTACACCATGGACTCCCACAACGTCCAGCGCTATGCCGACGCCAACGGCGCGGTCCGCAATGAAGGCGACGTCCAGGCGGGCGGGTTCCCACCCTGGCCGATCCCCTACGAAGCCATCCGGCCGCGCACAGAGGAATGCACCAACCTGCTGGTCCCGGTCTGCGTCTCGGCCAGCCACATCGCTTACGGATCGCTGCGGATGGAGCCGGTCTTCATGGTCCTCGGCGAATCGGCCGCCGAAGCCGCCTGTCTCGCGATTGAAACAGAAACAACGGTCCAGGGCATCGACTACCCGACCTTGCAGGCCCGCCTCGAAAAGTCCGGTCAGGTTCTGAAATGGGAGTAACAGGAAGCTTGAAGATGCCGACTTCCATGAATGCTGCCGGGGCCGGTCGAATCTGCGTCAATCGGCGCAGTCTGCGGCTAACATCTTCAGATAACTCCGCGGCTCCATCTCCTCCAGCCCCAGTTCTCTCGCGAGCGATTCGATGGCGGACTGTGCTGCAACGACTTGCGCGCCCGTGACGACCAGTTCCAGTTCGACGAACAGCCCCAGTCCGTCCACATTATCCACTGCAACGCTGATCGCTGTCGGCCAATGTCCGCCGCCCGGAATCTGAAATCCGGCCCGAGTCTTGGTGACGGTTCCAACTGGCACGTAGCCCAGCCGTTCGAGCATCAACTGGGCAGGCTCGCCATCGCCGGCCGCCAGCGCCAGTTCAATTTCCTCGCGCGTTTTGAACTGTCCCCGCTGCCGTTTGCCTTTCCAGCAAAGTGCCGCGCCGCGGTCATCCTGCCGGACCCGGAGCGCTTCGCCCGCTGCGATCAGATCCCGGTCAGGACGCGAATAATAGACATCGACCTGGCGAACCGTGCCGGTTTCAACAGCACCGATGTCCCGCAACCTGGCAATCAGGCGTTCGCGCTGGGCCAAATCTGCCAGCCGGAACTTTTGTTCGACTTCAAGCATGGCTGGGGACCCGCTGCAGGCTGTTGTTTTTCTCGGTCCACGGCTCCCGCCGTGGACCGTACTGACCAAAGGCTCCGCCTTTTCCACGGCGTTTCCCGCCGACATGTCAACCGTACCTTGCTAACGCTGTGGGCTGGTAGTTGCCGGTACCCTTGACCGCGCCCCATCGACCAGCAGCTTCTTTAGCCGCTCTGCGGCTTGCCCCGGATTGTCGGAGCTGACTACGGCGGCCTGGACCGCGATCCGGGAGATGCCGGCGGCCAGCAGTCGAGGCAGGTTCTGTTCGTTGATCCCGCCAATGGCAAAAGCCGGCAGCGAGATCTCCCGCACCACCGCCTCGACCAGGTCCAGTCCCACCAAGTGCTCGAAGGTCTTGGTCCGCGACGGAAACACGGGGCCGAGGGCAATGTAATTCGCCCCTTCCAGCACCGCAACGCGGGCCTGGCCAATCGAGTGCGTCGAGACGCCGATGATTTTGGCCGGGCCAAGAATCCGGCGCGCGGCCGCGATTGGCAAGTCGTCCTGGCCGAGGTGCACGCCGTGCGCATTGGCCGCCAGCGCAACGTCGCTCCGGTCGTTGATCAGCCAGCGGGTGGGCGTCCCCTGGCAGCAGGCAGCGAGGATCGCGCAACGGGCCATCAGCTGGCGATCGTCGAGCGACTTGTCGCGCAGCTGGATGATGTCGGTGCCGCCCGCGACCAGCTGCCGAATGAGCAACTCAAACGCCGCCGCGTCGGCCAGGCCATCGGTCAGGACGTAGAGCCGCGCATGAGCCAGCGACTGGCGGCTGAGCGCGACGGTGACCAGGGCCTTCTCGACGGTGTAGGTACGGTAGCGCAGCTGCTGGACCACCTCGGCGGTCGCGGTGGAGAACGGCTTGGAAAACTCCTCGATCGTTCGCAAGGCTTCCTGGACGCGGGACAAGTTGGCCGTGACCACGCTGCCGGAAGTCGCGCGATCGAATTCGCTTGCCGTGTTGATCGACGTGCCGACATCGGCCAGCGTATCGCGGCTGGCCAGGAGCTGGCTTTGGTCGAACGTCCGGGTGGCAGCGGCAAGGCCGTGACGGAGCTCCTTGAGTTCGCGCGTCAGGTGCGCGTCGGCCAGCACCAGCCGCGCGTAGTCTTCGACAACCCGCAGCCCTTCACCGGCCCGATTGATGGCGGCGTCCAGAACCCGCCAGGTGCTGGCGTCGATGGAGGGCTGGTCGCGAATGTCAGGTTGGCCGGGGTCAGTCATCGAGGGTGCTGCCAAACTGGCACAGGATCGGGTCCAGGCGAGCGGTCCCGGCGCGCCGGGATCAGCCCTCCGTGGTCCGCCACAGATGCCCGACGACGCAGAATCCTGTCTTCCTGCAACGAATTGACATCCGATTTCGGCATCAGTTCCATCCTGCGAAACCGCACCAGTTTACGCGAGCCGCAGATTGGGGCCGGTGAAGTCTTCCGCAAATAGTGGAAATAGCGTGGCGTGGTGGAACTGCCTGTTGACGGTTGGAATTGACCTAAACCGTGGCGGGCCAGATACTTTCAGCGGAAATCAGCTGCCGGGACGGATTCCGGTTTTAGGCCGCCTGTTGCAGGCTGCGCGGTATCTTTTCCGGTTTTGTTGAGCAGGGATCGCGGGGGACCGGAAGATGAACCGGGGAGCATGGTATCTGTGCCTTTGGCCTGGTCTTGCCAGGTTGTGGTTGCGGGGCGAGTGGGCGTCCTTGCTGCTGGCAACCGGTTTTTCGTTGCTGCTGAACGCGGCGATTCTGGCGACATTCGTCTGGCCGGAGTGGCTTGGGCCCGGCTTTGCGGCGGCGATCTGGCCGGTGCTGGGTGGGGTCTGGCTGGTGAGCCTGTGGGGCTGCTGGCGGCAGCGAAACGAGTTGTTCGGCACGTCGGCGGAAGCCGTCGCGGAACCCGCCGGGAAGGACCTCGCCGCGTATGACCGCTTGTTTATCGAGGCTCAAGGCGAATACTTGAGGGGCGACTGGGATCGTGCGCGAACGTTGCTCGAGCGGCAGCTCGGGCGATTCCCGCGCGATGCGGCCAGCCGGTTGTTGTTGGCCACTTTGCTCCGCCGGTCGGGACGGCTGGACCAGGCCGAAGAACAGCTGATCGTGCTGGGCAAGCTCGACCAGGCCGCGCCCTGGTTGCATGAGATCGGCAGCGAACAGCGGCTGGTCGAACGCGACCGGCTGGCGGGCCAAGCCACACCGGATGGCGAAGTGGCACAGGATTTGCGTCCTGAGTTTCAGCCGGCAGCTTTCAACCGGGCGGCGTGACGAGCCACCCGATTCATTCGACCAACGAACGACGACGAAAACCTCCTGAAAACCGGAGTTCACGATGTACGAGCGATTCACCGACCGGGCCCGCAAGGTCATGCAGCTGGCCAACCAGGAAGCCCAGCGCTTCAACCACGAGTACATCGGCACCGAACACATGCTGCTGGGCCTGGTCAAGGAAGGGACCGGTGTCGCGGCCAACGTGCTGAAGAACCTCGAGGTCGACCTGCGCAAAATCCGGCTCGAAGTCGAAAAGCTGGTCCAGAGCGGCCCCGAGATGATCACGATGGGCCGGCTGCCCCAGACGCCGCGAGCCAAAAAGGTGATCGAGTACTCGATGGAAGAGGCCCGCAACCTCAACCACAACTTCGTCGGCACCGAACACCTCCTGCTCGGCCTGCTCCGCGAACACGAAGGCGTCGCGGCCCAGGTGCTGATGAACCTCGGCCTGAAGCTTGAAGACGTTCGCGAGGAAGTCCTCAACCTGCTCGGCAACGGCCTCGAAGGCGGTGAAGGCGAAAGCGGAGGTCGCGAAGGCGTTGGCTCGGGTGCTGGAGCTGGCGGTGCTGCTGCGGGCGGTGGCGCTGAAGCCCCGACCGGCAAGGCCCGCTCGTCCAAGACCCCGGCCCTCGACAGCTTCGGCCGCGACCTGACCGAACTGGCCCGCAACGACAAGCTCGACCCGGTTATCGGCCGCCAGAATGAAATCGAACGGGCGATTCAGGTGCTTTGCCGCCGGACCAAGAACAACCCGGTCCTGCTCGGTGAAGCTGGTGTCGGCAAGACCGCCATTGTCGAGGGCTTTGCCCAGCGGGTGATCAGCGGCGACGTGCCGGAAATCCTTTCCGACAAGCGGATCGTCGTCCTCGACCTCGCCATGATGGTCGCCGGCACCAAGTACCGCGGCCAGTTCGAGGAGCGGATCAAGGCCGTGATGAACGAGGTCAAGCGGAACCGCAACACGATCCTCTTCATCGACGAACTGCACACGCTGGTCGGAGCCGGCGGCGCGGAAGGGGCGATCGACGCCGCCAACGTGCTCAAGCCGGCCCTCGCCCGCGGCGAAATCCAGTGCATCGGTGCCACAACGCTCGACGAGTACCGCAAATACATCGAAAAGGACAGCGCCCTCGCCCGCCGCTTCCAGGAGATCATCGTTGAGGCGACGACAAAGGACGAAACGACACTGATCCTCAAGGGGCTGCGCCAGCGTTACGAGGAGCACCACCGCGTCCAGATCACCGACAACGCGATCGAGGCCGCAGTGGACCTTTCGTCGCGTTACATCACGGCCCGCTGCCTGCCCGACAAGGCGATCGACGTGATCGACGAGGCGGGGGCGCGGGTCCGGCTCCGCTCAATGACCAAACCTCCCGACCTCAAGGAAATCGACGACGATGTCGAACGGCTGAACCGTGAAAAGGAAGACGCAGTCGCCAACCAGGACTTCGAAAAGGCCGCCAACCTTCGCGACCAGGCCGACAAGCTCCGCCGCAAAAAGGAGCAGATCAAGCGCGAATGGCGGGAAAAATCCCAGCAGGCTGACGGGCTGGTCGACGAGGAAGTCATCGCCGAGGTGATCTCCAAAATGACCGGCATCCCGTTGACCCAGCTCAGCACCGAGGACTCGCTCCGCCTGCTCCGGATGGAAGACGAACTCCACAAACGGGTCATTAGCCAGGAGGCCGCGATCAAGGCGATCTCCAAGGCCGTCCGCCGCAGCCGCAGCGGCCTGAAAGACCCCAAGCGGCCCATCGGCTCGTTCATGTTCGCCGGACCGACCGGCGTCGGAAAAACACTGCTCGCCAAAGCCCTCGCCGAATTCATGTTCGGCGACCCCGACTCGCTGATCACGATCGACATGAGCGAGTACATGGAGAAGCACAACCTCAGCCGGCTGATCGGCGCCCCGCCGGGCTACGTCGGCTACGAAGAGGGCGGCCAGCTGACGGAAAAAATCCGCCGTCGGCCCTACGCCGTCGTGCTGCTCGACGAAATCGAAAAGGCCCACCCCGACATCTACAACATGCTGTTGCAGGTGATGGAGGAAGGCCGCCTGACCGACTCGTTCGGCCGCAATGTCGACTTCCGCAACGTGATCCTGATCATGACGACCAACGTCGGCGCCCACTCGATCAAAAACGAATCGCAGTTCGGCCTGCCGGGGGCAGGCGAGGATGCTTCATTCGAAAGCATGAAGGTTCGCGTCTACGATGAAATCCAGCGGGCCTTCCGGCCGGAGTTCCTCAACCGGCTCTCCGATGAGCCGATCATCTTCCGGCACCTCGAGAGGAAGGACCTCAAGGACGTAATCGACCTGGAACTGGCCAAGATTCGCGGCCGACTGATGGAACGCGGCTACGAGATCATCCTGACCAACGACGCCAAGGAATTCCTGATCCGCAAGGGAACCAACCTCGACTTCGGTGCCCGTCCGCTCCGCCGGGCCCTCGAAAACTTCGTCGAGGATCCGCTCGCCGAAGAGCTGTTGCAGAACAACTTCGCCGGCAAAAACCGGATCCTGATCGACGTGATCCGGGACGACGACGGCAAGATGAAACATCTCAAGTTCGAGGGGGTCGTCCACGATCCGGAGGCCGAAAAAGAGGTCCCCGCCGGGGCCAGCTCCAGCCAGGAATAGCCGTAGAGCCGTTGTCCCGGCTGCTCCTCCGAAACTGCTCTTCCGCAACCCCCATGCGATCCAGGCGGGCCGCTCACCTCCCCCGGGGTGCCCGGCCCGCGGTCTTTTCCCCCGTGGGACAGGCTTCCAGCCGGTCATTCACGGCCTCTCCGCCCGCTCTTGCTGTTCATCATGCGACTCCAGCCCAACACCCCGGACGTTCACCACCAAGTCGCTAACTGACTCTCGCGCCGATCCCTGTTCGCGCTATCCGATCGTGCTTCACCATCGCGCCGTCTTCCCAAAAAACAGATTTCAGGTTCGGCTCGCGAACAAAAAATCTGTCCGCCGGAGATTTTTTTTCGAAAATTTTCCCGCGCTCTCCGGGCACCAGAACCGGTTGCGACGAACAGCGGTGAAGACCCGTCGGCATTGGCATCCGCGGCCAGTCGCGTGACTTTCTTCGATCAATTTGTGGAACCATTTTCAGATCGTCTTCAGAGCGTCCGGCCTGGTCGCGCCGGCAGCGCGCTGGTTTTTTCCGCAGCGGCCTGTTGCGGCCGCGGCACCGGGCCGGATCGTGGAAGTCGCCCGCGCAATCGCGCGGCGGATCGCGGTGTTTCACGAAATTGTCGCGGTTCCAGGACTTTCCGTATTGCGCTGTCGTAGTGAACGAAGGGCTGCGACGGTCGCTTTGTATCCGGCGCGGATGTTTCCCACAGACTGTGCTGGCCGCTCCCGCCGGGTGGGTCACAATCGGCGAAACGGAACGATTCCGGTTTCAAGCTGTTGCAGCGATAATCGGGAGCGCGGGACATGTCGCGCGGCGCGAACAAAGTCGGTCGTGACCAGGTGACGCCGGAATGGTCCGCCTCGCGGCGGCTCTCCGGCCTGCCGGGCAAAGGAATTTTTCGCGCATCCATATTGAAACACGGAATGCTGTCGCCTAAAACTGACAGCGTTCAAGGGAATCCGTTTGTGGCACTGGTGTGACGGACGGAGCGGTAACGGAAGCCGACGCAGGACGTCTCTTTCAGAACCGCTTCAGCCAAAGCACCGGAAGAACTGGCCGGAGTGCCGGTTCCGGCGGATTGCCAACCGTGCCACGAGGCACGCCTTACTGGTTGGCGAGTGGCCCAGCCTGGTCTGGTGACCGGCAACGGGACTTGCCGAGTGTTTATCGGAGGATGTTACTGTGGCGAAGAAGAAAGCAGCGAAAAAGGCAGCTCCCAAGAAAGCCAAGACCGCGAAGAAGGCCGCCAAGAAGAAGAAGTAACTTCTTCTCGCTGTGCGAACCCGAAACAACGAGACAGGACTGCAATTGGCAGTCCTATTTTTTTGCGCTGGCGGGAAGGTCCGTTCTCGTTCCACGGCACCTTGGACCTCATTGACCGGATTGACCGGATTGACAGGATTGACAGAAACAACTCGTTCCACGGCTCCCGCCGTGGAACGCACTGACCAAAGGCTCCGCCTTGACCGCGCCATTTTTCCTCCACGCCAATCGTCGTGGCCTGCAAAACCAGCGTAATTCGGCGACAATTCCCATTCCCAGCGATTCCTCGCCCGACGACCCATGCGCCGCATTGCCTCCGCGCCTGAACCTCTCGCGGTACTCGCCGCCTGGCGTGGCGAGCCTGGTCTCTCGTCGTTTCTCGCGCTTCAGTCGGCCGATCATCCGGAGTCGCAGTTCATCTCCGGCGGCGGGACCCTCGAACCTGTTCCCGGCGGTTTCAGCGGCTCCCGGGTCTGGAAACTGGTTGCCCCCGATGAACGAAGCTGGTCGCTCAAGTGCTGGCCGGTCGACGGGCCGGACGAAGCACGGCTGTTGCGGATCGCCGGGCTGCTGCGCCAGGCCGCCGATGCGGGCTGTCGCGAATGGATCGCCTGCCCCTGCCTGACGACGGAAGACCGCCGACCGTTCGCACGTCATGCCGACCAGTTGTGGCAGTTTCAGCCGTGGCTGCCAGGGCTGACTTTAGGCGCCAACGAGTTTGCCCTTTCAGTTTTTTCCGCCGTGGTCGGGCACGTGATCGAGCTCCATCAATGCTGGAACCCGCCGGGCCAGACCGCGAGCAAGCTGCGGACCGATGTTCCGCAGTCGGTCGGCCAGCGGCTCGATGGCCTGGCCGCCGTCCCCGGTCGCGTCGCGGCCATCCTGCGGTCGGCCAGTGAACCTGGCGAATCCCCAGCCGGTTTCCAGTTGGAGTCCGTCGATCCGGGCCTTGCTGTGAATGCCTGCCACGTTGCCAAACGGCTCGCTCCACAACTGATTGAACAGGGTCGCCGGCTTTTGCGACCGGCCTGGATTGTCCAGCCTGTTTTGACCGATTTGTGGCGCGAGAATCTGCTCTTCCGTGGAGGCCAACTGAGCGGGATCATCGACTACGGCAGCCTGCGGGAAGACCTGATCGAGGCCGTTTGGGCCCGTTTTTTGGGCAGTCTCGACCTCGAACACGCCCGAGGCTGGGACGATGCGGCCGCCAGCGGCGGTAGCCAGATGGTTGCCTGGTCCCTGATCCAGTCCGCTTGTGCCGGTCGAATCGAAGGCAACCGCAACAGCGCCGAAATCGTGGGCTTTCTTGACGCAGCCGGGACGGTACTTGGTTGCCTCCAGTGGATTGATCCGCTATCGGTTCAGAACCGGGTTGTGGCAACGTCACCCGCGGCCCGGAATCGGGCGGTCGAGCTGATGCATAAAACCATTTCGTTGGCAGCCCGGTTTTGAGCGAATCCGCCACAGGTTCTGGAGCGCGAAGGGGAGGAAAGGCGCGGTACTGGCTGGGCAGACCGGCCGGGCGGGAGCCTGGTCGCCATCTTGGAGGACCAGTAGGGTGGGTGGAGTCCGCGAAACCCACCATGCTTATTTGCCGCAACCGGCCAATCACATTTTGCGGACGCAATGGTGGGGTACGAAGACTCCACCCACCCTGCTGAGATGGACGGACCAGCAGTCAGGGTTGGCAACAGGTCTTGAGCGAGGGACAGGTTTACCGGATGCCCGACCGACCCGAGTTGACGCCGCGACAGCGCCAGGTGCTGGAAACCATCCAGAAGGCCTACCGCCAGGCCGGGTTTGGGCCGACGATCCGCGAGATAGCCGACGCGATGGGGATCTCGTCTCCCAACGGCGTCGTTTCGCATCTGCGGGCGCTGTCCGCCAAAGGTTACATTCACCGCACGGCTCATCGATCGCGGGCGATCCAGCTGGCCGATGGAGCCAATGGTGAGCCGCACGGCATTCCGTTGGCTGGGCTGGTCGCTGCCGGATTACCAGCCGAAGTCAATGAGCAGCATGAGCGGCTGGAGCTGGAGGGCTGGTTCCCCTCCCGCCCCGGCATCTGGGCCTTGCGGGTTGCAGGCGACTCGATGATTGAGGCGCATATCGCCGACGGCGACTTCGTCATCGTCGAAGCCCAGTCGACCGCCCGCCCAGGCCAGATTGTGGTGGTCCGCACGGGCGAGGGCGAAGCCACTCTCAAATACTGGCATCCCGAAAAGAACCGGGTCCGGCTCCAGCCCGCCAACCAGGCGATGAAGCCCATCTTCTCCCGCTCCGCCACGGTCCTCGCAGTCGTCCTCGGCGTCGTCCGGCTCTTCAAGCCCCGCAGTTGAACGTTTGCACTGGACGGCAACGAAGGTACTTCAGCGCAGCTCCGGCACCCGGTGCAATTGTGCCGCTTCTGGAAACGTCAATGAGATCGATGACGTCAATCCGGTCACTCCGGCCGGACCCGTCAGCGGCATGCGGTCACCCGTCGCCCTCCGTCGGGATCGTGTCGAGCAGTTTCTGCGCGCGCTGGTTGGCGGGATCTTTGGCGAGGAGTGATTCGAGGACCGGGCGGGCGGAAGCCCAATGTTCGGCAGCTGCCGCGGATTCCCCCGCTTTCTCCAGCCGCGTGGCTGCGAAAACGTGCAGGTTGGCAAGCTGGAACTGGTAGTCGGCGTCGTCGGGTTGGCGTTCGGTCGCCGTTTTGGCCGCCACCAGCCCGGCGAGGAAAGCGTCGCGGCACCCGGCGCTGTCTTCGTTCCGTTCCCGGGCGATCGCAAGCAGGCTGTAGACTTGCGCCTGACGAGCCGCGACATCGGCCCGTTCCGGAAACTCGCGGACCAGTTGTCCCAGCAATTGCACCGCGCGTTCGCAAACGGCAATCCCCGCGTCATTCTGCTTCTTCGCTGAGTACAACGTCGCGAGCAGGTTAAGCAGGTTGGCGTGACCGTCGCGGTACTCGACCACAGCCGGAAAATCGGCCACGACCGCCGCCACGACCGGGTCGCCTTTCTCCAGCCACGGGATCGCTTCGTCGGCCCTTCCCTTTTCTTCCAGAACCATCGCGAGGTTGAACATCGTCATCGCCAGGAGGTAGCGGCTGCCGGGGTCGGCATCGGGAAGGCCGGCCAGCCGCTGGCGGACCTTGATCAGCTCTTCGAAAGCGGCAATCGACTCGTCGACTTTGCCGGCAAGGAACAGCTCGATCGCATAGTTGTTCTGGACGTTGCTCAGGTCGTTCAGCGTTGGGAAGTCATCGGGAAGATCGGCAAGGACCTGTTCGTAGATCTTGATCGCCTCGGCGTATTGCTCGACCGTCTCGGCATTTCGCTGGACGTCTTTCAACATCACCCCGAAGCTGTTGCGGACGTTGGCGGAGTTCTTGCGGTAGTTCCTGTTGTCGGGAAGTTCCGCGGCGAGTGCATCGTGGATCGCAATTGCCTTGCGGTGGGCCTGTTCCGACGGTTCGAACTGCTGATCGCGGGCCAGATTGATGCCGAGGTTGCTCCACGCGTCACCCATCCCGCGGCGGTAGTCGGGTTTGTCCTTCCGTTCCTCGCAAAGCGGCTCCCAGATGGCGATCGACTGGCGAAAAGCAGCGATCGCGCCGGCGTAGTCGCCGAGCTGGGCCTTGAGGTTGCCGATCTGGTTCAGGCCGTCGGCCTGGACCACGCGGGCCTTGACGCTGTTGTCGGTGGCTTGGGTGAACTGGCCCAGCTGATCGACGATCTGGTTGAGGAAATCGCGGTTGGCGGCTGAAAGTTCCGGCTCGGAAGCCATCAGCCGGTCGATCGCCTCGTCGGTCAAGGTCTGCAGGGCGAGCACGGCGCGTTCGGTGGAGGCGTCGGCCTCGGTCCGGGCCGCCTGTTCAGCCGCGAGGGCCCGGGTTTTTTCCGCATTCTCCGTTCGCACCTGCTCGAGGGCGGCGGACTTCTGCCGGCTTTCATCCCGCGCCCGGAGCATTCCAATCGTGGTGCCGACCGTGCCACCGACAAGGGCGAGCAGCGCGAGGCCGGCGAGTGCGGCGGGGACACGGTTGCGGCGGAGGAATTTGCGGAGGCGGTAGGTCGCGGACGGCGGGCCGGCAAGGACCGGCTCGCTGCGGAGGAAGCGTTGCAGGTCTTCCGCCAGCTCGTGGGCCGACTGGTAGCGGCGGGCCCGGTCTTTGTCGAGGGCTTTCATTGCGATCCAGTCGAGATCGCCGCGGACGAAGCTCGAGAGCCGGCCTGGCTCGGTGTTCCGGCAGGCGGCGACCGAAGGGGCTTCGTCGATCGAGCTGATTCGCGTGCTTGGCTTCTGCGGCTCGACTTCGCGAATCACGCGGATGACTTCGGCGAAAGCGGCCTCGCCCAGCTGTTTTCGGTTGACCGGAGTCGAACCGGTCAGCAGTTCGTAGAGCAGCACGCCCAGCGCGTAGATGTCGGTCCGCGTGTCGATGTCTTGAGCGTTGGGTCCGGCCTGCTCGGGGCTCATGTACTCCAGCGTGCCGACGACCTGGCCAAAGCCGGTGTGGATCGAGAGGTCGGCCAGCCGGTGGCCGATGGCTTTGGCGACGCCGAAGTCGATGATTTTGGGGACGGGCCGGCCGTCGACTTCAGCCACAAGTACGTTGGAGGGTTTCAGGTCGCGGTGGATGATCCCTTTCTGGTGGGCATGCTGGACGGCTTCGCAGACGGGGATCATCAGCTCGAGCCGTTGCTGGGCCGTGAGCCGGTGCTGGTCGGCGTAGGCCGTGATCGGCAGGCCCTCAATCAGCTCCATCACGAAATAGGGCTGCGAAAAGGTGTCAGGAACCGTTTCCAGAAACGGTTCCTGACACCTTTTTGCGTAGACGCCCGCGTCGAGGATCCGGGCGATGTGGGGGTGGTCCATCAGGGCGAGTGCCTGGCGTTCGGCCTCGAAGCGGTCGAGCACGCGCTGGTGAGACAGGCCGGGCCGGATCAGCTTGAGCGCGACGCGGCGGCGGACGGGCTGTTCCTGGCTGGCGACCAGCACGATTCCCATTCCGCCCTCGCCGAGCAGCCGCTCGACGCGGTAAGGCCCGATCATCTGGCCGGCGTCGGGGACATCGCCGGAAAGCAGTTCGCGGGGCACTTCGGGCAAGTCGATCGCCGGCCGCGAAAGAAAACTGCCGGCCGACTCGTGCGAACGGAGCAGCGACTCGACTTCATCGCGCAGTTCGGGATCGGCGGCGAGGACTTCGTCGAGATACGCCCGCCGCTCGCGCGGATCGCGCCTCTCGACGGCAGCGAGAAAAACCTGTTCGGCGTTCATGCTGGAAGGACCCAGGGTTGACAGTTCAGCGGATAACGTCGAACAGCTGCAAAAAGGTGTCAGGAACCGTTTCCGTAAACGGTTCCTGACACCTTTCTTCTTCCATCAGCTCGAGGCCCGATCCGGAAACCAGATTGCGGACCGTGTCCGAAACCAGCACCTGGCCGATGGAAGCGCTGTGCGCGATCTGGCTCGCGAGATCGACTGGTTTCCCGCCCGGATGTCCGTCGCGAACTTCGCACTGGCCAGTGTGGACGCCGATCCGGACGTTGATCCCCAGGCGGCGGGCGAGGTTGCTGACAGCGACCCCGGCCCGTACGGCGCGCGCCGGCCCATCAAAGGTCGACAGGATCGTCCGGTCGGCGAGATCGAGGTTCTGTCCGCGAAAAAGCGTGATTTCGCGCGCGACCAGGCCGCTGAAACGGGTCAGTGCGCTTTGCTCGTCCGACGGCAGTTGTCGACCGCCGTTCGCGACGCCAGCGGAATAGGCGGCCGACAGCTGGAAATCGCTCCGGTCAAACGCCTCCAGCGGTACATGCTCAACCGCGATGGCAAGCACCGTCACAAGCACGCTGTCGACCATGGAAGCGTGCCGGACGCCAGTCAGGAACTCCTGGATTTCATCGATGACCGCTTCCTGGTCGCCGACGAAAGGCAAGTGATCGGCCCCTGACAGTTCGACAAACTTCGCGCCGGGAATCCGTTCGGCGAGGTAGCGGCCTTCCTCGACCCGCAGGCACTGGTCGCCGGTGCGATGCACCACCAGCGTCGGGACCTGGATCCCGGACAGGATTGGCCGGACATCGATTTGGGCATTCATGTTGGTCAAGGCGACGGCCGCGCCAGGGCTGGCTCCCATCCGCAGGTAGCTGGCCCACCAGTCGCGGAACTCGGGGTCGTCGGCGCGGCTCGGCGCGCGTTCAGCGATCCCGACCGGCCCGCCCCAGTCGCGGCGGATTTCGTCGAGAAAATGCTCCCGTTGTTCGTGCGTCGGTCCCCACGGGTAGTCTTCAGCCCACAATCGCCTGGCGTAGCAGCCGAGCATCACCAGGGCCGTCGTCCGCTGCGGATGGGTCGCGGCGAAAAGCGTACACATCGGGCCGCCCTCGGAAACACCGCAGAGCACGGCCTGTTGCGATCCGGCCGCTTCCATCACCGCCCGCACGTCGTCGATCCGCTGCTCCAGCGTCGGCAACTGTCCGACCGGAACGCGGTCGGAAAGTCCCGTGCCCCGCTTGTCGAACAGGATCACGCGCGAGAAACCGGCCAGCCGGCGAAGAAAACTCGCGAACGTTGGCTCGCGCCAGAACCACTCGAGATGCGAGACCCAGCCCATCACAAAAACCAGATCGATCGGCCCGCTGCCCAGTTCCTGCCAGGCGATGTTGACGTCACCGCTCAGCGCATAGCGGACGACGGGAACCGTGAACGAAGGCGTCGTCGCGGTCCGCACCCGGGCCGAAGTGTCGGAGTCGGTTTCGGGCGCGCCTGGAACGGCTGCCGGAGCAGCGACCGAAGCCGGTTCACTTCGCCCCGGCAAGCCAGCCCCGCGGAATTCGGCCAGTTCCAGCCGGATTTCGGCGAAAGTCGGGCGCCGCGAGCGCTCCTTGTTCAGACAGCGGTGGACCAGCCGCGCCAGTTCGGCCGGGATCGCGACGCCACTCTCCGACATCGGCAGCGGTGCCCGGTCGAGGATCGCGGCCAGCACATCGGTCGCCGAGTCGGCTTTGAACGGATGCCGCCCCGTCAGCATCTGGAAGAGCATGATCCCAAAGCTGAACACGTCGGTCCGCGCGTCGGTTTCGAGGCCGCGGGCCTGTTCGGGCGACATGTAGTTGATCGTCCCCATCACCTGGCCCGGTGCCGAGGAATAGTGCGAGTGTTCGGACGTGCTGTCGCCAAACAGCGGATCGCGGACCTGCTTCGCGAGGCCGAAGTCGAGAACCTTCAGCAGCCCGTCTTCGCGGATCATCACATTGTCGGGCTTGAGATCGCGGTGGCAGACGCCGGCGGAATGGGCGGCCGCGAGGGCGCCGGCCATCTGTTTGGCAAAGCCCACAGCCGCATCAATCGAAAGGCGATCCAGCGAAAGCTGCCTCCGCAGCGTGATCCCGTCGATGAACTCGGTTGCGAGGAAATGCGTTCCGCCGGTTTCGCCGACTTCGTGGATCGTCAGGATGTTGGGATGATTCAGGGCGCTGGCCGCGCGGGCTTCGCGGCGAAAGCGGCGAACCCACTGCTCGTCGGCCGAACGCTGGGGCGAAAGCACTTTGACCGCCACCTGCCGGTCAAGCCGCGGGTCGCTGGCCAGATAGACGATCCCCATCCCACCCCGGCCGACCATCCGGATCACCCGGTACGGGCCGATCATCGAGCCGGGCGGCAACACGCCCGGTTTGGGCTCGCGTTTGCGGTCGAGCGGATCGACCATCGGCGACGACAGAAAGTCCCCTGCCCCATCATGGGCCCGCAGCAACTCCTTCACCTCCTGGATCAGTTCCGGATGGCGCCGAAACACGCTGTCGAGAAACTGGTCCCGTTCGGTCTCCAGTTCCTTTTCGAGTGCGATCAGAAAAATCTGTTCGGCATTCATTCCCGGCGTTCTTCCCGTGGTGACAAAGCTCCTGCTTTGTCAGTCCCTTCGCGAGGTGACCATGCTCCCGCTATGTCAGGCTTCCCCCAGCGTGGTGACAAAGCTCCCGCTTTGTCAGTCCGCATCTCACTTCTCTTCGGCTTCAATGGCACATGCCTCGGACAAACCAAATGGCGCGAAGCCCCAAGGCCGGTTGTTTTGATGGTAGCAGGCACATTCCATGTGCCGTCCGCCCGCGAAAATGCGGACCTGCGAACGGCATATGGAATGTGCCTGCTACTTTGAAAACCAAACCAGGCATCGATGGGCGGCACTCCGCACCATGATCGCGTCAAAACGGCTCCCTGCGCTCCGGCAAATCATGCCAGTTTTTGCCGATTTGGCCAGAACTCAAGCTTTTCGGCGATTCGGGCAAGCGGGAAGCCTGGATCAAGGGCACGGATGCAATCGCCGGCCGCGCTGCCTTTCACCCCTCGCCATTAGCCCGCATTTCTCACGAGGGGATACCGTTCGAG
This sequence comes from Planctomycetota bacterium, assembly GCA_031405895.1. Classification (GTDB taxonomy): domain Bacteria; phylum Planctomycetota; class Planctomycetia; order Pirellulales; family Pirellulaceae; genus BJ22. Next base: position 25,079 of record JANOFL010000256.1, read on the forward strand.
ACAGACTGTTCCTGGCAACCCGACGCGTTAGCGAGGAATCTGGCTGGTTCCGCCTTGCTTACGCTTCGGGTTACCAGTTGTTGTGAGAAATGCGGGTTAGCAGCCCGCTGAGAAAGTCGTGGCTTGGGCCTCTGGCCCAAGAATACTCACGGAAAACGCACATGGGCGAGACGCCCAGGCCACTTTTTCAACGGGCTGTTAGCCAACGGGGTTGCCGTCGTCAGCATCTGCCAAGGTTTCACCACATCGCGTCTGGTCGTCCGCTTCCATACGCCAACTGCGATGCATCTCACAGCCCATGGTCGCGAGGGCTTCGGAGCGCACCCTGGGGTGGCTGTGGCAAACTTCTTCGCGCCCACTTCCAATCCGATTCAACCGGCTTCCACCCGTCCAAGCTCACCGCCCCGCCGGTGCAACCCGCGGGCCTGGTCCGCTCTTCGACGCCTCGTTGTAAGTCCCGTAGTTGGCATCGCGAGTCGTGATCCAGTTCTGCCAGGTGAAGCGCTGAAGCCCATCGAGCATCGTCTGCTGAGCGGGCTTGCCCAAAGTGGGCGACAGGAACATCCCGGGTCCGAGCACGATCGGATCGAGCACCACGACCGGCCGGGCAACTTTTTGCCGCCGGGAGAAAATGCCAGTGGCCACATGAAAGCTCGCGCCAATCCCGCTTCCCGACCGGACCTCCGTTCCCCAGAGCAGCTTCAGCCCCAGCCCCAGGATCTGGACCCGCATCACCCCGACCATCCCATTGCAGTCCTTGGGCCCTTGGGGGCTTTCGTTTTCCTCCGTGCACTTGACCTGGTACACGCCCCGGATCTCGACATATTCCTTCAGTTCATCCGGGTCGAACAGCTCCCGCTCCCACTTGGAAACGAACACCTGCACCCCACGCTTCGATCGGCACAACATGGCAGGACCCTTTGATGAACCATTTGGGCGAACCTGTTCCAGATTAACCGAAACCGCCCGCCCTGCGCCCCCTCATTCCACCGCCCAGACGCAAATTGTCGGGATGGAAAAGGTGTCAGGGTGTGCCGGGATAAACCGGTTTGGAATAGAGGATGAGAGTTTCTCACGAAGAAAGTATAGCCAACTGCTTCGGCCTTCAGCGGAGGGGCGGACCGGGCGACCGGTCTGTCTTGAGCGTCCGCGCGAA